>CAZPCM010000123.1:0-7844 GCA_964585085.1 uncultured Propionibacteriaceae bacterium
CCCGGGGGCCCGTGCAGCGAGATCTACATCGACCGCGGCCCGGCCTACGGACCCGAGGGCGGGCCGATCGTGGACGAGGACCGCTTCCTGGAAATCTGGAATCTGGTCTTCATGCAGTCTGAACTGTCCCGCGTCCGCGCCAAGGCCGACTTCGACATCGCGGGCGACCTGCCGCGAAAGAACATCGACACCGGGATGGGCCTGGAGCGGGTGGCCTACCTGTTGCAGGGTGTCGACAACATGTACGAGATCGACGAGGTCTTCCCGGTGATCGCCAAGGCCTCGGAGCTCTCCGGGCGCCGCTACGGCGAAAACCACGACAACGACGTCCGGATGCGGGTCGTCGCCGACCACGTCCGATCGTCGCTGATGCTGATGACCGACGGTGTCACCCCCGGCAACGAGGCGCGGGGCTACGTGCTGCGGCGCCTGCTGCGGCGCAGCGTTCGCGCCATGCGGCTGCTGGGAGTCCACGATCCTGTGCTCCCCGAATTGCTGCCGGTCACCCATGGGCTGATGGCAGCCTCGTATCCGGAGGTGGGCGAGCAGTGGGCCCGGGTGAGTGAGGTCGCCTTCGCCGAGGAGGAGGCCTTCCGCCGCACCCTGGTCGCCGGGTCGCAGATCTTCGACCTGGCCGTCTCCCAGGCCAAGGAATCGCACGAGAGCGTGCTGTCGGGTGAGCGAGCGTTCGCTTTGCACGACACCTACGGCTTCCCCATCGACCTCACCCTGGAGATGGCCGCCGAGCAGGGGCTGGAGGTCGACGAGGCCGGGTTCCGCCGGTTGATGCAGGAGCAGAAGGACCGAGCCAAGGCCGACGCGCGAGCCAAGAAGGGGGGTACGGTCGCCACCGAGGCCTACAGGACCTTGCGCGCCGAGGGCGAGGTGCCGTTCCTCGGATACAACGATCTGACCGCTGAGGCGCAGGTCCGCGGGATCGTGTCGGAAGGCAACCTGATTGGTGTGGCACGACCGGGCGATGTGGTGGAGCTGGTTCTCGACCAGACACCCTTCTACGCCGAGTCCGGTGGCCAGGACGCCGACTCCGGCCTGATCACCGCCTCCGGACTCACCCTGGAAGTGCTCGACGTCCAGCGCCCGGTCCAGGGTCTCGTCGTGCACAAGGTCAAGGTGGCCGACGGCGAACTGTTCACCGGCCAGCGGGTCTTGGCCGAGGTGGACGCCGCGGCGCGCGTCCGCTCGTCCCAGGCGCACACCGCTACCCACATCATCAACGCGGCTTTGCGCGAGATCCTTGGTCCGACCACGGCTCAGGCCGGCTCCTACAATCGGCCCGGCTACCTGCGGTTCGACTTCTCCAGTCAGCAGGCCCTGACCGCCGGGATGCGCGAGGACCTGGAGGGGATCTCCAACGAGGCCATCCTGTCCGACCACCCGGTCACGGCAACCGAGATGCCCCTGGCCCAAGCCAGGGCGCTGGGCGCGCAGGCGATGTTCGGAGAGAAGTACGGCGAGATCGTCCGGATGGTCGAGTTCGCGGGACCGTGGTCGCGGGAGCTGTGCGGTGGCACCCACGTCGACCGGACCTCTCAGATCGGACTGCTCAGTCTGCTCGGAGAGTCGTCGGTCGGCTCGGGGGTCCGCCGCGTCGAGGCGTTCGTCTCCGCCGATGCCTTCAGCCACCTGGCCAAGGAGCGGGCGCTGGTCGCCAATCTCGCCGACCTGCTGAAAGTGCAGCCCGACCAACTGACCGACCGCATCGCCAAACTGGTCGTCCAGGTCAAGGCCGCCGAGAAGGAGATCGCCGCGCTGCGCAGCCGCGAACTCCTGGCCTCGGTTCCGCACCTGGTGGCCAGCGCCGCCCGGGTCGGGGGCTACCACGTGATCGCCAAGCACCTGCCCGGCGTCGGAGGCGAAGACCTGCGCCAACTCGCGATCGAAGTCCGTTCGGCACTGGGCGGACTGCCGGGCGTAGTCGCCCTGATCGGCGGCGAGGCGAAGCCGGTGATCACCGTGGCAACCACCGACGCCGCCCGCGCTCTGGGAGCCCGAGCCGGCTCACTGGTCGCCGTGGGCGCGCCACGGCTCGGCGGACGCGGTGGTGGACGCGACGACCTCGCCCAGGGCGGAGGCGCCAGGCCCGAGGGAGCCGCAGACGCCCTCGCCGCCATCGTCGACGAGCTACGGAGCTGACCCACCCGTGCGCAGGGGCGTACGGATGGCGCTGGACTGGGGTAAGGCCCGGATCGGTGTGGCGGCCAGCGACCCCGACGGGCTCCTGGCCTTTCCGGTCGAGACCGTCCGGAGGGGACCGGACGCCGAAGCTCGCCTGCTCGCCCTGGTGGAGGAGTACCGGCCGATGGAACTCATCATCGGGTTGCCACGGACGCTGGCTGGGCAGGAGGGCCTCGCCGCACTCGACGTCCGGGACGCCGTCTCCGGCCTGGCCCAGCTGGTCGGTGTCCCGGTGCGTATGGTCGATGAGAGGATGACCACCGCCACAGCCGCACGGCGGCTCGCAGCGGCCGGCCGCGACAGCCGTAGGCAGCGCGCCGTGATCGACCAAGCCGCCGCCGTGGCAATCTTGGAGCAGGCACTGGGGTACGAACGCAGCACCGGTCGTCCCCCAGGTGAGGAACTGGTCGGCCCATCCGACCGGCCATAGGAAGGACCTCGACAGATGACGAACCGATTCACCCGGGACCTCAAAGACCCTGCGACCGGCCGATGGGACGGGCACGAGATCTGGTACCGGGTCCGCGGCGCTTTCGCCGTCCTGCTCTCCCTCGGCGTGCTGATCGGCGGAGGCATGTTCGTGTACACCAACGCGCGCGACGCCTGGGTCCAGTTCCGCACGGCCGAGGACTATGTCGGCGAAGGGGTTGCCGACATCGAGGTCACCATCCCCAAAGGAACCACGCTGGCCAGGATCGCCGACATCTTGGTTGAGGCTGACGTCATCAAGACCGCCAAGGCGTTCGACCGCGAGGCAGCCAGCAACGCCGACGCCAAGCGCATCCAGGCCGGCAAGTACCGACTCCGCACCCAGATCCCGGCCAAGACCGCGCTGGCGATGCTGCTCGACCCGTCCAACATCATCCACAACCGGATGACGCTCAACGAGGGTCAGCGGCTCAGCCAGCACGTCACGGTGATGAGCAAGGCCTCCGGCATCAGCAAGGCGAAGCTCGAGGCGGCGCTCAAAGACACCAAGAAGCTCGGCCTGCCCACCTGGGCCAAGGGCGGAGCCGAGGGGTTCCTGTTCCCCGACACCTACGAACTCCCCGACAAACCCACCGCCAACGAGGTGATCCGATTGGCCACCGACCAGTTCAACAAGGTGGCCGACGACCTCGACTTCGAAGCCAAGGCCAAGAAGCTCAAGATCCGCGCCTACGACGCCCTCATCGTGGCCAGCATCATCGAGCGCGAGGTATTCCGCGACGACGACCGGGCCAAGGTGGCCCGGGTCATCTACAACAGACTGGCCGCCGGCCAGAAGCTGCAAATGGACTCGACCGTCGCCTACGCCGTCAACAAGACCGGTACGGTGTGGACGACACAGGCCGAACGAGCCACCGACTCGCCGTACAACACCTACCTGCACACCGGCCTGCCCCCGGGTCCCATCTCGTCACCTGCCCGCAAGGCCCTGGAAGCCGCGGTGAATCCCGCCGCCGGGAAGTGGATGTTCTTCCAGCCGGTCAACCTCGACACCGGCGAAACCGAGTTCAACGACACCTACGAAGGCCACCTGGCCAGCGTGGCGAAACTCCAGCAGTGGTGCCAGGCCTCCGATGAGAACCGGAAGAAGTGCGCCTGAGCGCGTGACACACTGACGCCCATGCTTCGGTTCCTGACCGCCGGCGAATCGCACGGACGGGCGCTGGTCGCCATGATCGAGGGCATCCCAGCCCACGTCAGTGTGACTTCCGCCGACATCACCGCGGCGCTTGCCCGCCGCCGCCTCGGCGCCGGGCGCGGGGCGCGGATGAAGTTCGAGGCCGACGAGGTGACGCTGCTGGCCGGCGTGCGCCACGGCCTCACGATCGGCTCGCCGATCGCGATCCAGATCGGCAACACCGAATGGCCCAAGTGGGAGACCGTGATGTCGGCCGACCCGGTCGACCCCGAGGCGCTGGCAGCCCAGGCCCGCAACGCCGCGCTGACCAGGCCCCGTCCGGGCCACGCGGATCTCGCCGGCATGCAGAAGTACGACTTGGACGAGGCACGACCGATCCTGGAACGAGCCTCGGCGAGGGAGACCGCAGCCCGAGTGGCACTGGGACGGGTCGCGGCCAACTTCCTCGACCAGGCGTTCGGCATCGCGGTCCTCAGCCACGTGGTGTCGATCGGCCCGGTGACCGTCGCGCCGTCCACCCGGCCGACTCCGGCCGACCTCGCCGCGGTCGATGCCGATCCGGTGCGCTGCTTCGATCCCGCGGCCGCCCTGGCCATGCAGGACGAGATCGAGGCCGCCAAACGCGACGGGGACACTCTCGGCGGGGTGGTGGAGGTGCTGGCGTACGGGCTGCCTCCCGGACTGGGATCCCACATCCAATGGGACCGGCGCCTGGACGCCAAGCTGGCCCAGGCGCTGATGGGCATCCAGGCGATCAAGGGCGTCGAGATCGGGGACGGTTTCGCACTCGCCCAAACTCGCGGCTCGCTGGCCCACGACGAGATGATCCCCGGCCACGGCGGAGTCGAGCGGTTGTCCAACCGCTCCGGGGGCACCGAGGGTGGGATGAGCAACGGTGAGATCATGCGGGTGCGCGCCGCGATGAAGCCGATCGCGACCGTCCCGCGCGCGCTGCGGACCGTCGACACGACGACGGGCGAAGCTGCCCAAGCCCATCACCAGCGGTCCGACGTCTGCGCGGTGCCCGCCGCCGGTGTCGTCGCCGAGGCGATGGTGAGCCTGGTCCTGGCCGAGGTGGCCCTGGACAAGTTCGGCGGGGACTCGCTGGCCGAGACCCGCCGCAACGTCCAGGGTTATCTCGATCGGCTGTCTGAGCGGAAGCTCAGGTGAGTCTGCCGATCCTCGTCCTGGTGGGGGCTCCCGGAGCCGGCAAGACCACGGTCGGCGAGGCCGTCGCCCGTGGTCTTGGCGTCCCTCACCTCGATCTCGACACGGCCGTGGAGCGGCGCTTCGGCCTGTCACGCGCCGAGGTCTACGCCGACGGCGGCGAAGCCGCCTTCCTTGCCGCCGAGGAATCCCTCGCCCTGGCTGCCCTGGGGCAGCCTGTTGTCCTTTCCCTGAGCAGCAGCTCGGTCGAATCGGCCACTGTCCGGGATGCGCTCACCGGACGAACGGTGGTGTGGCTGGATGTCTCCGCCCAGTACGCAGCGCGCAGGCTGGGGTTGGCGAGCCTCGGCGTGCCCACCCTGGTGCGCCTCCGCGCGACCATGGAGCTCGCGATGCGAGAGCGAGCGCCGCGGTATGCGGCCGTGGCCGCCCACCGCATCGACACCGACCGCCTGGGGATCGACGCCGTGGTCGACCAGGTTCTCGCCGTCCTCGAAGGCGTCCAGCAAGGAGCGCAGACATGACCTGGGAACCGATCGACGTGCTCACCGATCAGCCTTACCAGGTGCTGATCGGCCCGGGAGCGGCCAGCCTGCTCCCGGGGTTTCTCGACGGGGTCCAGCGGGTTGCCATCATCCATCCCCGGAGCCTGGCTCACCGGCTTCCCGACATCACCGCCGGTCTTGACCAGGACGTCACGCCGATCCAGGTCCCCGAGGCCGAGCTGGCCAAGACGCCGGCCGTGCTGCAGCACTGCTGGGAACGGCTGGCCGAGGCCGGCTTCACCAGGTCCGATGCCATCGTCGGGTTCGGCGGCGGGTCGACCACGGACCTGGCCGGTTTCGTCGCGGCGACCTGGCTGCGCGGCGTCCGCTACGTGTCGATGCCCACCACCGTGCTGGCCATGGTGGACGCCGCGGTCGGGGGCAAGACCGGGATCAACCTGCCGGCCGGCAAGAACCTCGTGGGCGTCTTCTACGAGCCGTTCACCGTGCTGTGCGACCTGAGCTTCCTCGGTTCGCTTCCCGCTGGTGAGCTGAGTTCTGGGCTGGCCGAGATACTCAAAGCAGGCTTCATCGCAGACCCCGCCATCTTGGACGAGTTCGAGGCCGACCCGGCGGACGCGATGACACCGGCGAGCCCCCGCCAGGCCGGTCTGATCCGCAGGGCGGTGGCGGTCAAGGCCGCCGTGGTCTCGGCAGACCTGCGCGAACGCACCTCGCAGGGCCGCGACGTGGGCCGCGAGGCGCTCAACTACGGCCACACCCTGGGCCACGCGATCGAGCGGCACCAGGGCTATCGGATGCGGCACGGCGAGGCGATCAGCATCGGCATGGTCTTCGCCGCAGAGTTGGCGTACGGGGCGGGCCTCATCGACCGCCCCCTGGTCGACCGCCACCGCCGCCTGTTGGCCGCTGCGGGGCTTCCCACCAGGTACCGGCCGGACGCCTGGCCGGCGCTGCGTCAGGCGATGAACCTGGACAAGAAGTCGCGCGGTTCGTCGCTTCGACTGGTGCTGCTGGAGGGCTTGGCCCGTCCGTCCATCCTGGTGGCACCGGCAGAACCGCTGCTGGAAGCCGCCTTCGCCGCCCTCTGTCGAGGAGAATCCTGAATGTACGTCCCACGCCACTTCTCGATGACCGACACGCAGATCCGCGCGCTGCTGGCCGAAGCCGTCGCAGGTGACCTCGTCACCATGGGCCCCGACGGGCTGGCGGCGACCTACCTGCCGCTGCACTACGACGCATCGGCAGGCCCGCACGGCAGCCTGCTGGCCCACGTGACCCGGAACAACACCCAGTGGCAGCACACCGGGAGCGAGGCCCTGGTGATCCTGCACGGCCCGGACCACTACATCTCGCCGACCTGGTTCCCCGAGGCGGACAGCGCCGTTCCGACCTTGAACTACGTCACCGTCCACGCCTACGGCTCGCTGATCGCCCACGACGACCCGACCTGGACCAGGGACCTCGTCGAACGACTCAGTGCCCGCCACGAGACCGCCTACCGCCTTGCTGACCTGCCCGATGGCCTCGTCACGCGCATGCTCCGGGCCACAGTCGGCGTCGAACTCCGCATCAACCGGCTCGAAGCCAAGGCCAAGATGAGCCAGAACAAGATGCCGCACGACGTGTCCGCGATCATCGACGGGCTGCGCGGCGACGGCGGTGAGGACGCGAGGCAGGTCGCTGAGTGGATGCGAACGATCTCGCTGCCCGCCGCCGAGCGGCGCGCGGACCTGATCGAGGACCTCGCCCTCAAGCACCGCTCCCGGAAGGTCGCAGGTTAGGGGGCCATGGGCTTCGCCGCTAGACTGAGCGGTCGCGAGATCAGCAGGAGAGCGGAAGGCGTGCAGTGGCATCCACCAATGATTTGAAGAACGGCATGGTCCTGGACCTGGACGGTCAGCTGTGGACCGTCCTTTGGTTCCAGCACCACAAGCCCGGCAAGGGCAACACGGTGGTGCGCACCAAGCTCAAGCATGTGCTCACGGGCAAGGTCGTCGACAGGACCTTCAACTCCGACACCAAGGTCGACACGGCCAACGTCGATCGGCGCGAAATGCAGTACCTCTACCACGACGGCGACGCCTACGTCTTCATGGACACCTCCACCTATGACCAACTCGCCCTCAGCGAGGCGGTCGTGGGTGACGCCAAGAACTTCCTGCTGGAGAACCAGGTCGCGACCGTCGCCCTGCACGAGGGCAACCCCCTCTACATCGACCTCCCGGCGTCGGTGGAACTCGAAGTGACCTACACCGAGCCGGGCCTGCAGGGCGACCGCAGCACCGGCGGTACCAAGCCCGCCACCGTGGAGACGGGCCTGCAGATCCAGGTGCCGCTGTTCATCA
>CAZPCM010000124.1:0-7082 GCA_964585085.1 uncultured Propionibacteriaceae bacterium
GTGGGCCTCGTCGATGATGATCGTGTCGTAGCGGCGCAGGTCGCGGTCATGGGCGATCTCGGCGAGCATGATGCCGTCGGTCATCACCTTGACACGCGTCTGTCGGGTGGTGCGCGTGGTGAAGCGCACCTGGTAGCCGACGGTCCGGCCGAGGTCCTCGCCGAGTTCGTGCGCCATCCGCTCGGCGACGCTGCGGGCTGCGATTCGCCGAGGCTGGGTGTGACCGATGCGCCGGCGCCCGGCCAGAAGGCAGATCTTCGGCAGTTGCGTTGTCTTGCCCGAGCCGGTCTCCCCCGCCACGATCAGCACCTGGTTGGCGGCGATGGCCGTCCGGATCTCCTCGACGGCCGCGCTGATCGGCAGGTCGGGGTCGAAGGCGATCCGCAGGTCACGGGCGTTCATGGCCAGCCCAGCTTACGTCGGGCCAGTCACGGCGCCACGCCAGAGGACGAGTCGGCTACGAGCCGTGACTGGCCTTGGCGCGAATGGTGCCGATCGGGCAGCGGCCGTGAGTCATCAGCCCTCGGATGACCCCGCCGATGGAGTACGTCGGGAAGGACGGGTGCACCTCCAGCACCAGCAGGTCGAGTTCGTCGGTCTTTGCCACCAGGATGTCCAGAGGGGTGCCGTAGGACACCTGGATGTCCACCGGAACGCCCGGGAATTGGGTCGACAGTTGGCTGACCATCGCGGCGACCCGATCGCGGGTGATGGCCATCGCGGCGTCCTGCTGCTCCTGGGTGGGATGACCGGCGTGAAAGATTCGGCTCTGCGGCGCCTTGCAGACGCTCAGCACTACGACCGAACCGCCGCGGCGCCCGCACTCCTGCAGCGCCCATTCCAACGCGATGCTGCCGCGCCCGGCGGAGTCCACCGCCACGCCGACCAGTCCGCTCCGCGGCTCGTGGACGTGGCCGGTGGCCGAGACCATGATCACCGGGCAGTGGGCGGCGCCGGCGACACCCACCGCGGTGGAACCGACGAACATCCGCTCGCCTGCGGACACCGAACGGCGTCCGACCACGATCAGCGACGCCTGTTCGCTGAGACTGCTGAGCGCAGCCGCGGGGTTCCCCAGCACGACGTCCGTGCGCACGCGGTCGCGTGCGAGGCCCGCATTGACAGCCTCCGCCACTCCGCCCTCCAGCATCTCGGCAGCGGCGGCCCGGATCGCGTCCGGATCGAAGACGACGCCCCACGCACTGTTCAGCACGGTGTCATCTACCGCATGGACGAGCACCAACTCAGCTTCCCTGGCCTTCGCCTCGTCGATGGCGTAGACCAATGCGCGGTGCGAGTCGTCTGACCCGTCGAACCCCACCAGGACCCGTGCGGGTCCCTGATACGACTTCAGCATCGCCTTGTCTCCTTGTGTTAGCCCGCTGATACGGCTCGGCCGGAGTAGCTGGCCGGCGTGATCATGACGGTGAGTTGGCGGTCCCCCGGCGCCCACGGTGCGGGAGATGCCTCGGGGAGGTCCGCCACGAACTCGCTCGTCTCCCCTTGCACCAGAACGGTCCACCCGGTTGAGGTCTCTGGATCGAGGTCATCGATCTGGAAGCAGACCGCGACCGGGTGAGCCAGTTCGCCCAGGATGGAGTCCGGCGATGTCCGGAAGACGATGTTCTCGCCCACCAGCCGGTAGGTCACTGGCAGAGCCTGAAGCCCGCGTGACGAAACCCAGCTGACGCGGCCGATCCGCTGACCCCGAAGCAGGTGACGGCACTCGTCACCCTCGAGTCTGGTGAAATGACCCGCAGCGTCCATTTGGCTCACCGTACCGACTCTCACTCGTCCCTGCCGCGTTCCAGGCTCGAATCCCCCTCACGTCGGCTCAGGCCTCCTCGCCGAACGTCGTCCGGCCCCTGAGCTTGGCGGCCAGGTGCTCGTCAAGCCGGTCGGCCACGAGCGAAAGCGTCTCCAGGGCCAGGTGCAGGTGCGCCGGCACGAACGGGTGGGCGAGGACGGAGAAGCTGGCGAACACCCGGTCGCGGATGAGCAGGAACTTCACGTAGCGCGCCTCGGTGTTCAGGTCGCTGAGCACCTCCATGGCCCTGCTGCGCCCTTCTATTTCGTGGACCAGTGGTGAGAACACCAGGATCTCGCGCGCATCGGTGGTGATCCGGACGAACACCATGGCTGACCCCACTCGGATGGCGAAGTCGCCGTCCACGTCGCGCAGCGGCTGATGCCCCAGTGATCGGGCAAGCTCCCGGTCGACCAGCGAGTCCAGGTGGGCCGCTGAGTCCGGCACCACGGCCACCAGGTCGCCGGCCGGATAGTCGTCCAGGGGGGCCTCGCGCGGGGTGGGCGGATTCAGCAGGTCGGCCAACTGGTCGGGCGCCAGGAACGCCGGGTGCGGGATCCCGAACACGTCGCGCAACGCCTCGACCGCTCTCGCGGCGATTGCTGGGGCGTCGTCCTGGTGTGCGGTGAACCAGAGGTCGGCGATGGCGGGCGCACCCTCACCACCCGGCGGAAGCCACCCCTTGTCGGCCAGAGCCTGCCGCTGGTCCTCGGGGAGCGGGAGGTCCTCGCCCTGTGCGGCGGTGGAACAGGCCTCCGTGGTGATCCGCATGTCGTGGTCGCAGGTGAATCGCAGGACAGGCGATCGACCGCCGGCGGCGGACGCCATCGACCCGATCGACAAGGTGCCCCCCGGCTCCATCACCGAGATGACCTCAGCCAGGCGACCGGCGAACTGGGTCCACGAGTCCGCGATGGTGCGGTCGAGGTCGAACTGGTTCATCGGGACGGTCACGGCACCCCCTTCCGCGGCAGGCGACCGCCTCCAACCTAGCCCACCGAGTCAGCGCAGCCAGGTCGAGGCCGCCACGATCACCGGTATCGACAGGATCGTCGACCAGAAGATCGAGTCCCGTGCCAGCAGCGGACGGACGTGGTACCGGCCCGCGATCACGTAGATGTTCTGGGCAGTCGGCAGCGCCGCGATCACGGTGACGGCCAGCACGTCGTGCAGGGGGAAGCCGAAGACGTACGCCGCCAGGAGGTAGGCGATGAGGGGATGGGCCAGCACCTTGATCGCTTGAATGACCAGCAGCTCCCTGGAGTGCGGGCCGTTGCCGGGCAGCGGATCCAGCCGCAGCGAGATGCCGAAGGCCAGCAGCATGGCCGGGACGGCCATCGCGCCGATCAGGTCCACCGGCGCCCACACCGGCTGGGGCAGGTCGATGCCGCAGAGGTTGACCGCCAGGCCGGCGAGGGTGCCGAGCGTGATCGGGTTCCGGAACGGCAGGCTGAGGTAGCGGATCCACGACACCCGGGTCCCGGTGCCGCGTGCAGCCGCAACATCGAGGATCGCCATCGCGATCGGCTGGAGAAGACCGACCTGGATCAACATGATCGGCGCCATCCAGGTCATGTCGCCGAGCACGTAGGCGGCCACCGGGAGTCCGAGGTTGCCGGCATTGGTGTAGGCCGAACACAGCGCGCCGATCACGGAGCCCCCCAGATCCGGCCGGAAGGCGAGCCGGGCCGTGACCAGATACAGCCCGAGAGCGATCGCGATGGCCAGCGCGGACACCACCAGGGTTCCGGAGAACAGATGGTCCAGGCTGGCCTTCGCGACCAGGGAGAAGAGCAGCATCGGCGAGGCGACCACGAACGCAAGGTGGGACAGCACTCGCCGATGGGTGTGGGTGAGGGTGCCTACGTGGGCCACCAGCCACCCGACCCCGATCACCGACCAGATGGTGAGGTAACCGCTGAGGGCCTGCTGCACGGCACAAGCCTAGGGTCGGCCCGTCCAGCGACCGTCCCGTGTCTGGGGGGCGGGCAGGATCACAAGAGCATCCTGTCTAGGATGGCCCGGTCATGAGCGAGCAGGCACTGGTTGCGGGCGGCAAACCGCCCTCGGCCCCGCGCAACCACCTCATCGACCTCGCCCGAGTGGGGTCGGTCGTGATCGTGGTGGTCTTCCACACCCTGCTGTACACGTTGTCCCTGGACGGCCGGCAGATCGTGATCACACCGTGGGCGCCGGGGCCGGCGGGATGGGCGCTGAGCTGGCTGGCCACCATCATGCCGATCTTCTTCGTCGCTGCCGGGTACGCCAACGCTGTGCTCGTGGACAAGGGGAACAAGGCCGGGACGAGTTACGCCGACTACCTGGTCCAGCGCTGCCGTCGCATGCTCGGCCCGATGACCTCCTACCTGACCGTCAGCGCGCTGGTCAGCACGGTGCCAGCCTGGGTCGGTTACACCGCGCCCGCGATCGCGCTGAGCCGGCAGTTCGCCCAAGTGTTGTGGTTCCTCGCGGTCTTCCTGGTCATCGTGGGCCTCGCGCCGTTCGCGGTCCGGGCCCACGACCGCTGGGGATGGAGGCCGATGATCCCGCTGGTCCTGGCGACCCTGGCGGTGGACGCCTGGTCGTTCGCGGCCCATGACCACATGATCCGCTGGCTGAACCTGTTGTTCGTCTGGCCGTTGGCTCACCAGTGGGGCATCGCCTACCATCGCGGCTGGTTCCGCAGGTGGCCGGTCTGGGTGAACTCCCTTGTCATTGCGGGCTCAGCGGCCTTGATCGGCTGGCTGGTGTTCGGACTGGGTTACCCTCCCACCGCGGTCGGCTGGGCGGACATCCCGATCGGGAACGTGCAGCCGGCGACGATCGCCATCGCGGTCCTCGGCCTGGCCCAGACCAGTGCCCTGGGCATCCTGCAGCGTCGCGGGGTGGCCCGGTCGATCCCCCGCCGGTTGTCTGACGCGGTGGCCCTGGCGAATGCACTGCTCTTCACCGTGTACCTGTGGCACATCCCGGCGATCCTCCTGGGCGGCTCCATCCTGTGGGGCCTGGCTGTGCTGTGGCCGTCCGCGGCAGGCGTCCTGCTCAGTCAGGTGGTCTTCGTCCTGATGGTCCTCGTGGTGGTCGGATTGGTCATGCCACCGATCGGCCGGGTGGAACTGGCCTTGATTCCCCCACTGGGCGCTGTGCCGGCCAGGCTCGGTGCTGCGCTGGCCGGCTTCGCGATGTTGCTGGCCGGAGCCACCGCCGTGTGGCAGGCAGGGATGACCGTGCATCCGGCCTCTCCTGCCTCCACTGGCGGAGTCCTGCTTCTGGCTCTGGGCATCTTCGCCACCGGTCGGGCTGCCAATCCACGGCCAAGGCTGATTCGTTAGCCGGCCCGAGGCCCCGGCCGGACGACGCCCGACTCCCGCCTTCGCATGTCCGCCGTGATCCAAGTCGCGAGCAGGGGTGAGGTCCCAGCCGGACGACAGCCCGGCCGGGATCCTGTGCGGGTCAGCTGCAGCCGCTGGTCGAACCGCAACCCTCGCACACGTAGCAGGATCCGCTGGGGCGCATCTTCGTACCGCAGGTCATGCACAGCGGAGCGTCGACCTTCATCCCGGTGAGGGACTCCAGCAGCGCCGCAGTCGTCAGGCCGGCGGTCTCGACCAGGGCCGGCTGGACCGGTCCGGCGCCGTCGAGGCGCAGGTTGTCCGCGGCGTCGTTCTTCAACGTCTCCGACTCGATCAACGCATCCTCGTCCTCAGGGGAGAGATAGGAACCGGTCTCGACGTAGCGGGCCCGCTCGGCCGCGGTGTAGATGCCCAGTTCTGCCCGCTCGTCGAAGGACAGGTAGTCCAGGGCCAGGCGCCGGAAGATGTAGTCCATGATGGACTGGGCCATCCGGACGTCGGGATCATCGGTCAGCCCGGCCGGCTCGAACTTCAAGTTGGTGAACTTCTGGGCGAAGGTTCCCAGCGGCACACCGTACTGCAGGCCGATCGACACCGCGATCGAGAACGCGTCCATCACGCCGGCCAGGGTGGATCCCTGCTTGCCCAGCTTCAGGAACACCTCACCCAGGGCGCCGTCCTCGTACTGTCCGGCGGTCATGTACCCTTCCGCACCGGCCACTGAGAACGAGGTCGTTCGGCTGACCCGCGACTTCGGCAGTCGGCGCCTGCGCGGCCGGTACTCGATGCGCACCTCCGGCTCAGGCTTGGCGTTCGCGGGGACGGCCTTCTTCTTGGCATCCGACAGCGGCTGCCCGACCTTGCAGTTGTCCCGGTACACCGCCAGCGCCTTCAGGCCCAGCTTCCAGCCCTGCATGTAGACGTCGGCGATGTCGGCCACGGTCGCCGACTCCGGCAGATTGACGGTCTTCGAGATGGCCCCGGACAGGAACGGCTGTACCGCGGCCATCATCCGAACGTGGCCCATCGGCTTGATGGCGCGCTGGCCCATCGCGGTGTCGAAGACCTCGTAGTGCTCCGACTTCAACCCGGGGGCGTTCACCACATGACCGTGCTCGGAGATGTATTCAACGATCGCCTCGACGGTTTCGTCGGGGTAGCCCAACTTCACCAGGGCACGAGGGATGGTCTGGTTCACGATCTGCATGGAGCCGCCGCCGACCAACTTCTTGAATTTCACCAAGGAGAAGTCCGGTTCGATGCCGGTGGTGTCGCAATCCATCATGAATCCGATCGTCCCGGTCGGCGCGAGGACGGACGCCTGCGCATTGCGGAAGCCGTTCTCAGCGCCGAGCTTGACGACCTGATCCCATTCGTGGGTGGCTGCCTCCTGCACTGCGGAGTCCAGGCCGTTGTAGGGCCTCAGGTTGTCGTTCGCAGCCTGATGCTTGCGCATCACCTTCTGGTGCGCGCTCGCGTTGCGGGCGTACCCGTGGTAAGGCCCGACGACCGCTGCCAACTCGGCCGAGCGACGGTAGGAGACCGACGTCATCAGGGACGTGATCGTCGCCGCCAGGGACCTCCCGGCCTCGGAGTCGTAGCCGCGGCCGACCGCCATCAACAGGGCACCCAGGTTGGCGTAGCCGATGCCCAGCTGGCGGTAGTCGCGGGTGGTCCGTCCGATCGATTCGGTCGGGAAGTCGGCGAAACAGATGGAGATATCCATGGCGGTGATGATCAGTTCGACCGCCTTGATGAACTTCTCGGTGGCGAAGGTGTCGTCCTCGCGGAGGAACTTCAGCAGGTTCAGGCTGGCCAGGTTGCATGAGGAGTTGTCCAGGCTCATGTACTCCGAGCACGGGTTGGACGCGGTGATCCGGCCGGACTCGGGGTTGGTGTGCCAGGCGTTGATGGTGTCGTCG
>CAZPCM010000124.1:7092-7715 GCA_964585085.1 uncultured Propionibacteriaceae bacterium
ACACTCCCAGGCCGCTTTGGCGATCTTGAGGAACAGGTCCCGAGCGTCGATGGTGTCCACGATCCGGTGCTCATGGCGGGCCATCAGGTTGAACGGCCTGCCGTCCTCGACCGCCTGCATGAAGGTGTCGGAAACTCGGACGGAGTTGTTCGCGTTCTGGTATTGGACGCTGACGATGTCGGTTCCGCCCAGGTCCATGTCGAAGCCGGCGTCACGCAGCGCACGGATCTTGTCCTCCTCGCGCGCCTTGGTTTCGACGAACTCCTCAATGTCGGGATGATCGACGTCCAGGACCACCATCTTGGCGGCCCGGCGGGTCGCGCCTCCGGACTTGATGGTGCCCGCGCTGGCGTCAGCCCCGCGCATGAACGAGACCGGCCCGGAGGCCGTGCCACCGGAGGACAGCAGTTCCCTCGAAGACCTGATGCGCGACAGGTTGACGCCGGCTCCTGAGCCGCCCTTGAAGATGAAGCCCTCCTCCTTGTACCAGTTCAAGATCGACTCCATCGAGTCGTCGACAGAGAGGATGAAGCAGGCACTGACCTGCTGCGGGCTCGGCGTTCCCACGTTGAACCACACCGGGGAGTTGAAGCTGAAGTACTGGTGCAGCAGCATCCAGGTGA
>CAZPCM010000125.1:0-3329 GCA_964585085.1 uncultured Propionibacteriaceae bacterium
GGTTGGTTCGACCTGGACTTCTGGTGGGAGCTCGCCGCGCTGGTGACGATCATGCTGTTGGGCCACTGGCAGGAGATGAAGGCGATCGGCCAGGCCCGGGGTGCGCTCGCCGCGCTGGCGGAGTTGATCCCCGACGATGCCGAACGGATCGACGCCGACGGGGCCGTCGTCCCGGTGGGGATCGGCGACCTCCGGGTCGGTGACCTGGTGCTGGTCCGATCCGGTGGTCGGATCCCCGCCGACGGCGAGGTGATCGAGGGCGACGCCGAGGTCGACGAGTCGATGATCACCGGTGAGTCCCGCCCCGTCGCCAGGGGACCGGGCGACCGGGTGGTGGCCGGGACCGCGGCCACCGATTCGTCGGTGCGCATCCGGGTCACCGCGGTCGGCGACGACACAGCCCTGGCGGGGATCCAGCGGATGGTCGCCGACGCGCAGGGGTCCTCCAGCCGGGCCCAGGTCCTGGCCGATCGATTCGCAGCCGTTCTGTTCTACGTGGCCACTGGCGCCGCCGTCCTCACATTCGTCGTCTGGTCAGCTCTGGGCGACCTGGACGCCGCGGTCACCAACACGGTCACCGTCCTGGTCATCGCCTGCCCCCACGCCCTCGGCCTCGCGATCCCGTTGGTGGTCGCCATCTCCACCGAACGCGCCGCGCACGCCGGCGTCCTGATCAAGGACCGCGGAGCCCTCGAACGGATGCGGACCATCACCACCGTCGTGTTCGACAAGACCGGCACCCTCACCAAGGGCCACCCCGCCCTGACCGTGGTCGAGTCCGTCCCCAGCCAGACCGAGGCGGACGTACTGGCCTTGGCGGCCGCAGCCGAGGCCGACAGTGAGCACCCGCTCGCCCGGGCGATCGTCCGCGCCGCCCACGACCGCCAACTGCAGGTTCCGGCCGCGACCGGGTTCACCTCCCAACCCGCCCTGGGCGTCTCGGCGCAGGTCGACGGCGCCGTGGTTCGCGTCGGCGGCCCCCGGCTGCTGGACGAAGCCGGAACGACCGACCCGTTCACCGGCTCCGAAAGCCACGACGCCGGGCTCACCAGGCTGTACGTCCTGCGCGACGGCAAGGTGGTCGGGGCACTCAGCCTGGCCGACGAGGTCCGACCCGAGTCCGCCGAAGCCGTCGCCGCCCTGCACCGGCTCGGCGTCCGGGTCGCCATGATCACCGGCGACGCCCAGTCCGTCGCCGACCGGGTCGCCGCCCAACTGGGCATCGACACCATCCTGGCCCAGGTCCGGCCAGAGGACAAGGCGGCCAAGGTCGCCGAACTCCAGGCCGCAGGTGACCGCGTCGCGATGGTCGGCGACGGCGTCAACGACGCCCCCGCCCTCGCCCAGGCAGATGTCGGCCTGGCCATCGGCGCCGGCACCGACGTCGCCATTTCCTCGGCCGGAGTAATCCTCGCCGGCGACGACCCCCGCACCGTCGTGTCGGTGATCGAGCTGTCGAGGGCGAGTTACCGCAAGATGCTGCAGAACCTGTGGTGGGCGGCTGGCTACAACCTTCTCTCCGTCCCGCTCGCCGCCGGCGTCCTTGCCCCCATCGGTATCACCCTGCCGATGGAGATCGGCGCCATCCTGATGTCGGCCTCCACCGTCGTCGTCGCCCTCAACGCTCAACTCCTGCGCCGGCTCGACCTGCGGCCTGACCGGCTGGACGTCTAGTACTGCAGTGTCGTCATCATGCCGATCTCGGCGTGGTAGATGTTGTGGCAGTGGTAGGCCCACCGGCCAGGGTTGTCCGCTTCAAGGTCGGCAGTGAGAGTCTGCATCGGCAGCACGAGCACGGTGTCCTTGCGCAGGCCGCCGTTCCCCGGCAGCGACCACGTGTGGCCGTGAATGTGCATCGGGTGGGCCATCATCGTCATGTTGGTCATTTGCAGGCGTACCCGGCGCCCGGCGCTGGTGCGGATCGGGGTGTCGGAGCCGAACGTCTTGCCGTTCATGCCCCAGGCGTAGGGCTTCATCTGGCCGTTCAGGGTGACCTGCTCGACCTGGTCCGGTTCGCGCTGCCGTAGCCGGGAGGCATCCGCGGGCATCAGGGCAGCCAGCAGCAGCGGGTCGGTGTCGAGTTCCGCCGGACGGACGGTCGCCGACGGGCTGGCTCCGCTGCCGGTGCGGACCAGGATCAGGCCCTGCCCCTGCTTGCCTTCCGCCGACGCCACGAGCGGGAACACACCGTCGGCGAGAGTGACGAGCAGGTCCCCCCGCTCCCCCTGCGCGATGTAGAGCGCCCTGGTCTGCTGCGCCTGGACGGGATAACCGTCCGTGTGGGTCACCGTGAGGGTGTGGCCGCCGAGTGCGACGCGGAACAGGGTGTCCGCGGCGGCGTTGATGATCCGGATGCGGACCCGTTGGCCGGGTTTCGCGGTGAGGGTCTGGGGTGAGGCCGGGATACGTCCGTTGATCAGGTAGTGGGGGTAGGTGATGTCGCCGACGTCCCCCAGGGGCGAGCGACCCATGCCGCCCATGCCGGACATGTCGTGGTTCATGCCCTGGCTGATGGTGCCGTGCTCGGCCTTGAACGCGGCGAGGATGTCGTCGGGGCTCTTGCCGATGCCGTCGGTCCAGTCGTCGAGGACGAGCACCCACTCGTGGTCGTAGCCGCCGGGCTCGGCGGGGTCGTCGACGATCAGGGGCGCGTACAGGCCGCGGTCGATCTGGACGCCGCTGTGCGGGTGAAAGAAGTAGGTGCCGGGGTCGGGAGCCCGGAAGGTGTAGGTGTAGTCCGCCCCGGCGGCGATCGGGTCCTGGGTGATGCCGGGCACGCCGTCGGCGGCGTTGTGCAGCCGGATCCCGTGCCAGTGGACGCTCGTCTCGACCGGCAGGCCGTTGCGGACCTGCACCTGCACGACATCGCCGGCCCTCGCCCGCAGCAGCGTCCCCGGGACCTGACCGTCGTAGCACCAGGTACTAGCGGTGATCCCACCGAGGTCGACCTGGGACATCCCGGGTCGAAGGGCGGCACGGACGGTCGGCGTGCCCAACGCCGGTGTCGGCGGGACGCTCACCGGAGTGGGCGGTGAGCCTGCTGTACTGACGGCGCAACCGCCGAGGAGGGCGGCAGCTCCCAGGCCGAGACTTCCGGTGATCAGGTCGCGTCTGCTGAGGCTTCGGGGCACGGTGCAGGCCTTTCGAATTGTCGTGCTGCCCAGCGTGTGCGACGCCCCCGCCGGTTCCTAGCCGGTTCGATGTTGTTTCGATGAAGGTTCGGCCGGCGCGGGCAGGCGCAGGGCGAACGTCGAGCCCTGGCCGGCTCCTTCGCTGGTGGCCGTCAGCTGGCCGCCGTGGCCCACGGCGATCGCACGGCTGATCGCCAG
>CAZPCM010000125.1:3429-7585 GCA_964585085.1 uncultured Propionibacteriaceae bacterium
CGCCGGGGATGACGGTGTTGGCTGGAGCCATGACGACTCCGGAAGGCCCACGATGATGGGATTCGGCGGCATGGGCATGGCCATCCCGTGGCTGGGCGGTATCTTCACGGTCGCGGCGATCTGGGTCGGCGTGTGGTGGGTCCTCGCAGCGATCGGCGCAGCGTCACCACCTAGCCGCCCGACCCACTCCCCGACGCCGACCCAGCTCCCGCCGACGACCGCCTGGACACAGCCCCCCTTCGCCTCCACGCTCGGCGCGGGCGCGGCGGAACCCGAACCCCACCCTCACCCAGAGCCGAGCGAGAGCACCTACCGATGAGCCCCGACACGACGACCCGGACCACGGTGACCGTGGTCACCTCCCCGGGCTGCCACTTCTGCCACGACGCCGAACAGATCCTCGAGGAACTCGCCGGACAGGACGCCACCATCCGGGTCGACCTGGTCGAAGCGACCACCGACGCCGGGCGAGCCCTGCTCACCGAGCACCGGCCAACCATGAACCCGCTCGTGCTCGTCGACGGCGCCTACTTCTCCGCCGGCCGTCTCCCCCGCCGCAAGCTCCAGCACCTGCTCGACCACCGCGCCGCGAACCGAGCCCACCATGGGTGACCTGTTGACGACCGGCGGAGTTCTCGCCGCGTTCTTTGCTGGCGGCGTCGCCCTGTTCGCCCCCTGCTGCATCGTGTTCCTCGCTCCCAGCTACCTGGCCGGCGCGGTCAAGAACCGCCGCTGGCGACTGCTGCCCCTTACCTTCCTGTTCGCCGCCGGGCTCGCCTCGATCCTGGTCCCGATCACCGTCGGGATCAGCCTCATCGCCGCCGCGATCGCCAAGTACCACACCGTCCTCTATTGGGCCGGTGGCATCCTCATGCTCGTCCTCGCCGCGTTCACCCTGTCGGGACGGATGTGGAGCCTGCCGAACTTCCTGCGTGCTCCCGACACCAGCCGCGGCGACGGCGCCAGCTTCTTCGCACTCGGCGTCTTCAGCGGCATTGCGTCCAGCTGCTGCGCGCCCGTCCTGGTCGGCGTCATGACCCTGTCCGCACTGGCCGGCAGCCCGGTGGGCGGCGTCGGCCTCGGTCTGGCGTATGTGTTCGGAATGGTGTTCCCGCTGTTCGTGATGGCGCTGGCCTGGGACGCCACCGGGCTGCGCGACAAGCCGCTCGTCGCCAAACCCGTCCGGCTCCACCTCGGTGGATGGACGCTGGCCACCAACACCGTCAACCTGCTCGTCGCCGCAGGGTTCGCGATCATGGGCGGCTTCATCATCTACCTCGCCAACACCGGCCAGATGACGAGCGGACCCGAGATCCAGGTCGCGACCGGTGGCGCCCTCGCCGGCTGGTTCGCCAACCTCGAGACCTGGCTCAAGCCCGTCCCCGAACCCCTCCTCGGCGCCGGACTCCTCGCCATCGCCGGCATCTTCGTCTGGGGAACCCTCATCGGCCGAAGCCGCCAGCCCATCGCACCCAATCCGGACCCTGAGCAGGCCGAGCCGGCTCTAGCCGAGCCGACAACCACCCCCTGCCACTGAAGCCCGAAAGACGACGCCATGACCACCACCGCCCTCACCCAGCTGCATGCCCGCCAGAAGGCGGCCGCAGCAGCCGACAAACGCCGCAACCACTGGAAGCGCTGGCTCAGCTGGACAGCCGGACTCGCCGTCGTCGCCATCATCGTCGGCATGCTCCTCACCTCCCAGACCACCTCAGCGACCACCAGCACCACCGCGCCCGACTTCACCCTCCCCACCACCGCCGAGAACACCGTCACCCTGTCAAAGCTGCGCGGCAAGCCCGTCCTGCTGTACTTCAGCGAAGGCGCCGGCTGCGGTGCCTGCATCATGCAGGTGACCGAGATCGAGAAACGCAGAGCCGACTTCGACGCCCTCGGCATCACCGTCCTGCCGATCGTCATGAACACCAAGGCCGACATCACTGCCGACGCCAACCAGTACGGCGCCACCACACCATTCCTGCTCGATGACGGCACCGTCTCCAAGGCCTACGGCACCCTCGGCAAGGGCATGCACGCCGGCCTTCCCGGTCACAGCTTCGTCCTCATCGACGAATCGGGAACCCAACGCTGGTACGGCGAATACCCATCCATGTGGCTGAGCCCAGACGACCTGCTCACCCAAGTGCGAGCTCATCTCGCAAGCTGATCACCTCAGCCGCCGTGGTCGGCGCCTACGGCACATGGGCTGCCCCCATCGGACGGCCCATGTGCCTTGACGCAGCGAGCGAGGTCCGGCGGTCTGCGCCTCTGGACATCAGCGAGACAAACGCCGCCGACGACCGCGGAGCCGACAGCAGCGCGGTGCTTCCATGCAGTTACCCGGGGCATCTGTGGGGCGAACGAGGGGCAGAGACCCCGCGTCCCAGCCAAAGTCCCAACCATCACACCTAGCCAGAGGGGCTTTCCGCGTACCGTTTCCGTGGGGCAAGGGTGGCCCCGAGAGGGCTTACCTGACCCGAAGCGGCCCACCGTGCCGGGCTAAAGCCCTAGCCAGAGAGATTTCGCGCGAGTCGGAAACAGTCGCGAGAGAGGATCCGCGATTCCGTGTTTGCCCTAGTCAGCACGGGGCCGCGGCTTCGCGCGCGGATTGGGGTGGGGGAAGATTCCGCCCTCGTGGCGGCCCGGTACGGGGTGGAGGATGGGTGGTGTTCGTCGCGGATCCCGCCGTTAGCTCTGTGGTGCCTGTGAGCCTGTTAGTCAGCATGGTGCGGAGGGTCTCCACGAGAACCGTGGATTGTTGCCTTGAGCACGAGCGTCAGACTTCGAACCTTCTTGGCCCTCCCCGCGGCGGACGCCTTCGGTTAGCGCTGTTGAAGGGAGAAGCCGATGGAGGTGATCCACAGCCGGTGCGCCGGCATGGATGTGTCCAAGAAGGACGCCAAGGTCTGTATCCGGGTCGCCGGGGCTGGCCGCCGGAAGACGGTCGAGACGGTCCGGACCTGGGGTGCGACCACGAACCGGGTTTTGGCCCTGCGTGATCATCTCGTTGCTGAGCAGGTCACGTTGGTGGTGATGGAGGCAACCAGTGACTACTGGAAGCCGTTCTACTACCTGCTGGAGGATGCCGGGTTCGAGATGATGCTGGTCAACGCCCGGCACGTGAAGAACATGCCTGGACGCAAGACCGACGTGACCGATGCGGCGTGGCTGGCCCAACTCGGTGCGCACGGCCTGGTCCGGGCCTCGTTCGTGCCACCAGCGCCCATCCGCGAGCTCCGGGACCTGACCCGGACCCGGGTCATGCTGACCCGCGAACGCGGCCGTGAGATCCAACGGCTGGAGAAGTTGTTGGAGGATGCCGGGATCAAACTGTCCAGCGTGGCCAGCGACATCACCGGCGTCTCCGGCCGGCTCATGCTGCAAGCCCTGATCGACGGCCAGCGGGACCCGGCTACGCTCGCCGACCTCGCCAAGCGCCGGTTGCGGGCCAAGATCCCTGCCCTGACCGAAGCGCTCACCGGCCGATTCAATGAGCACCACGGATTCCTGGCCGGCATCTTCCTGGAAACCATCGACCAACGCACCCGTCAGATCGCCGAACTCGACCAGCGCATCGACCAGGCGATGGCCCCGTTTCGTGCCTTCGCCGACCTGATCTGCACGATCCCCGGCATCGGCCAAGCCACAGCCGAGGTCATCGTCGCCGAGACCGGCGCCAACATCGCCGTGTTCCCGACCGCCCGCCAGCTTGTCTCCTGGGCCGGGGTGTGCCCGGGCAGCAACGAGTCCGCCGGCCGGGTCAAGTCGACCAAGACCCGGCCCGGGAACGCCTACCTGAAAGCCGCCCTCGGTGCCGCGGCCCTGTCGATCGCCGCCAGCAACGGCACCTTCCTGGCCGCCAAGTACAAACGGCTCGCTGCCCGCCGCGGCGGCAAGAAAGCGTTGGTCGCGATCGAACACGCCATCCTGAACGCGATCTGGTCCATGGCCAACACCGGCGCCGAATACGACGACCCAGGCAACGACTACTACCAACGACGCGACCCCGAACGAGCCCGGCGGAACGCCACCCGCCAACTCGAACGACTCGGCTGGGCAGTAACACTCACGCCCGCAACACAGACAGCCTGAACCCCTGACGCGAGAGGGATCTTCGCGTCAGAGGCACCTTACGGTGCGCGAGAGAGGAGTTGAA
>CAZPCM010000126.1:0-7531 GCA_964585085.1 uncultured Propionibacteriaceae bacterium
GCTACCGGCGTGAGGCCGGCTCCTCCGGCAAGGACACACGGGGCATCTTCCGGGTGCACTGGTTCGACAAGGTCGAGATGTTCGTTTACTGCGACCCCGACCGGGCCGAGGCTGAGCATCGCCGGCTCCTGGGGTTCGAGAAGGAGTTCATCTCGGCTCTTGAGATTCCGTTCCAGGTTCTGGAAGTTGCCAGCGGTGACCTGGGGATGAGCGCAGCCCGCAAGTACGACTGCTACGGCTGGCTCCCCACCCAGGAGCGCTACCGCGAGATCACCTCCACGTCCAACTGCACCGAGTTCCAGGCCCGGCGACTCAACATTCGGATGCGGGACGCCGACGGCGTCCGGGCGGTGGCGACCCTCAACGGGACCCTGTGCGCAATGACCAGGATGATCATCATGCTGCTGGAGAACCACCAGCAGGCCGATGGTTCGGTCTACGTGCCCGAAGCCCTGCGCCCCTACCTCGGCGGCGTCGAGTACCTGCGGCCGTAGCAGCAGGCGCCCGAGCCCGCCGGGACCACACCGATTCTGGCGGCAAGGGATGAGTTGGCGGCGCCACGACGAGCGGACGGACCCCTGGGCTGATCCAGGACGGGCGCGACGACCCGCGCGTCCGGGCCGGGCAGGTCCGCGACCGGGCGCCAAGGTCTAGCCTGACCATGTCGACACTCAGTGAAGGGTGCGTGCAATGGTGCAGCCGTTCATCAAGGAACCGGAATACCTGACACAGATGAAGGACGGGACGGTCAAGCAACTGAACCCGTTCACCGGCACCGAGGTCTGGACGGTCGCCGGGCGCGGCAAGCGTCCGATGGCGAACGTGCTGCCCGATCCCGTGGCGCTCGAGCCCTCGCAACATGGGAAGTACTGCTCGTTCTGCGAGCTCTCCTACCTCGACACGCCACCGGAGAAGTCCCGGGTGGTGCGCAACGCCGACGGCACGTGGGAGACCCGCTATCGCACGCCCGCCGCCGACCTGTTCGCCACGACCGCCGAGTTTCGCAGGGTGCCGAACCTCTTCGAGATCCTCTCCTACGACTACTGGCATGCCAACTACGACTACGAGCTGCCGGTTCGCGTCCGGGACCGGAAGCGGGCCTACCTGGACTCCCCTGCCGGACGCGACCACGTCTTGTCGGTGGTGCGTCGCAAATTGCGCGCCGGCGGGAAGTCCGAGGAGGACATCGACGCGATGAGCATCGAGGACCAGCTGGAGGCCGGTTCGGCCTTCTTCGGCGGCGGCCACGACGTGATCGTCGCCCGGCGTCACTTCATCGACGGGGCGGTCGACAACACCCAGCTCGCGTCCTCGGGGACGCTGACCGTAGAGGAGCACGCCCAGTTCATGTCCTTCACCGTGGAGTCGGTGGCGTCCCTGTTCGATCTCAACCGCTACGCCCGCTACGTCGCGGTGTTCCAGAACTGGCTGCGGCCCGCGGGGGCGTCCTTCGACCATCTGCACAAGCAGCTCGTGGCCATCGACGAGCGCGGGGTCCAGCACGAGCTTGCGTCCCAGCGGCTGCGGGCCAATCTCAACGTGTTCAACGAAGTGGCGGTCAATTACGCCTCCTACAAGAACCTCATCTTGGCCGAGAACGAGTTCGCGGTCGCGTTCGCCGGCTTCGGCCACCGCTATCCGACGATCGAGATCTACTCCAAGTCCGAGGCCTGCGACCCGTGGGAGCACACGCCCGACGAGATCCGTTCCATGTCGGACATGGTCCACGCCATGCATGCCGCCACCGGCTCCCACGTCCCGTGCAATGAGGAGTGGCACTACCGTCCCATCGACATGGAACTTGCCATGCCCTGGCGGGTGATGCTGAAGTGGCGGATCTCCACGATCGCCGGGTTCGAGGGTGCGACGAAGATCTACCTCAACACGATCGACCCGTACACGATCCGGGATCGGATGGTGCCTGCGCTGTTCGACCTGCGTGCCCAGCGGAAGATCGCACCTCTCCAGATCGCCACGGAGTGCGCCTGCCGTCCGAACTGCCTGCGCTACACCCGCAACCGCTAGCCCGCCCCTGCGTCGGTCCCGAGCCTGAGGCAGGGCGGTCCCCGAGCTGAGGCAGGGCGGTCCGTGAGCCTGACGAAGGGCCACCCCTCCGCTTCGCACCGCTGGTCATGTGTCGGGCCGTCTTGTTAGGTTGGCCGGATGCCTGTCATCGAAGCCGCGGACCTCACCAAGACCTATGGCGACCTCGTCGCGGTGGATGCCATCTCCTTCGCGGTGGAGGAAGGGGAGTCCTTCGGGCTGCTCGGACCCAACGGTGCCGGCAAGTCGACCACCATGCGCATGATCGGCGGGACGTCGCTGCGCACCTCGGGGACCCTGCGGGTCAACGGGCTCGACCCTGAGACCCACGGCCCCGAGGTCCGGGCGCAGCTCGGGGTCATCCCACAGCAGGACAACCTGGACGAGGAACTGCGGGTGCGGGAGAACCTGATCACCTACGGCCGCTACTTCGGTCTGCCGTACGCCTACCTGCGTCCCAAAGCCGCCGAGCTGCTGGAGTTCGCCCAACTCACCGACAAGGCGGACGCGAAGGTGGACAGCCTGTCCGGCGGTATGAAGCGGCGGCTGACGATCGCGCGCGGGCTGGTCAACGAACCGAAGATCCTGCTCCTGGACGAGCCGACCACAGGGCTCGACCCCCAGGCGCGCCACATCCTGTGGGATCGCCTGTTCCGGCTCAAAGAGCAGGGTGTGACCCTGATCGTGACGACGCACTTCATGGACGAAGCCGAGCAGCTGTGCGACCGGCTGATCGTGATGGATCACGGACGGATCGTCGCCGAGGGCTCCCCGGCCTCCCTGATCCGGGAGTACGCCAGCCGTGAGGTGCTGGAAGTGCGGTTCGGCTCAGAACGCAACGCCGCGATGGTCGAGGAGTTGCGCGGCGTTGCGGAGCGGCTTGAGGTGCTGCCCGACCGCGTCCTGGTCTACGCCGCCGACGGCGAGCGCGCGCTGGAGGCCGTGATGACCAGAGGTCTGCGTCCGGTGACGTCCCTGGTCCGCCGGTCGTCGCTGGAGGATGTCTTCCTCCGGCTCACCGGGAGGAGCCTCGTTGACTGAGACGCGGGACTCCAACGCCCTTGCCTACTCCGGACGGGTGCTGCCGTTCGAGGTCCTGGCTCGACGCGGACGCCGTTACGGCTGGTGGCTCTACGCCGAGCGCCGGATCTTCGCGATGAAGGCCTACTGGACGAGCATCCTCGGCTTCGGCGTGCTCACCCCGATCTTCTACCTGATCGCGATGGGGATGGGGCTGGGTGCGCTGGTCGACGCGTCCGCCGGTGGGATCGCCGGGGTCGGCTACCTGCAGTTCGTGGCTCCCGGGCTATGCGTGAGCTCAGTGGTCATGGAAGCGACGGCGGAGATGACCTTCCCGGTGATGGCCGGCTTCAAGTGGCAGCGCATCTACTTCGGCATCCAGGCCACCCCGGTCACCCCGACGCAGATGGCGCTCGGGGAGACGCTGGCGGTGGGCTTGCGGATGGTCGCACAGGCCCTGATCTTCTGGTTGGTGCTGGTGGCGTTCGGAGCGAGCAGCAGTCCCACGTCATGGCTGATGGTGCCGATCGCGGCTTTGGCGGCGCTGGCCTTCGGGACGCCGCTGATGGCCTACTCGGCCACCCTTGAGAACGAGGGCTTCCAGTTCGCCTTCATTCAGCGGTTCATCGTGATGCCGATGTTCCTCTTCGCGGGCACCTTCTACCCCCTGGAGTCGATGCCGGCGGCGTTGCAGTGGATCGGTTGGATCTCCCCGATGTGGCACGGAACCCAGTTGGCCCGGGTGGTGAGCTTGGGCCTGGCCGTACCCGGTTGGCTGGTCGTGGTGCACATCGCCTTCCTGGTCGTGTTCGCCCTGGCCGGACTGGTGGTCGCCGTCGGCAACTTCGAGAGGAGGCTGACCCGATGAGCCCTGACGGCGGACGGCGCGGCTGGGTCGCGGCGCACTCCTCCGGCAACGCCGGTGCGGTCATCGAACGCGGCTTCAAGGTGATCCGCAACCAGAACTGGGCCATCATCGTGTCGGGGTTCTTCGAGCCAGTGTTCTACCTGCTCAGCATGGGCATCGGCATGGGCGCTCTGGTCGGCCAGGTGACCGGGCCCGGCGGCACGCCGATCAGCTACGCGGCCTATATCGCGCCCGCCCTGCTGGCGACCTCGGCCATGAACGGAGCGATCTACGACTCCACGTGGAACGTGTTCTTCAAGCTGAGGTTCGCCCGGCTCTACCAGGCCATGCTGGCCACGTCGCTCGGTCCGCTCGATGTCGCGGTCGGCGAGATCTTCATGGCCCTGTTCCGGGGCTTCCTGTACGCCCTGGGCTTCACGGCCGTGATGGTGGTGATGGGCCTGGCCACCTCCTGGTGGTCGCTGGCGATGATCCCTGTCGCGCTGCTGATCGCGCTCGGGTTCGCGTCCTTCGGGATGGCGCTCACCAGCTATTTCACCAGCTTCCAGCAGATGGACCTGATCAATCTGGCGTTGCTGCCGATGTTCATGTTCTCGGCCACGCTGTACCCGATCACGATCTACCCCGAGGCCGTGCAGTGGGCGATCATGGCCCTGCCGCTGTGGCACGGGGTCGAATTGATGCGCCAACTGTCGGTGGGCGTCTTCACGCCCGGCACCGGCGTCCACCTGGCCTATTTCCTGGCGATGTCGGCACTCGGCGTCCTGTTCACCACCCGGCGGTTGCGGACTCTGTTCCTGCGCTGATCGGTCCTCCAGTGGCCCTGGACTGCTCGCGTGGTCCTGGACTGCCCGTCCCGGCCGCCACAGACTGGGGGAGATTCGTCGACCACGGCGAAATCGCCACAGTCTGTGCGCGTGCGGACTGTATCCCGCGCCTGTGGTTGGCAAGCTGTGAGTCTTTCGTCGTGGACGGCGAATTCGTCACAGTGTGGGGCCCGCCCGACCCTCGGCGGCCGGTGTGCCGAGAGTCGGACGCCGGGGTCAGCTGACCGGGTGGAACCCGCAGAACTCGTCGAGGTCGTCGCTCTTGGCCGAGGGTGTCTTCGACGGTTTCGCGGTGGCGGACTTCGACGGCTTCGCCGTGGCGGTCGAGGATGCCGACGCCGTGGGCGAGGGGGAGGCCGATTCGATCCCCTTCTCGGTCTCCTTGAGGGCCGCCTGGACACGGGCCCGCACAGCGACCCAGTTGGGGTGGGCGCTGCTGAAGCCGGCGACGCCGGGCTTGAAGACGACGCTGCGCAGCTTGGTCTGCTTGACCTTGATCGCCAGGTCGAGCAGTGCGGGGAGGGCGGACCGGGGGACGTCGGTGATGATGGTCTTCTCGCCCGCCGCCGCGATGGCCTGGTAGTTGGCCAGCACAGTGGCCGGCTGGGCCTGCTGCACGACCGCATTGATCACGCAGCGTTGCCGCTCCATCCGGCTGTAGTCGTCGAGGCCCCACCGCCCACGTGCGTACCACAAGGCCTTTCGCCCACTGAGGTGCTGGTCGGGGCCGATCTCGATCCAGTCGTCCGGCGGGATGCCCTTGTCAGTCTGCCCGCCGATCGGGATGCGGAAGTTCACGTTCAGGGTGATTCCGCCGAGGGCGTTGATGAAGTCCTTGAACCCGTCCATGTTGACCAGGACGTAGTAGTCGACCTTGAGGCCGAGCGCCTCGCCGACGGAGAGCTTCAGCGCGTCGGCGCTCAGGTTCTTGGTCTTGCCGAGAATGTCCTTGGATACCTGGTTGGGCAGGTTGCGGTACATCGCGTTGAGGAAGTACTCGGCGTTGGCCGGGTTGGAGCCGTCGTAGAAGCCGTTCGGAAAGCGCTCATGAAGCGGCGAGTCCGCCGGGAACGGCATGTGAGAGGCGTTGCGCGGCAGCGACAGCAGGGTGGTTGCGCCGGTCTTGGTGTCGATGGAGGCCAGGATCACCGTGTCAGTCCGGACGCCCAGGGACGCGTTCCGGCTGTAGCCGGAGTCGCCGCCGAGCACCAGCACGTTGAGCCGCGGCTTGTTGGCCCACGGATCCACGGTGTCCATGGTGGGCAGGGTCGCGCTGTGGTCGTCGCTGTCGGCGAACACCGAGGACAGGAAGTCCGCCGAGGTGTAGGCGAGGTTGGCGCCCAGCGCCATGGGCGCCGCGACAGCCAGTGACAGCACCCCGACCAGGGTGGACCCGGCAAGGCGCTGCCCGAGCGTGGGCTGGGCCGGACGCAGCGCCAGGTGGCTGGTGCCGATCACGGCCACCCAGGCGACGGCCAGGACGACCAGCCCGATCGCGGCACCGGTCAGGATCGTGGGGTTGGTGGCGAGCGAGGTCAGCAAGGACCGGCGGGCCACCGCGAGGTAGGCGAGTCCTCCCAGCAGAGCTGCCCACAGGCCCATCACCAAGCCGCCGGTCACGCGGCGCCCGGACCTCCAGAGGCCCAGGCCGGGGAAGATGGCGCCCAGGACAGTCCAACCCATGGCCTGTCCGAAGGTGCGCCGGTCTCCGGCGGACCTTCGGGCTCGCCTGGCGGTGGCTACCGGGGGGGTCTCCGCGAGCCGACGCGGAGCGCCGGATCTGGGGTCGGACGAACTCGTGGGGGGTTCGTGATCCAAGGTCATGCAGCAGTTCCTCACCTGTTGTTCTCATAGAATTCTACGCTACGAGGCGCGGTGGGCTTGACAAGGGCCTCGGGGGAGCTCTGAGAGCGGGTTCGATCGGGTGTCGGCGAGGTGATCGGAGGCCGCCGTGGCGACGCCGGAGTCGGGCCCCGTGGCGCCGGGAGTCCATGTCGGCCGGTGCCCGAGTCGGGCTCCGTGGCGACGCCTGAGTCGAGCCTCGGCGGTGCCGGAAGTCCAAGGCGGCCGGTGCCGGAGTCGGGCCGGGACGGCGTCCGTCGACCCGTGCTTCCCGGGCGAGGCCGCTTTGCCGCCTTGTCCGCGGGCCGGTACGCTTGCCGTCGGCAAGGGAGGTGTCGCCTAGTCAGGTCTATGGCGCCCGCCTGCTAAGCGGGTTGAGGGCTTCAACCCTCTCCGGGGTTCAAATCCCCGCACCTCCGCCGACGCGAAGGGCCGGATGGATTCCGATCCATCCGGCCCTTCGCGGTTCCTCACTCGGTCGAAGCTTCTCCGCGCACCTTCCCGATCCGCTCCCGCAGCAGCCACAGTTCGTCGTGCAATTCCTTGGGGGTCTTGTCGCCGAACTGGGTGAAGTACTCCTCGGTGAGGGCGGCCTCGGTGTCCCAGGCGTCCGGATCCAGAGCGAACAGGTGTTCCAGATCAGCGTCGCTGATCTCCAGGCCGGCGGTGTTGAGGTCGCCGGGCAAGGGCAGGCGTCCCGAGATCGCGTCCTGAGCGCCCACTTCGCCGTTGACCCGGCGCAGCGCCCACTCGATCGGGCGCGAGTTCTCGCCGAACCCGGGCCACAGCCAGTGGCCATCGTCGTCCTTGCGGAACCAGTTGACCTGGAAGATGCGCGGGGCCTTGTCGCCCAGCGTCAGGCCCATCTTGAGCCAATGCGCCCAGTAGTCGGCCATGTTGTAGCCGCAGAACGGCAGCATGGCGAACGGGT
>CAZPCM010000127.1:0-7455 GCA_964585085.1 uncultured Propionibacteriaceae bacterium
ACGAGATGAGCCGGGCGTTCTGGGAACCCAAGGACGAGTTGTTCGGGCTCTTCGACGTCCGGTCGTTCCGCAAGCTTGAGGCGATCGTGTCTTCCGGCCTGGGCGGCGGGTCGTTGATCTACGCCAACGTCCTGCTGCGCAAGGACGAGCACTGGTTCGTCCACGACTCCCCACTGCCCGGTGGCGGCTACGAGCACTGGCCGATCAGCCGGGACGACCTCGACGTGCACTACGACGCGGTGGCCCAGATGTTGACCCCGACTCCCTCGCCCTACCCGGACCTGCCGAAGGCGAAGGCTCTGCGCGAAGCGGCGGTGCGGCTCGGCCTGCCGTCCTTCGCGCCGCCGCTGGCGATCACCTTCGCCGCGCCCGGCGGGGAGCCGGCGCCCAAGCAGGTGATCCCCGAGCCGGAGTACGGCAACCTCCACGGCCTGACCCGCCTGACCTGCCGGCTCTGCGGGGAGTGTGACATCGGCTGCAACGAGGGCGCCAAGAACACCCTCGACCACACCTACCTGTCCGCGGCGAAGCACCACGGCGCCGACATCCGGACCCTGTGCGAGGTCACCGGGATCGCGCCCTTGGACGGCGGCGGGTACGAGGTGACCTACACCCGCTACGGCGATGATCCCGACGGCACCGGCGTCCGGCCGCGAACGACCCGCCGGGTGCGCTGCGCCACCCTGTTCCTGGCCGCCGGCACGTTGGGGACGACCTCGCTGCTGCTTCGCAACCGGGTGAACCTGCCCGCGCTGGGCCGGGCGGTCGGGACGCGGTTCAGCGGGAACGGCGACCTGCTCACCTTCTGCATGGGTGCCCGCACCGAAACACCGGCCGGCGCGGTGCGGCTCATCGACGGCAGCCACGGCCCGGTCATCACCACCGCGATCCGCGTCCCCGACGCCCTCGACGGCGGCGGCGGGGGCCGCGGCTACTACGTCCAGGAGGCGGGATTCCCCGAGTTCGCGAACTGGCTGATCGAGACCACCCAGGTCGGCTCGTCGATGCAGCGGACGGCGGGCGTGGTCCGGGACCTGCTCAAGCACCGGTTCGGCAGCCACTACGAGTCGACGATCTCGGCCGAGGTGGCCCGCCTGGTCGGCAAAGGACTGCTCGGCAGCAGTTCGCTGCCGATGCTCGGTATGGGACGCGACGTCGCCGACGGACGGATCGTCCTGCGCGATGGCGAACTCGACGTGGCCTGGACCTCGGCCACCTCGATGGAGTACTTCTCGGCGATGCGCGAGACCATGCGCGAAATCTCCGACGTGCTGGGCGGTAGCTACCACGACAGCCCGTTGTGGTGGACGAAGCGCGTGGTCACCGTCCATCCCCTAGGCGGGGCGCCGATGGGACGGCACGTCCACGAGGGGGTCGTCGACGCCTACGGCGAGGCGTTCGGCCATCCGGGCCTCTTCGTCGTGGACGGTTCGCAGATGCCTGGACCGGTCGGCCCCAACCCGGCCTTCACCATCGCCGCCCTGGCCGATCGGACGGTGGAGCACCTGCTGGAGCGCCCGCGGGCCTCGCGTCCGATCCTGCGGGACGAGGCGGACGCGGCCGAGCCGGCTGCGCCACCCGAGCGGGGGCGCAGCGTCCGGTTCACCGAGCAGATGAAGGGCTACCTGGCCCTCGGCGAGACCGATCCGGTCGAAGGGTGGACGCAGGGACGCCTGCTCGGACACCGGTTCGCCTTCGAGTTGACCATCGAGGTCCCCGACGTGGAGCGGTTCGTCGAGGCCGGTGACCACCCCGGGACGGCGGTCGGGACGGTCCGTTGTGAGCTTCTCGGCGGACGGCTTCCAGTGGAGCGCGGCTGGTTCAACCTATTCGTCCCAACGGCGGACGCGGCCACGCGCGAGATGCGTTACCGCTTGTGGCTGCGGGATCTGGGGGGTGCCGACGTGACGCTGACCGGCGTCAAGGTGGTCCGCGACGACCCGGGGCTCGACCTGTGGCGTGACACCTCGACCCTCTACATCACCCTGCTGCGCGGCCACGTCGCGCCCGATGCCGACGGCGAGGTGATCGGCGCGGGTGTGCTGCGGATCCTGCCCCGCGACTTCGCCCGGCAGTTGACCACCTTCCGGGCGTCCGGACAGGGTCCGGTGCGCTCACTGGCCGGCTTCGGGGCCTTCTTCGGCCGGTCGCTCCGCGACGTGTACCTGGCCCCGGCTCCGAGGAGGACACCATGACCCGCTCTGGGGCCGGGGCGGCACCGACCAGGTCGCGGCAGCGCAATGACACGCACTTCTTCCGCGCCGACGACGGCCTGCCGTTGACGCTCCTCCGCGTCCGCGGCGCGGCGGAGCCCACCAAGGGTCCGGTGATGCTCGTCCATGGCGCCGGGGTCCGCGCCGAACTGTTTCGTCCGCCGGTGGAGCGCACCCTCGTCGACGCCCTGGTGGACGAGGGCTGGGACGTGTGGCTGCTGAACTGGCGCGCCTCGATCGACCTCGACCCTGTGCCATGGACGCTGGACGACGCGGCGGCCTACGACCACCCGGCCGCCGTCCGCCAGGTGCTGGAGCAGACCGGGGCTACCACGATGAAGGCGATCGTGCACTGCCAGGGCTCCACCTCGTTCTGCATGAGCGCGGTCGCCGGGCTGGTGCCGGCCGTGGACGTGATCGTCAGCAACGCCGTGTCATTGCACCCGGTGATCCCGCCGTTCGCCCGGTTCAAGATCGGCGTGCTGCGTCCGGCCATGCAACAGCTCACCCCGTACCTGAACCCGGCCTGGGGGGACGGACCGACCACACCGTTCTCGCGGGTGGCCAGGCGCGTCGTGATGGCCAGCCACTGGGAATGCGACAACCCGGTCTGCCGGATGGTCAGCTTCACCTATGGGTCCGGGCGGCCAGCCCTGTGGTCGCACGAGAACCTCAATGAGGCCACGCACGAGTGGATTCGTGGCGAGTTCGCCGAGGTCCCGATGAGCTTCTTCGCCCAGATGGCCGCCTGTGTGAAGGCCGGTCAGCTGGTTTCGGTGTCGAAGCGGCCGGGGCTGCTCTCCCGCTACGCCGACAAGGCGCCCGCGACGACGGCCAGGTTCGCGCTGTTCGCCGGGGCGGACAACCGGTGCTTCCTGCCTGAGAGCCAGCAGCGCACCTTCGACTTCCTGTCGCACCATCGGCCGGGCCGGGACTCCCTTCACGTGCTGCCGGGTTACGGCCACCTGGACGTCTTCTTCGGCAAGGACGCCCACCGTGACGTGTTCCCGCTGATCCTGGCGGAGTTGGAGGGCTAGTCACTCGGGTGCCCCGCACAAAAACTCACACTCGATGTCTCCACGGGCCCCAAGCGACTGTTTTCGAGCATCGAGTGAGGGAATTGGTGCGCGGGCAGAACTGGTCCCGGCACCGGTTCCCCGTGCGCGGGGCGTCTCGCGGCCGGATACTGAGGACAACGGCAGCGCCGACCAGCGGAGGGATGATGAGCGAGACGCACCTGCGGCAGGGACGCCAGACGGTGAAGCTGGGCCTGATCAAGGTCATCCGCGACCTGTTCCCCAACGAGCGGTTGAAGACCGCCTATTCCATCCTCGAGGGGGTCTTCTGCAACCTGGTGGGCTCGGCCCTGTCCACCCGCGAGGTGGCCCAGATCGACGCCCGCCTCAAGCAGTGGGTGGCCGATCGAGGGCAGATCACCTTCCTTCGCCGGGATGGCGGCTACTACGTCTACCAGGTGGGTGACCTGGTCGAACGGGTGGTGTACCCGGCGCTCACCGACGTCACGCAGGTCGAGCCGTTCGAGGTCATCCCCTTCTCCCACGGGTTCATCATCGACTTCGGGGACGTGAACAAGGGTGCCAACCGCCCGCTCATCCCGCCGACCCGGCTGTCCGGGGCCTACGAGGCCAACCAGGCCTGGTTGGATCGGGTCAACGTCGAGATCGTCGCCGACGTGAACGCCTACATCCGCTCGGGACGCTCGCTCAAGCTGCTCGGCATGGCCGAGGCCCTCCACGAGAAGCAGTTGGCCGACATCGCCGACTCGATCCTGCAGCAGCGGCGGGCGTTGCGCGTCCTGCTGATCTCGGGGCCGACATCCTCGGGAAAGACCTCCACCGCGCAGCGGCTGTCCACCCAGCTGGAGGTCAACGGGTTGCGACCGGTGTCGCTCTCGCTGGACAACTACTTCGTCAACCGCGAGCAGACCCCCCTGGACGCCGACGGGCGCTACAACTTCGACACCATCGAAGCGCTCGACCTGAGGCTGCTCACCCGCCAACTCCGGGAACTCGTGGACGGAAAGGCGGTCGACACGCCGCTGTTCGACTTCGTGGCCGGACGTCGCCAGGACCGCACCCGGCGGGTGCATATCGGGGCGTCGGAGATCCTGGTCATCGAGGGTATCCACGCCCTGAATCCCATCCTTCTCGAAGCCGTCCATCGGAACCTCGCGTTCAAGGTCTACGTGAGCGCTCTCGGCGGCCTGAACATCGACCTGATGAACCGGGTGCCCACCACCGAGATCCGTCTCCTGCGGCGCATCGTCCGCGACGACAAGTACCGCGGCATCTCCCCGGAGGTGACGATCGGCCAGTGGGCCAGCGTCCGGCGGGGCGAGTACGACAACATCTTCCGGTTCCAGGAGGACGCCGACGTGATGTTCAACTCGAGCATGATGTACGAGTTGAACGCCATGCGCCGGATCGCCGAGGAGGCGCTGGCCAAGATCGGTGACGACAGTCCACACGCCGACACCCGGGACCGGCTGTTGAACCTGCTGACCTTCTTCGAGCCCGCGCCGGTCGACCGCGTCCCGTTCAACTCGATCCTCCGGGAGTTCATCGGCGGGAGCATCTACGTCGAGTGAGGCGGACGGTGTTCGACCTTCGCCTGAGGGTATGAGCGTTTCCCCTTGCCGCAGCGGTGCCTTGGGGGCGAAAGTGGGCAGATGACGACCCCCGTCCACCTGGAGCCGGCCATGAACGCCACCTCTTCTCTCAGCCGCCGCACGCTACTACGCGGCTCGGCGGCGCTCGGCCTCGGCCTGGTGCCGCTGGTCTCGGTCCCGGAAGCGGCGTTCGCCCAGGGTGTCGACCCTCGCCTGGCGGTGCTGTGGAGCGCCCACCGAGGTGCGCTCGGCGTGCCGCTGGCTCCGGCCAGGAACATCACCGGCGGCCTCAGCCAGGAGTTCCGACGCGGCACGATGTACTACACGACCAAGGGTGGCCCGGCGGTCATCATGGGCAAGCTCCGCGAGACCTTCCTGGCCGGCGGCGGGACCAAGGCCATGGGCTTCCCGCTCCTGATCGAGACCAAGTCCCCCGACTACGCCAACTGCTACACCCAATGGACACTCAACGCCGGTTCGCAGGTGTGGTGGTCGTCCTCGCACGGCGGGTACGCGATCCCAGGTTCGCGGACGATCCACCTGCCGGGTGCCGACAACTTCCGGGACGCGGCGGGTGAGGATGCTGGGGTGGTCGCAGGGACCAAGCGGATGCGTCGGCGGCTCGTCTTTCGTTGCCCTCAGATCGGGGGGCTGCCGTCGTTCTCGCGGTTCGTGCTTCAGACGCTGTGGATCGACACGATCATCAGCCTGGGGGGGACCGATGTCACTGTCCCGGGCATCCGGACGGTCCCCGCCAGGATGCGTAACCTCGCCGCCCGCACCGACGAGGAGAAGGAGGCGATGTACCGCAACTACGTGACCAGCGGCGAGAACCGCGCCTCCGTCGGGGTGGCGCTCGCCGAGATCGCCGCCGCCAAGGACCCGGTCATGTACCACTGCGCCGCCGGCAACGACCGGACGGGGTGGCTGACGGCGATGATCCACCTCACGTTGGGCGTGAGTTCGAAGACGGTCTTCGCCGAATACCTGAAGTCCAACGACCACAACGGCTCGCTGACCTCGGTGAAGGCGCGGTACCTGCAGGCCGGGCTCGACCAGGCCAAGGCCTCCTACGGCAGCGTGCGCAACTACCTCGCCGTGGGCTGCGGTGTCCCGTCCACCACGCTGACGGCGTTGAAGAACCGGTTGCTGGTCTAGTTCGTCATGAGCTCCGATGCCGCCGACCAGTCGCTGCCGGTGGGTGGCCGGCTGATCAGGTTCTCCAGTCTCGACAAGGTGCTCTACCCCGAGACGGGCACGACGAAGGCCGAGGTCATCGCGTACTTCGTCGAGGTCGCGGACGCGCTGCTGCCGCACCTGCGGCAGCGTCCGGTCACCCGCAAGCGCTGGCCGGACGGGGTCGGGACCGCCGAGCAGCCGGGCCAGGCGTTCTTCGCCAAGAACCTGCCGCGCGGCACCCCCGAGTGGGTGGCCAGGTTCCCCCTCCAGCACGGCGACCACGGCAACGACTACCCGGTGGTGAACGACGTGGCGACGCTGGCCTGGCTGGGCCAACTGGCCGTCCTGGAGATCCACGTTCCGCAGTGGCGCTTCGACGACGCCGGCGCGGTTCTCCCCCCGGACCGGCTGGTGCTCGACCTCGACCCCGGAGCCGGCGTCAGCCTGGCCGAGTGCGCCGAGGTCGCCCGGTGGGCCCGCGACCTGCTCGGCCAGGTCGGCCTGGACGCGCTGCCGGTGACCTCCGGCAGCAAGGGCATCCACCTTTACGCGCGCCTGGCCGGAGAGCGGACGTCTGCCGAAGCCGCCGACCTGGCCCGGCAGCTCGCGCTGACGTTGCAGGCCGAGCACCGGGAGCGGGTGACTGCGGTGATGGCCCGAGCCGACCGGTCCGGCAAGGTGTTCCTCGACTGGAGCCAGAACAACGCCGCCAAGACGACCGTGTCGCCCTACTCGCTGCGCGGCTGGCCCCGTCCCACCGTCGCGGCGCCGCGGACTTGGGCCGAGTTGGAGTCGGCGGATCTGCGGCAGCTTGAGTTCGCCGAGGTGGTTGAGCGGATCGGCACGCTGGGGGACCTGCTCGCCCCGGTGTTGCCCCAAGCCGGCTCCGACCGGTTGGCGACCTACCGCGGCATGCGCGACCCGTCCCGGACTCCGGAGCCCGTCCCCGGCCCCGGAGCCGGCGTCGGTGCAGTGGCGGGACGGTCCTTCGTGGTTCAGGAGCACCACGCCCGTCGGTTGCACTACGACGTGCGGCTGGAGCGGGACGGCGTCCTGGTCAGCTGGGCTGTCCCCAAGGGTCCGCCCACCGATCCGGGGGCCAACCACCTGGCCGTCCAGACTGAGGACCATCCACTCGCCTACGGCACCTTCGAAGGGACGATCCCGGCCGGGGAGTACGGCGCCGGCGAGGTGCGCATCTGGGACGCCGGACGCTACGAGGCGGAGAAATGGCGCGACGGCAAGGAGATCATCGTCACCCTGCACGGACGGCCGGGGGGCGGGCTGGGCGGACCGGCGAAGTTCGCGCTGATCCACACCGGCGCGGGAAAGGACCCCGACGCCTGGCTCATGCATCGGATGCGACTGCCCGCCGAGACGGCTGCGCCGCGTCCGGCGGAGGCCCCACCCGCGCAGCAGGCTGCGCCGCGTCCG
>CAZPCM010000128.1:0-7417 GCA_964585085.1 uncultured Propionibacteriaceae bacterium
AGGGGAAACGCTGAGCCGAGTGAGTGTCCGAGAGAGGACTTGAACCTCCACGCCCTTTACGGGCACTAGCACCTCAAGCTAGCGCGTCTACCTATTCCGCCACCCGGACCTGGGTGAGTCCGGCAAGCCGGACAGCCAGGAACTATAGCAATCCAGCCCCTCGGTTGGCGAAACGAGCCGCTCGAGAGCGTGGGGGCTGGTTCCGGGGGAGCGGGATCGGTCAGGATTCCGGCATGACCAGTCAGCCGCGCCCCGATGCCGACGTCGCCGCCTTCTGCAGTGACCTCATCCGGATCGACACCTCCAACTTCGGGCCCGATGGGAGTGCGGGCGAACGAGGTGCGGCCGAGTACCTCGCTGAGAAGCTCGCCGACGTGGGGATCGAGAGCCTCCTGTTGGAGCCAGAGCCTTCCCGCACAAGCCTGGTCGCGCACTGGGAGCCGCCCGGTTGTGACTCCTCACTCCCACCGCTGCTGATCCACGGCCACACCGACGTGGTCCCCGCGATTGCGTCGGACTGGACGGTCGACCCCTTCTCGGGGGAGATCGCCGACGGGTTCGTCTGGGGTCGCGGCGCGGTCGATATGAAGGATTTCGACGCCATGGTCCTGTCGGTGGTGCGGGATCGGGTCCGCACCGGTCGCCCTCCACGGCGCCCGATCCGTCTGGTGTTCACCGCTGACGAGGAGGCCGGCAGCGGGCTGGGCGCGCAGTGGCTGGTCGAGCACCGTCCCGACCTGATCGCCGACTGCACCGAGGCCATCGGCGAAGTCGGCGGCTTCTCGGTCACGGTCCGCGACGACCTTCGGCTGTATCTGCTCCAGACAGCCGAGAAGGGCCTGGCCTGGCTGGATCTGATCGCCGAGGGGACGGCGGGGCACGGGTCGATGCGAAACGCCGACAATGCCGTCACCACTCTCGCCCGGGCCGTGACGCAGGTCGGAAGCTACCAGTGGCCGGCGCGCATCCACCCTGCCCAGCAGGCGTTCCTGAACGCGGTCGAGGATGCGCTCGGCGTCCCGATCACCGCCGAGACGGCCGAGGAGACGCTTCGGCACCTGGGGTCGGTGTCCCGCATGGTCGGGGCGGCGATGTCCAACACCGCCAACCCCACGATGCTCCGAGCCGGCTACAAGCACAACGTCATCCCGGGAAGGGCGGTCGCAGCCGTGGACGGACGATTCATCCCAGGCTACGAGCGGGAGTTCTACGACACGATCACCGAACTCATCGGGCCGTCCGTCCGCTGCGAGGTTCGAACCTCGCACGAAGCCGTTGAGACCGAATTCACCGGTGCACTCGTCGACGCGATGGGGTCGGCCCTTCTGGCAGAAGATCCCGCTGCACGGCCCGTTCCCTTCCTGATGAGCGGCGGTACGGACGCCAAAGGCTGGTCTCAGCTCGGCGTCCGCTGCTTCGGGTTCGCGCCGCTGCGGCTCCCTGCGGACCTGGACTTCATCTCCTTGTTCCACGGCGTCGACGAGAGGGTGCCGGTGGAGTCGCTGGAATTCGGCGCCCGCGTTCTTGACCGGCTCCTCGACCAAGCCTGAGCGTCACACAGTGACCGCTTCGCGGCCGACGTTCGGGCCCCCGGAGACATCATCGAGCGCGGAGACGATCTCGGCGGGCAGGCTCCACTCCTCCACAGCCAGGTACGGCTCGAGTTGTGCTGTGGTGCGCGCGCCGAGGAGAGGTGCCGTGACGTCGGGAGCGTCCCGCACCCACAGCAGCGCCACCTGTGCGGGGGTGAGATCCAAGCCGTTGGCGGCTGCCACGACCGCCTCGACCACGCCCCGTGACCGCTGCTCCAGGTAGGGCTCGACGAACCACGCGAAGTGCGCGGCGCCGCCGCGGGAGCCCCGCGGCATCCCAGTGCGGTACTTACCGGTGAGCACCCCACGACCCAGCGGTGACCAGGGGAAGAAGCCCAGCCCGAAGGCTCGGATCGCCGGGATCACCTCCACCTCGGCGCGGCGGGCCAGCAGCGAGTACTCCACCTGGGCGCTGGTGATCGGCGTCCGACCGGGGAAGGCGGCCTGCCAGGTGGCCGCCCGGGCGGTCTGCCAGCCCACGAAGTTGGAGATCCCGGCGTAACGGACCATGCCCGAGGTGACAGCGCTGTCGATCGCCGCCAGCGACTCCTCCAAAGGCGCGGAGCCCCATGCGTGCAACTGCCAGATGTCGATGTGGTCGGTGTGCAGTCGGCGCAGGGACGCACGCAAATCGGCAAGCAGGGCCTGCCGGGACGTGTCGACGACTCGCTGTCCATCGCGGATTCCGAAACCGGCTTTGGTGGCGATCACCAGTTCATCGCGGGCGACGTCGCTGTGGGTGAGCCGTCCGATCATCCGCTCGGCGTCACCCCCGGCGTAGGCGGCCGCAGTGTCGATCAGATTCCCTCCGGCCTCGACGAAAGCCCGCAGCAGCGGTCGCGCCTCGTCGAGTTGGGTGTCCCGCCCCCACGTCAGGGTGCCCAGACCCAGCCGGGAAACAGACAGGCCGCTGCGTCCGACCACCCTGCGCTCCATGGGCTGGTCCTACGCCACCAGGACGCCGGTCGTCAACAGCGCGGTGACCAGCGCGGCCAGTGCCAGTCGGTACCAGACGAAGATCTTGTAGTCATGAGTGCTGACATAGCGGAGAAGCCAGTGGATCACCGCCAGCGCCACGACGAAGGCGATCGAGGTAGCCACCAGTATCTGCGCCCAGTCGAGATTCGGGTCGGCCGGCACGTCCTTGAGCTTGTAGAGACCCGAGCCGAAGACGGCGGGGATGGCCAACAGGAAGGCGTAGCGGGCGGAAGCATCACGCTTGTATCCCAGGAAGAGACCGCCGGCGATGGTCGCTCCCGACCTGGACACGCCGGGGATGAGGGCCAGCGACTGGGCGAACCCGAGCGCGATTCCGTCCATCCACGTCAAGTGATCCAACTCGAACCGGTTCTGGGCCATGCGGTCGGCGAAGTAGAGAACCACGCCGAAGCCGGCCAGCATCGCCACCGTGATCCACAGGTTTCGCAGGGTGGTGTCGATAGCGTCCTGAAACAGCAAGCCGAGGGTCACGATCGGGATCGAGCCCACGATCACAAGCCATCCCATGCGCGCGTCGGGGTCGTCCCTGGGCACTCGACCGGTCAGCGACAAGGCCCAATGCTTGAGGATCCGGCCGATGTCACGAGCGAAGTAGATGATCACCGCGCTTTCCGTGCCGAGCTGCGAGATGGCTGTGAAAGCAGCGCCGGGATCGTGACCGTTGAAGAACAGCTGGCCGATGATCGACTGGTGTGCGCTGGAGGAGATGGGCAGGAACTCGGTCAACCCCTGCACGATTCCCAACACGATCGCTTCCCACCAACTCATCGCGGCGCACCTTTCGTCGTTCGGCCCACCAGCCTAGGCCCCCGGTGCGGCGGTCGGGGTCGGCGCCCGGCCTCCGCGGCCACGCCCTAGGCTGCGGGCATGCGAGCCTGGAACCCTGTCGACGTGCCGATCCTGCCGGGAACCGCTCAGGGGGTGCCTCGCGTCCACGACACGGCCTCCGGCCGGCTCGTCGAGGTCCGGCCGGATCGCGGGACGGCCCGGTTGTACGCGTGCGGAATCACCCCCTACGACGCCACCCACCTGGGCCACGCGTTCACCTACGTCTCGATCGACCTGCTGCACCGGACGTGGCTCGACGCGGGGCTGCAGGTCCGCTACGCCCAGAACGTCACCGACGTGGACGATCCGCTCCTGGAGCGTGCCGCGGCGACCGGGGTGGACTGGAAGACCCTGGCGGCGGAGCAGGTCGAGCTGTTCCGAGCCGACATGACGGCCCTACGAGTCCTGCCGCCACAGGCCTACGTGGGTGTGGTGGAGAGCCTGGCCGAGGTGGTCGCGCTCGTCGAGTCGATGCGTCACACCGGGAGCATCTACCAGATCGAGGATGCGGAGTTCCCCGACTGGTACTTCGCCGTCACCGAGGCGCCAGGGTTCCTTGCAGGGCTGCCGGGGACGATGCCGGACGCCGTCGCCACCTTCGCCGAGCGCGGCGGCGACCCTCAGCGTCCCGGCAAGCGGCACCCTTTGGACTGCGTGGTCTGGAGGCTGGCCCGACCCGGTGAGCCGTCCTGGGAGTCGACGCTGGGCCGCGGGCGACCGGGTTGGCACATCGAGTGCACCGCGATCGCGCTGCGGGCACTGGGGGAGACCTTCGATGTCCAGGCGGGGGGCAGCGACCTGGCCTTCCCGCACCATCCCCTGTGCGCCGCCGAAGCGCTCGTGGCCACCGGGCAACCCTTCGCAAGGGCGTACCTGCACACCGGGATGGTCGGCCTCGATGGGCAGAAGATGAGCAAGTCGCTGGGGAATCTGGTCTTCGTCAGCGAATTGCTGGGCCGGGGGGTCGATCCGATGATCATCCGGTTGGCGCTCCTGGCGCATCGCTACCGGGACGACTGGGAGTTCTCGGCCGGCGACCTGGCCCGGGCCGAACGGCGCTGGGCGACTTGGAGTGCCGCCTTCGCCGCCTCCGCGGGAGCGCCGGGGGAGCCGGTGCTCGCAGCGATGCGCGCGGCGCTCCGTGACGACCTGAACGCACCCGTCGCGCTCGCCGCGGTCGACGCCTGGGCGGAGGCCGCAGGGGTCGATCCGACGGCTCCGCCCGTGGTGGCTCAGGCGGTCGATGCGCTGCTGGGCCTGACCTCGGGAGAACGCGCTGCCGCCGGTACACTGCGGCGGTGAGCAAATCCTTCGAGGAGCTCTTCGCTGAGCTTCGCACCCGGGCCGCTACTCGTCCTGAGGGCTCGGGAACCGTTCGCGCCCTGGATGCGGGTGTTCACGCCATCGGCAAGAAGGTCGTGGAGGAGGCCGCCGAGGTGTGGATGGCTGCGGAGTACCAGTCGAAGGACGCCGCAGCCGAGGAGATCAGCCAACTGCTGTACCACTTGCAGGTGCTGATGATCGCGCTGGGGCTCGATCTGGCCGACGTGTACGAGTACCTGTGAGAAGGAAGAGGAACTTCCGGTGAACGACCGTGGCCTGTTGAAGATCGCCGTCCCCAACAAGGGCTCTCTGGCCGATGCCTCGGCGCAGATGTTGCGGGAGGCCGGCTACCGGCAGCGCAGCGACACGAAGGATCTCGTCCTCATCGACGAGACGAACGGGGTCGAGTTCTACTACCTGCGCCCGCGCGACATCGCCGTGTACGTCGGTGAGGGGACCCTGGATCTGGGCCTGACCGGACGCGACATGCTGCTCGACTCCGGCGCCGCGGCCGAGGAGGTGATGGCTCTGGGCTTCGGCGGTACCCGGTTCCGGTTCGCGGCGCCCGGCGGCTCGTCGATGACCGTGGCCAGCCTTGCCGACAAGCGCATCGCCACTTCGTACCCGGGGCTGGTGCGAGCCTTCCTCGACCAGGCCGGAGTGAGTGCCCGGCTGATCACGCTGGACGGCGCTGTGGAAAGCTCCGTGCGACTCGGCGTGGCCGACGTCATTGCGGACGTGGTCGAGACCGGCAGCACCCTCAAGCGGGCCGGGTTGGAGCTGTTCGGGGACTCGATCCTCGAATCCGAGGCGATCCTGGTCCAGCGTCGCGGCACCGAGCGTCCGGCTGGGACGGAGCTGCTGGTCCGCAGGCTGGGCGGCGTGTTGACCGCCCGCAATTACCTCATGGTCGACTACAACGTGCCCGAAGCGGCCCTGGAGGCGGCCTGCCGAGTGACCCCTGGTCTCGATTCGCCCACCGTTTCGCACCTGGCCAAGCCTGGCTGGCTGGCGGTGCGCGCGATGATCCCGCGGATCGAGGCGCAGCGGATCATGGACGACCTCTGGGAGGCCGGCGCTGACGCGATCCTGGTAACCGACATCCATGCCTGCCGCCTCTGAGGCATGAAGAGGCAGGTGTTCCGACCCCGAGCAGCGCTCGTGACCGCCTCGGTGCTGTCCGTGGTGCTGGTTGCCGCGTCCCTGCTCGGCTGGTTCGCTCTGGCGCCGGCGACTCGCGCCCTGTTCACGCTGCCGCAGGTGGCCACCCTGGTCGGGATCGTGTTTGTCATGCTCGGCTTCATGATGTCGCTGGGGCTCAGTCGGGTCGTGGTGGAGGCCGCCGGTCTCACAATCCGCAATGGACTACGCACGCACCGGGTCCCGTGGAGCCGGATCCGTGGCTTCCGGTTCACCGAGCATGACCCGTGGGCCTACGTCCTCCTGGACGGCGAGCCGGACCGACGTCCGCTTCTGGGCATTCAGCGGACCGATCACGAGCGAGCCGAAGCCATGGTGGCTAGCTTGCGCGAACGGCTGGCGCTGAGCTGATGACGAATCTCGGCCAGCCGAACGCGGCCTACGCCGGCGACCGCGGAGACCCCGACGCGGCCGTCCGCGAGTCGCTGCACCGGGCAGCCGCTGCCGGTCCGGATGAGGCGACCAGTTACCTGCGTGCGGTCGCGGCACTGTGCGGCGCCCGTCTGCTCCTGCCCCTGGTCGCGATCGGGAACGACCGGCCCGATCAGGGCGGGGACGGCGCCCGCGCGGGCGACCTGACCGCGGTGATGGTCACCTCTGCCGGGGGAGCGACCGGACTTCTCGGCTTCACCGGTCTGGATGCGCTCAGGGCGTGGAACCCGGCCGCCCGCCCCGTACCGTGCACACTCGATGAACTCGCAGTGACCGCCAGGGAGAGCGGCTGCCAGGCGGTGCTGGTGGACCTCGCCGGGCCCGCGCCGTTGGTGATCGAGGCCGGCCTGGTCGCCGAGTTGGCGGCTGGACGCCGGCTGGTGGAATTCGTCGACGGCGGTTGGGGCTGGGCGTTCCGGGCCCCCGATTCGTCGATCTCCGCTCCGACAAGCTAGAATCTCGGAGTTAGATTGCCGGAAGTGGCAGTCCGCCAAGTGGAGACCTGATCTCCCACCTGAACGCCAGCGGCGTCAGGTCGGTAGCGGTGGCATCGCCATGCCCCCGTCGTTTTCAGGGCCTCTGCGTCGCGGGGGCCCTTTCGTCACGTCGAGACTCACACCCGATCCTTGGAGGACACATCAGCACCGAACCGCGAATCAACGAGCGCATCCATGTTTCAGAGGTGCGCCTGGTCGGACCTGCCGGAGAGCAGGTGGGCATCGTGCGGATCGAGGACGCGCTGCGTCTGGCCCGCGAGGCAGATCTCGACCTGGTTGAAGTGGCCCCGATGGCGCGACCACCCGTCGCCAAGCTCATGGATTACGGAAAGTTCAAATACGAGGCCGCCCAGAAGGCGCGGGAATCGCGGCGAAACCAGTCCAACACGGTCATCAAGGAAATGAAGCTGCGGCCGAAGATCGACAGTCACGACTACGAGACCAAGAAGGGTCACGTGGTGCGGTTCCTCAAGGACGGCGACAAGGTCAAGATCCCGATCATGTTCCGCGGACGCGAGCAGAGCAGTCCCGAGTAGGGCTACAACC
>CAZPCM010000129.1:0-7381 GCA_964585085.1 uncultured Propionibacteriaceae bacterium
AGGGCGGCCGCACCGTCGGCGCCGGCCGGGTGACCAAGATCCTCAAGTGATCTGAGAGCTGAAGGCACTGGACCCCCGCTCGTTGAGGGCGGGGGTCCAGTGTTTCTGCGTCGGGACGACGGTGGCTCAGCCGATCGGTGAAGCGAGTTGAAGGTCGCGCCGGGTGGGCGGGTTCGCGCCGGCCCGCGACACGGTGATCGCAGCGCAGCTGATCGCCCGCTCGATGGCGGGACGCACGTGTTGCCAGCTCGCGGCGTAGAGCCGGGCGCGCGCCTCGTGGCCTCCGAGCAGGTCAGCGTCCAGCAGCCCGGAGATCAGTCCGGACATGAACGAGTCCCCAGCCCCCACCGTGTCGGCGACCTGTGCTGAACGTGCCGGCATCGAGTGGAGTTCACCGCGGACCCGCACCACCACCTCGCGTCCGCCCTGGGTGACCGCACACACCGCAGGCCCCATCGCGCGCCAGGCCGCCAGGACGTCCTCCACCCGGGCGTCCTCTCCGTAGAGCCAGCGCACGTCCTCGTCGGAAGCCTTCACCACGTCGGCGAGGGCGATCATCCGCTCGATGATGAGCCGCGCCTGCGCCGGTGTCCCCATCAGTGAGGGCCGGGCGTTGGGGTCGTAGGACACCGTGGCGTGGTCACGTGCGGCGGTGACGATCGCCAGGACCGCGTCGCCACCGGGTGGGAGTGTCGCGGCGATCGATCCCGTGTGCAGGTGCCCCCCGTCGGGGACGGGAAGGGTCGCATCGACGGTCCACTCCAGGTCGAAGTCGTAGGTTGCGACCCCGGCCGCGTCGAGACGGGCGGCTGCCGTCGACGTCCGGTGGGCGTCGCCGCTGCCCGGCGCCAGGGCGACGTGTTCGCGAGCCAGGAGAGCGGCGATCCTGAGCCCTCTCGGGTCGGTACCGATGTGGGTCGCCAGCGCAGTCTGATGGCCCAGTCGGGCAAGTCCGATGGCGACATTGGCCGGACTGCCTCCGACATGCTCGACGGGCTCACCCTCCAGCGGGATGACGATGTCGATGAGGGCCTCGCCCACGACCACGACTGGCGCATTCATGGCCCACAGACTAAACCGCCCTGCCCACGCTGGGCTGGGCAATCGCAGGTTCGCGGTGGGAAGCGCCGAGCACGTCCCGCGTCAGGCTTGTCGTCGCTGGATGGCCGCCCACTCGTCGCGCAGCCCGACGGTGCGGTGAAACAGCATCGGCGTGCCTGGATCGTGGGCGAAGTAGCCGAGCCGCTCGAATTGCACGACGGCGCCGGGAGGAGTCGAGGCCAGCGCGGCCTCCACCTTCGCGCCGGTGAGCAGCTCGCGCGAGTCGGGGTTGAGGTCGTCGAGAGGTTCACCGGTGCGCTCTCCCGGCACCTCCGTGGTGAAGAGCCGGTCGTAGAGGGCGACCGTCGCATCTTCGGCGTGCCCGGCCGACACCCAATGCATCGTCGACTTGACCTTGCGTCCGTCCGGGGCGTCGCCGCCGGCTGTGGCCGGGTCGTAGACGGCTCGAACCTCGGTCACGTTCCCGTCGGCGTCTTTGACGACCTCGGTGCACCTCACGAAGTAGGCGCCGCGCAGGCGCACCTCTCGACCTGGCGCCAGTCGGAAGAACTTGGGCGGCGGAACTTCGGCGAAGTCGTCCGCCTCGATGTACAGCTCGCCGCTGAAGGCGATCCTGCGCACGCCGTCGGCGGGGTTCTCGGGGTTGTTGCTCACCTCGACGTACTCCACTGCCGGGTTGCCGTCGGGGTCGACGGGCCAGTTGGTGATCACCAGGCGCAGCGGCCTGAGCACGGCCATCCGACGTTGCGCCGTGGCGTTGAGTTCGCGGCGCACGAATGACTCCAGGGCCTCGATGCGCTGACGGCTGTTGGTGCGTGTGGTCCCGATGTCGGAACAGAATTCCCGGATCGCTGCAGGCGGGTAACCGCGACGGCGAAGGCCGCGTAGCGTCGGCATGCGGGGATCGTCCCAGCCGTCCACGATGTCCTGTGCGACCAGCGTCGCCAGTCGGCGCTTCGAGGTCACGGTGTGGGTCAGCTCGAGGCGGGCGAACTCGATCTGCTTCGGCTTGTCGAAGGGCAGGGGCAACTGCTTCAGGTACCAGTCGTAGAGCGGACGGTGGGTGTCGAACTCCAGCGTGCAGATCGAGTGGGTGACGCCTTCGATCGCATCGCTCTGCCCGTGCGCCCAGTCGTAGGTGGGGTAGATGCACCACGCGTCGCCGGTGCGGAAATGGTGGCTGCGGCGGATCCGATACATGACCGGGTCGCGCATCTGCATGTTCTCGTGGTTCATGTCGATCCGCGCCCGCAGGACCCGGGTACCGTCGTCGAACTCACCGGCACGCATTCTGCGGAAGAGGGCAAGGTTCTCCTCCACCGTCCGGTCACGGTAGGGGCTGTCCACGCCGGGCTTGCCGAAACCGCCGCGCTGGGCCGAAATGGTCTCGGTGTCGGAGTCGTCGACGTAGGCCAACCTGCGCTCAATCAGCAGCTCCGCCCACTCGAAGAGTTGCCCGAAGTAGTCCGACGCGTGCAGCAGTTGGTGCGGCTGGAACCCCAGCCACTCGATATCGGAGACGATGGACTCGACGAACTCGCTCTCCTCTGTGTCGGGGTTGGTGTCGTCGAGCCGGAGATTGCACACGCCGCCGAATTCAGCGGCGATCCCGAAGTCGACCACGATCGCCTTGGCGTGGCCGATGTGGAGGTAGCCGTTCGGCTCCGGTGGGAATCTCGTCTGGACCCGTCCCGCGTAGGTGCCCTGCGCGTTATCGCTCCTGACGATGTCGCGGATGAAGTCGCTTGTCGCAGGGGCCGGCACGGGCTGAGTCATGGCCGTCAAACTAGCACGGCCCCCTTCCGGCCCCGGCGGCCGGGCGCGACCCGGACGGGGTGCCCAGAACCCCTCCGATAGGCTTGCCGAATCATGATGGACAACCTTCCTCCGGCCCGGCTTCGGATCGCCCCGTCACCGACGGGCGACCCCCACGTGGGCACCGCGTACATGTCCCTGTTCAACCTTGCCTATGCACGCAAGACCGGCGGGCGATTCGTCCTGCGGATCGAGGACACCGACCGGGCGCGCTATGTCGCCGACTCGGAACGGCAGATCTTCCAGACTCTGCGGTGGCTGGACCTGCCCTGGGACGAGGGTCCCGACATCGGGGGCCCCTTCGCCCCGTACCGGCAGTCCGAGCGGCTGGAGACCTACCGTCCGTTCGTCGACCGGCTCCTCGCCGACGGCCATGCCTACTTGTGCTGGTGCTCCACCGACCGCCTTGCCCGGCTGCGTGAGGAACAGCTCAAGTCGCGAACCCCCGCGACCGGCTATGACCGGCTCTGCCTCGGGAAGTGTCGCGAGGAACGCGCGGCGCTGCCGGGGTTCAGCGAAACGCCCGTGGTGCGAATGCTGATCCCCGACGATGTGGCCACGTCCTTCACCGACCTGATCCGCGGGGAGGTGTACGCCCCCCGTCCGGATGACCAGGTGATCCTCAAGGCCGATGGGTACCCCACCTATCACCTGGCTGTCGTGGTCGACGACCACCTGATGGCGATCACGCACGTCGTTCGCGGTGAGGAATGGATCTCGTCCACACCGAAGCACATCCTGCTCTATCAGTGGCTAGGAGCCGAGCCACCCGCCTTCGCGCACATGCCCCTGCTGCGCAACACCGACAAGTCGAAGATCTCCAAACGCAACAACCCGGCGGCGCGGCTGGCCTGGTTCCGTGAGCAGGGCTACCTGCCCGAGGCGCTGCGCAACTTCCTGCAGCTCCTGGCCTACCCACCGGCAGACCCGGAGTCGGAGGTGTCCTCGTTCGCCGAGTTCGTCGACGGCTTCTCCTGGGAGAAGGTCAACACGGTTGGGCCGATCTTCGACGTGGCGAAGCTGAATTGGCTCAACGGCCACTACATCCGGTCGCTGACGCCGGCCGACCTGGCCACGCGCATCGTGGAGCACCTGATCCACGTGGGCCAGTGGCCGGCCGATCCCGACCCCGCGCAGGTGTCGCTGCTGGCCCGGGCCACGCCGCTGATCCAGGAGCGGATCGTCCTGCTCGCCGACGCGTTGCCGATGCTGGACTACCTCTTCATCGCAGACGGGGACCTGAACATCGACAACGATGCCTGGGGTCAGTTGAAGGAGGACGCCCGGACAGTCGTCGAGGCCTCCATCGACGAGTTGGCCGGGTTGGATCGTTTCGACCACGCCTCCATCGAGGCGGCGCTGCGGGCTCGGTTGGTGGACGGGCTCGGCCTGAAGCCGCGGTTCGCGTTCGGCCCCGTCAGGGTCGGGATCACCGGCAAGCGGGTGTCCCCGCCACTGTTCGAATCGATGGAGTTGCTGGGGCGCGAATCATGTCTCTCGCGTCTGTCGTCGCTGCTGGAAGGCCTGTGAATCCGGTCGTCGCCGTCTTCGGCGGACGCAGCGAGATCGGGCTCGAGGTAGCGAGTCGGCTGGCTCCTGGAGCTGTCGTCGTACTGGTCGCGCGTCAAGGACCGATGGGGGAGCAGGTCGCCGCCTGCCGGACGGCAGGCGCGGCAGCGGTGGAGACCGTCGAGTTCGACGCCGATGACACTGCCTCCCATCCGGGCCTGGTGAAGGCCATCGAGGACCGGACCGGGCCCATCGACATCGCCGTCCTCGCGTTCGGGATCCTGGGCGACCAGGCCGAGGCCGAGCGGGACGCCGCGGCGGCCGTCCGGATCCTGCACACCGACTTCGTCGCACAGGCGTCGCTGCTGACCGTGCTGGCGCAGCGGATGCGGGAGCGCGGGCGGGGCACCCTGGTCGTATTCTCTTCGGTGGCCGGGCAGCGGGTGCGGCGCGCAAACTACGTCTACGGCGCCGCCAAGGCGGGCTTGGACGGGTTCGCCTCCGGGCTGGCTGATGCGCTTCACTCCTCCGGCGTCCGCGTGGTGATCGCCCGCCCCGGCTTCGTGATCGGACGCATGACGGCGGGCATGGCACCGGCACCGTTCTCCTCCACCCCGGCCCAGGTTGCCGAGGCCGTGGTGACCCGCGTTCGGCGGGGCGGGGGAGTGGAACTGTGGATTCCGTGGCAGCTGCGCGCGATGTTCGCGGTGGCCCGGCTCGTGCCTCGACCCTTGTGGCGTCGGATGCCGCGGTGATCGACCCCCAGTCGTGCTCGGCGCGATGGGCCGACCCCGCGCTCCCGGTGTGGGGGACGGCTCCGACCGCATCGTTCTGGGTGGTGCTGGAGCAGAACGGGCCCTGGGGCAACCGGGCGTGGACGCAGTCAGGGCTCCCCCGCGAGCTCGGCGCCGCGATCGAGCAGGCCACTGTGGACCACGGCGGGCGGGGGCTGCTGATCCGCAATCCCGCCGCCCACGCCCACGCCGACGGCCCGCGACGGGTCTACCTGGCCGGCGGTCTGGGCGGTCGCCCCTGGCTCCTCGCTGGACGCCTCACCGACCCCGTCCGCCTGCTGGATCTCCCGTTCCCTGCGCTCGGCGCCGGTTCCGCCGGCGACGTCATGGCCGCGGCACCGTGGCTCGCCGAGCAGAACGGTGGAGTGCTGTTGGTGTGCGCGAACGGCCGGCGTGACCCATGCTGCGCTCGACTGGGCGGCCCGCTCGGGCGGCACCTGCTGGCGGCGCACCCCGGCCGCGTCTGGGAGTCCTCACACCTGGGTGGCCACCGGTTCGCTCCGACGGCCCTGGTGCTGCCGACGGGTCAGGTGCTCGGTCGGCTCACGCCGGCTCTGGCCCAGTCGGCCCTGCGTGCGGCTGGGGAGGGTGCGCTGGTGAGTCCGGGAGCGGGGCACGACCGCGGACGGTCCCACCTCGCCCCCCATGTCCAGGTGGCCGACGCCTTCGCGCGGGCCGAGAAGGGGACTGTCGCGCCCACCGCTTTCGCCTACAGCGCCGAGGACGGTTCGCAGGTGCTGGTCCGCGACCTCGAGGCCGGGAGCGTGCGCGGGGTCATGGTCGGGCGCCGCGAAATCGAGCCCCGGCCGGAATCCTGCGGCGCCGGGTCTCTGCCAGCGGCAGTGTGGACGGCGTGCTGGCGCGACCGGTGACCGGCCGGTCACCGTGGTCTCGGGCCATCCGGATCAGGACCACCCCGACAAGGATCAGCACACCCCCGACCACCTGAAGGGCGCGCGGTACCTCGCCGAGCATCACCGCCGCGAGCACGCCGGCGAAGACCACCTCGGACAGACTGACGAACGATCCCAGGCGTTCGCCCATCAGACTGACGCCGGCGATCCCCATGCCGTAGGACGCCGCAGTGCTGATGACGATGAGCAAGGCCAGGGACGCCCACCAGGGCAGGGCGGAGCCCATCAGCTGCACCGAGCCGAGCGGAGCCGAGTACGGGAGCAGCCCGGTGGCGGTCAGCACCGCCAGCACCGACGACCCCGCCAAGAGCCCGGTCGAGGCCAACGTGACCGGGGGGAGTTCGGTGGGGCGGGCGGACAGCACGAAGTAGCCCGCTGCGCCGATCATGGACCCGGAGGCGAACAGGACGCCGAGCAGGTCCGGTCTCGCGCCGGTGAGGTCCAACACGCAGAGGAGGCCGAAGACGGCCAGCGCCGACCCTCCAATCACCAGCGGCGACGGTGCTCGGCGTTGTCTGAGCCAGGCCAAGAGCACCAGGGCGACGGGAGCGGTGTACTCGATCAGCAAGGCGATCCCGACCGACATGCGCGAGACGGCCGCGAAGAACAGGGCCTGCGCTGTCACCACACCCAGAGCGCCGAACGCGACCACCAGCCGCCATTGTTGGCCCAACAGCCTCCATCGCCCGTCGAGGGCCCGGAGCCCCAGCGGCAGGAGCACCAGTCCGCCGCCAAGCGTCCTCCACAGCACCGCGGCCCCCGGCGTCCAGCCGAGATCCAGCAGGGTTCTGGCGAGCGGACCGGCCGTGGCGAACGCGAGCGACGCCGCCAGCCCGATCACGATTCCCAGCCCAAGGCGTCGGCTCGGCTCGGCTTGGTCGTTCAGGGAGCCCATCGAGCTATTCTGCAGCGCGCCTGCTGCCTCATGAACAAGTCCCCGGGGGGTGGACCTCGTCGCTCCATGATTTGCGGCCTCTCCGCAGCCGTGACAGAATCGTCAGGTTGCTCCGACAGGGCCGCTCTTTCGGGTGTGCCTTCTCGGCACGTCGGCAGTCGTTGCCGGGCCCTACCACGACCACCAACTCTTGGTCGTGTGCGGCCCAGAAGGCCCCGACACGCCCGACCCCGGGGGCCGGAGCAGCCAGCTTTGTCGCAAGATGCGGCGGCATTGCACCGACGAGAAGAAGGACACATCAGTGGCGGGACAGAAGATCCGGATCCGACTCCGGGCTTACGACCACGAGGTCATTGACTCCTCGGCGAAGAAGATCGTCGACACCGTGACCC
>CAZPCM010000130.1:0-7338 GCA_964585085.1 uncultured Propionibacteriaceae bacterium
CCACCACATCTCCACCGACGAGGTCTACGGCGACCTCGAACTCGACGATCCGGCCCGATTCACCGAAAGTACGCCCTACAACCCCTCCAGCCCGTACTCGGCCTCCAAGGCGGGCTCGGACCACCTCGTCCGCGCCTGGGTGCGCTCTTTCGGGGTCCGGGCCACGATCAGCAATTGCTCCAACAACTACGGCCCTTACCAGCACGTGGAGAAGTTCATTCCGCGCCAGATCACGAATGTGATCGACGGTGTCCGTCCGAAGTTGTACGGAGCGGGTCTGAACGTGCGCGACTGGATCCACGTCGACGACCACAACTCGGCGGTGCTGCGGATCATCGAAGCCGGGAGGATCGGCGAGACCTACCTGATCGGCGCGGACGGGGAGCAGGACAACAAGAGCGTCATCGAGACGATCCTGAGCCTGATGGGCCGGCCCGCGGACTCCTACGACCATGTCAAGGATCGGGCCGGCCACGACCTGCGTTACGCCATCGACGCCAGCAAGCTCCGCGACGAACTCGGCTGGGAGCCCCGGTTCCGGAACTTCGCCCAAGGGTTGGCCGCCACGATCGACTGGTACCGCGCCCACGAGGCGTGGTGGCGGCCGATGAAGCAGGCCACCGAAGCCAAGTACGCCCGCACGGGGCAGTGAACGTCATGAGCGAACTCGCTGTCCACGCCACCGCGATCCCTGGTCTGCTGGTCATCGAACTGCCGCTGCACGGCGACGCCCGTGGCTGGTTCAAGGAGAATTGGCAGCGAGAGAAGATGGTCGCACTCGGACTGCCGGACTTCGGCCCAGTGCAGAACAACATGTCGTTCAACGCCGACGCCGGGGTCACCCGCGGGCTGCATGCCGAACCATGGGACAAGCTGGTCAGCCTCGCCTCCGGACGAATCTTCGGCGTCTGGGTCGACCTGCGGCCCGGAGATGGTTTCGGCACCCTGGTCACCCTTGAGCTGGGCCCCGAGACGGCGGTGTTCGTTCCCCGGGGCGTGGCGAACGGCTACCAGGCGCTGGAGGCCAACACCGTGTACTCCTACCTGGTCAATCAGCACTGGAGCCCGCAGGCGCGCGCGTCCTACACCTATGTGAACCTGGCCGACGAGACGCTGGCCATCAACTGGCCGATACCGCTGGCCGAGGTCGAGATCTCCGAGGCCGACAAGGCACATCCCCGGCTCGCCGACGTCACTCCCATGCCGTCGAAGAAGGCCGTCATCGTCGGCGCCAACGGCCAGCTGGGCCGCGCTCTGACCGCTCTGCTTCCCGAAGCCATTGGCGTCGATCTGCCCGGATTCGACGTGACCGACCCGTCGACCCTCGTTCAGGTCGACTGGACGGCGGTGGACACGATCATCAACGCCTCCGCCTTCACCGCCGTCGACGTTGCGGAGACCCCGCAGGGCCGTCGCGACTGCTGGGCGGTGAACGTCACCGGCCTGGCCCGCCTGGTCGAGATCGCGCGAGCCAACCGCATCACCTTCGTCCATGTGTCCACCGACTACGTCTTCGACGGCACCCGGACCGAGCACACCGAAGATGAACCGTTCAGCCCGCTCGGGGTCTACGGCCAAACGAAAGCGACAGGGGATGCCCTTGTCGCCAGCCTGCCGAGGCACTACATCGCCCGGACCAGCTGGGTGATCGGCGAGGGACGCAACTTCGTGTCCACCATGGTCGACCTGGCCCGACGTGGCGTGAAGCCGTCCGTCGTGTCCGACCAGTTCGGCCGCCTGACCTTCACGCCTGACCTCGCCGGCGGGATTGCCCATCTTCTCGCAGTCGGGGCGCCCTACGGCACATACAACCTCACCAGCGGCGGGCCGGTGCGCTCCTGGTTCGAGATCGCCAGTGACGTGTTCGTCCTGGCTGGACGAAGCGCCCGCGACGTGGCCCCGATCAGCACGGCGGAGTACGCAGCCGACAAGCACGCTGCCTCCCGGCCGCGACACAGCGCCCTGTCGCTGGCGAAGTCAACAGCCGTCGGCTTCGTACCGCAGGCAGCAGGCAGCCGGCTTGCCGCCTACGTCGCCCAACTCCCGGCCGGTTGAGGGAAGGGAGCGGTGAGGGCCGCGTTCCTCGCCACGGGTATGGTTCGTTCATGGATCGGCTTCAGATCACCGGGCTGGATGTCCGAGTGGAGCTGCGCCTCACCGGCGACCATGAACACGAACTGGCCGAGCGCCTCTGCGCCGCGTGGTCACGCTGCATCGACGGCCCCGCAAGCCGACTCGGCGAGGCGGTGACGCTCACCCTCACCGCGTCCGATGTCGCCGAGGATCTCATCCGCGGATCCACGCGGCTGGCCGCCGCCCAGGCTGACAGCCTGATCACCTCGGCCACCCAGTCGGTGACGGCCTCCGTCATCACCGCGCAGGCCGGGAACCTGCTGATGTTTCACGCCGGGGCCGTCAGCCATCCCGTCACGGGGGCCAGTCTCGTGTTCGTGGCCCCCGGCGGCACCGGTAAGACCACTCTCGCCCGGGTGCTTGGCCGCAAGTTCGGGTATCTCACCGATGAGACGGTCGGGATCGACCGCGAGGGCCGGATCCTGCCCTACCCCAAACCACTCTCCATCCGACCCGATCCGTCCGCCACGCACAAGATGGAGCACTCCCCCGACGCCTTGGGTCTGCGGCCCGCACACCCGGAACCGTTCGTGTCCCGCATCATCCTGCTGGGGCGCAGCGACGATCATCGCGATGATCCCCACGTGGAGGAGTTGAGCCTTCTGGACGCGATCACCGCCCTCGCGCCGGAGACGTCTTCGCTGAGCGCGCTGAACCGCGGGCTGGCCTTCTGCGCCGATGTGATCGAGCGAACCGGGCCAGCACTTCGCGTGCGCTACGCCGAGGCAGAATCCGTGGCAGTGCTCGCCGCGCAGCTGATCGGCGGGGTGACGTGAGAGTCCGGCGTGTCGACCCGATCGACCACTTGGCACGGGACGGCGAGAGCCTGCTGCTGTACGCAGGCGAACTGGTAAGGCTCGGTCCCATCGGCACGGCGCTCTTCGATGCGTGCAGCGCCCCAGTGAGTGTCAGCGAGTTGGCTCTCCAGCTCGAACGAGCGTTCGGGACCCCAGCAGAGGGGACGCTGATAGACGCGACCCTGCGAGCAGTGGAGGACCTCCTCTCCCGAGGAATCCTCGTGCAGCCGGATACCGACCACGGAGTCCCGCTGGCCGATGCGACCCCGGAGGACCGGCAGGAAACCATGGCCCCGCCCCAGGTGCGTCAGTGATGACGACCGCCGCACTTCACGTCGTCTTCGTCTGCACCGCCCACATCTGCCGTTCGCCCTATGCCCACCTGCGGACCCTCCAGTTGGCTGGAGCGCAGCTCGCCGTCTCCAGCGCCGGCACGCACGGATTCACGTCGTTCCCGATGGACGAGGACATGGCTGAGCAACTGGTTGCCCGCGGTGGAGATCCGACCCACTTCAGCAGCCGCAGGTTGACGGCCGAGATCTTGGCAACCGCTGACCTCGTGTTGGCAGCCGGGGTCGTCCACCGCAGCTTCATCCTCGACGAGTGGCCAGGAGCAATGAGGAAGGTGTTCACGCTGGGCCAATTCGCCGACACCATCGAGCGCGTCCCGTCCGGTCTGACGGCAGCTGACGTGGTGTCGCAGGCCTTCCTCCACCGCGGCCTCGCCTCGCGGACAGGGGACGTCCCAGATCCCTATCGCCGAGGTCCCGGCGTGGCGGCCGCCGTGGCCGAGCACGTCGATGAGCTGCTGGCTCGGATCCTTCCCCGACTGGTTCCCGACTCGGACTCGTCCGGCCATCTCGCACCCCGCCCGCTACCGTAGCTCCATGCCGGCTTTCGCACCGTTCCGCGCCCTCCGCTACGCCCCGGGCACCGACTTCCAGGTCGTCATCGCCCCGCCGTACGACGTCCTCTCCGACGCCGACGTGGACGCGCTCGCGGCACGCGACGAACACAACATCGTCCACATCGACGTCCCACGGGGCGGTGACGATCGCTACGCCAGGGCCGCGCAAGTTCTGACGGCCTGGCTCGCCGAAGGAGTGCTGGTCCGCGACGAGCGGCCGTCCTTCACCATCTATCGGATGTCGTTCACCGACCCGACCGGGCACCCCCGCACCATCGTCGGCGTGCTGGGCGGACTGGAGGTGGTCGACCTCGATGCCGGCGGGGTCCTGCCGCATGAGCAGACCACGCCCAAGGCGGTCACCGATCGGCTCGACCTGACCCGCGCCACGGCCACCAACCTGTCTCCGGTTTGGGGTCTCTCGCTCGCGTCCGGGTTGACCCGGGCCCTGGCCGACCCGGGCGAGGAGGTCGGACGGATGGTGGTCGACGACGTCGTCCACGTGGTCGAGCGGGTCGTCGATCCGGCCCGGATCGCAGCCATCCAGGGGGTGCTGGCCGCCGATGACGTGCTCATCGCCGACGGGCACCATCGGTACAGCATCTCGCGCACCTACCGCGACGAGGTCCGGGCGGCCACCGGGCGCACGGACACCGAGGCCGAGTTCACACTGACCTTCGTCAACGAACTCGTCGCCGACCAACTCAGCATCGAGGCGATCCACCGGGTGTACACCGGCGTGACGCTGGAGGAACTCCGCACGGAGCTGTCCGGCTGTTTCGACTTCGAACCCGCCCCGGCACCCAGTCCTGACCTTCTGTCCGACATGGTCGAACTGGGGCGGCTGGCGCTCCTCCACCCGGACGGCCGCGCCGAGTGGCTGATCCCGAAGCCGGGAGCGTTCGACGGCATCCGGGAGTTGGACGGCGCCTACCTGGAGCACGCCCTGGCCGGCAGCCGAGCGGTGGTCACCTACCAGCACGGCCTGGACGAGATGGTGGCGCTGGTTGGCTCCGGCGAGGTGACCGCAGGCGTCCTGATCCGTCCCACGTCGCTGGCCGAGATCTCCCGGACGGCGCGCGAGGGTCTGCTGATGCCGCCGAAGTCGACGTTCTTCACCCCGAAACTGCGAACCGGCTTCGTGATCCGGCCCACCGCACCCCTGCCGGGTGGGCCCGACTTCCGCGAGTAGTTCCCTCCGCCTTCGAGGACGAGGCTTCGTCAAGCTCACCCATCGCCCCTCACGACCCCTGAGCCTGACGAAGGGGGAGGCCGAGGCTTCGTCAAGCTCACCCATCGCCCCTCACGACCCCTGAGCCTGACGAAGGGGGAGGCCGAGGCTTCGTCAAGCTCACCCATCGCCCCTCACGACCCCTGAGCCTGACGAAGGGGGAGGCCGAGGCTTCGTCAAGCTCACCCATCGCCCCTCACGACCCCTGAGCCTGACGAAGGGGGAGGCCGAGGCTTCGTCAAGCTCACCCATCGCCCCTCACGACCCCTGAGCCTGACGAAGGGGGAGGCCGAGGCTTCGTCAAGCTCAGCCATCAGTTCGTCAAGCTCAGCCATCAGTTCGTCAAGCTCAGCCATCACCCCGTCGCCCTGCGGGAGTAGCCTGCAGCCATGGCCCACCAGTTGATCCATGAACCGCTCCCCGGCGTCGAGGCCCGCCCGTACGGTGGCCGGTACGCGATCCACGACCACGGCGCCCACGTCCTGGCCTGGCAGCCCCCCGGTGAGCGTCCGGTCCTGTGGACCAGCCGCAAGTCCTGGTTCAAGCCCGGCGCGCCTATCCGGGGCGGCGTCCCGGTCATCTTCCCCTGGTTCGGCGCCGGGCGTTCGGGCAGTCTCAACCCCGCCCACGGCTTCGCCCGCATCACGCCCTGGCGGCGGGTCTCGGTCGACGACGGCCTGGACACCGGTGGTGCGCTGACGGTCGAGTACGTCCTCGATGACACCGCCACAGGGCGTCCCGAGGCTTTCCCGCACCACTACTCCGCGGCCCTGGTCGCAACGTTCTCGGCAGACTCGCTGGAGGTGGCGCTGACGGTCACCAACACCTGCGACGAGGACGTCGATTTCGAAGCGGCGCTGCACACCTACCTGGCAGTCGGTGACATCCGGCACGTCCACCTCAGCGGACTGGACGGCTGCGCCTACGTCGACACCGTCCCGGGAGCCGCGAACCCGCACCAGGTCCAGCAAGGCTCGGTGCGCTTCAGCGCGGAGACCGACCGCCGCTACGACCACACCGGCGAAGTGCTGCTCGTGGACGAAGACTGGGGCCGGACGCTGCGCATCGCCAAGGACGGCTCGGGCACCACCGTGGTCTGGAATCCGTGGGTGGCCAAAGCAGCAGCCATGGCGGACTTCGGCGACGACGAGTGGCAGGAGATGCTCTGCATCGAGGCGGCCAACGTCCGCGATCGGGCCATCACCCTCTCCCCCGGGGAGTCGCACCGGATGGCCCAGCGGCTCCACTTCGCCTGAGCGCATCAGTAGGGGCTTCGTTCGCCTTGTCGGCGTGAAGTGGGTCACACGACTCACTCGGTATCGATAGCCTGAACGGGGTCACATTCAACGCCGAGGAGAGACGATGTCGCGCATTGAGAACGCAGCCTTCAGGAAGAAGATCACCACCGCGGACGAAGCCGCCAAGCTGATCAAGCACGGCATGAACGTCGGCTTCTCAGGCTTCACCGGGGCCGGCTACCCCAAGGAGACTCCGGTCGCCCTGGCCGCGCAGATCAAGGCCGCGCACGAGCGCGGCGAGGAGTTCATGATCGGTGTGTTCACCGGCGCGTCCACGGCCCCAGAGCTCGATGGTGCGCTGGCTGAAGTCGACGGCGTCGCGTTCCGTACCCCGTACCAGTCGGATCCGATCATGCGGGCCAAGATCAACGCCGGCATCAGCGAGTACGACGACATCCACCTGTCCCACCTGGCGCCCATGGTCTGGGCCGGCTTCATGGGCAAGCTGGACGCGGCCGTGATCGAGGTCACTGCGATCACCGAGGACGGCGAACTGGTCCCGTCCTCATCGGTGGGCAACAACAAGACCTACCTGCAGGAGGCCGACCAGATCATCCTCGAGGTCAATTCCTGGCAGAGCCGCGACCTCGAAGGCATGCACGACATCTACTACCGGGCCGCCCTGCCCCCCAACCGGCTGCCCGTCCCGCTGACCCACCCGGGAGACCGGATCGGCCAGCGGAACTTCCGGGTCAACCCGAAGAAGATCGCCGCGATCATCGAGACCTCCGACCCGGACCGCAACACCCCGTTCAAGCCGCTGGACGAAGATTCGCGCCGGATCGCGGAGAACCTGCTGGACTTCCTGTCCAACGAGGTGAAGCAGGGCCGGCTGCCGAAGAACCTGCTCCCGCTGCAGTCGGGTGTGGGCAACATCGCCAACGCCGTCCTCGCCGGCCTGCTCGAAGGCCCGTTCAACTACCTGACCTCCTACACCGAGGTGATCCAGGACGGCATGGTCGACCTGATCGA
>CAZPCM010000131.1:0-7306 GCA_964585085.1 uncultured Propionibacteriaceae bacterium
CCTCCGCGTAGAGCAGGAACAGGATGCGGTACAGGAACCGCAGCGCCTGCCGGGCAAGTGGTTGGGCCTCGTCGGCGCGCAGCGGATCGAGGTCAAGGCTCCCACGTCGCTCCACGACGTCGTTGGCGATGATCTCGATCGAGAGCCGGACACCTTCCCGGAGGTCTTCCGAGACGCCGACGGTGTGCTTCACGCTTTCCTCGAGGACGCTAGTCCACCAGATGTCGCCCTCGGCGTCCGGGGCCAGTGAAGTGGCTTCGAGGACCGTGAGGGCGCGATCGACCTCGCCGCCCTTCTTGTCGTCGTTGCGCTCGCAGACCAGTTGGAGATCGACGAGCAGGTAGCGTCCCTCGTGCCAACGCTCGCGCTCGGCGATCAACGCGAGTCCGCCGGCCAGCACGAGGACGAACTCCGGATGGTCGGGGGAGGTGAACAGCGACGAGACCGCGCGAGCCACCGAAAGGTAAGTCGTGGTTTCGTCAACGACGTACGGCTCGACCAGAGTTGGCGATTCCTTGTTGAGGAGATCCTCAACGGACTCGACCGGCGTGGCGTGGACGATCGCCAGGGGCGCCGCGTTGGTCAGCCCGATCGAGTTGATGCGCGTGACCGGGCCGTGCTGCTCGCGGGTGAGCCCGATGCGATCGAACCCGAGAACGTGCTCGATCTGTTCGTAGAACTCGCCGAGCCTGGGGTCGTGGGCTTCGAGGGTGGCGAAGGTGCCGAGCAGGGCGCCGCGAGCGGCGGTGAACCGGCTGCGGACGGTGCCGGCGGGCTTCTGCTCGTCCCATTGCTTGCGGCGCTCGATCACCTTCGCCTGGAACGACTGCTTGGTGGCGTCAGTGGTGAAGTAGTGCTCGCTGATCCACTGCTCGCCCACCACAAGAGCGTCACTGACCGGCATCAGGCCTCATCCCCCACAACGACAAGCAGCGGCCGGACGAGGATCTGTTGCGGCAGCAGCGTGTCCGCCAGTTCCTGTTCCTTCGCGACCTCGGCCCGTCGATCCCGCAGCGTCGTCCGCTGAACCAGCGCCTCGGCTTCGTGCTCCCACGCAATGGCGCGTTCCTTCCACGACTCGACCCGCGCGACGGTCTCGTCGCGTGCCGCCGTCACCAGCTGCTCGACGACACCATTGGCGGCGTGGATCGCTGCCGGGAGGAGCTTCTCGAAGCGATCGGCGCCCTGTACCGCGCCGGTGTTCGTGGCACGGACTCGCAGCGTCTCGAGGGCCCCGCCGATGCCGTCAGCGACCGTTGTCCAGTGCACAGCCGGGCTCGAGGCATCCGGAAACATGACAACGATGAACGCAGCGGCGACGACCTGACCGCGGCGGTTGGTGAGGCTGCCGTGGACGAGCACCTGGGTGGTGTCGTCCTCGCCCCTGACGGCGAAGACCTCGTTGCGGGAGAGTGAGGCCAGAGCGCGATCACTTATCCAGTCGAGGACGGGATGCAGCGGGGCCAGGAAGTGCGACTCAGGCCATAGCGACTTCGAGGAACCGGAACGGGCACTGTCGAGATCCTGCTTGCCGCGCTGGGTTGAGGTGGCGAGCATGAGCTTGTCGGTCACCTTGCGTTCGGCCAGGTACGACTGGGGCAGGACGCTGAGCCTGGCGACCAGGTCGCGTGGGGGCTCGAGTTCGGCCAAGTGGTGCTGGGTGTGGTCTTTCCAGTTCACGCCACTTGTCGGTGGCAGGTACGGGGTCTTGAAGACTTCGCTGAGGGCGTCCCGGAGGAACGAGACATCGTTGGCGAAGACGCCGTGGCCCTCGAACTTGAGGGTAGGAGCCTTGGCCGCGTTGGAGGCGGCGACGATCCGCTCGAAGAAACCGCCGAACGAACTGGACTTCGTGACCTCGGCGACGTCGCTCACCACATCCTCGAAGGCCTGCTGACGAGCCAGCACCCGCCGGATCGCGTTCTCCTCGGCGTCGGTGTCGTACTTGCCCATCAGGGAGGAGACGTCACCCAGGGCCTTGTGGGCTTCATGCTCGCGTTCCATCAGCCGTTGAAGTACACGAATATCGCCGGCGAAGTCGGTGCCCTGCGGATCTAGCAAGAGGGTGGTGATTCGCGGGCGGTGTTTCTGGCCGTACCGGTCGATGCGACCATTGCGCTGCTCGATGCGGATCAGGCTCCAAGGCACGTCGAAGTGGATCAACTCGTGGCACTGGAGGTGCAGGTTCACGCCCTCGGATGCGACGTCGCCGGTGACAAGCAGCCGGATCGGGGACGACTCCTGCTTGAAGGATTCGACAATCTCCTGTTGGCTCTCGTCACTGAGTTGGCCGTGCAGAATCGCGACCGCATTCGCGGGTAGACCAAACGATTTCGCCAGCCGCTTGGCGAGCCAGTGGAGCGTCGGCACCCGCTCGGCGAAGATGACCGCCCGCTCCGTGCTTCCAGCACCGACGCCGATCTGCTGGAGCAACGTGACCAGGGCGTCGTACTTGGCGGACTTGCCGTCGACCGCCCGGTCAGCGAGGCCCTTCAGGCTTGTCAGAGCCTCGATCTCAGTGGCGTCGATCGTGCGGGCGAGACGGTTCTTGATGGACTCCTGCAACGCGGCGGGCGACGACAAATAAGCCTTGGCCAGTGTCCAGGGGAACAGAGCGGAGGTCGCGCCGGAGTACGGGCTCTTCCCCGACTGAGGGTGCAGCCAGATGTCGTTGAGTTCGTGGGCGATTTCGTTCTCGATGCCGGTGGCCGGGACGAGGACGTTGTTCGGTTCCCTGCGCTCAGCCCAGTCCGCGCCCACGACCGCCGCGACCTCAGGGCTGTGGCGGTGACGGCGGATGATCAGATCCTTGACGAGTTCCTCCACGAGTTCGCCCTCCGGCGTGACGGCGCTCGGCTCCAGGAGACGGATCAGCTCGGCGAAGGACTCTCTGCGTCCGTTGTGCGGAGTTGCGGACGCCAGGATCAGCGCGTCACTGCGGCGAGCAACCAGGCGGGCGAGCCGGTTGTTCTGGGCTGTGGAGTTGGTGACGTTGTGGCTCTCATCGATCACCACGGCGTCCCAATGTTGTCTCTCCAGGTGAGCCAAGTACCGGTCGCTCTTGAGGGTGTCGATCGAGACGATGACGCGCTTGTAGAACGCGAACGGATTGCGGTTGGCCGGTAGCTTCTGGCGGATGCGCTGGATGCCCACCGAGTCGAGACGGACGAACGGGAGAGCGAACCGCGTCCACATTTCGAACTGGGTCTGCTCCAGGACGTGCTTGGGTGTGACCACCAGGATGCGCTCGCCACGTCCGCGGCGGACCAGCTCGCTCAAGATCATGCCGATCTCGGCTGTCTTCCCCAGGCCCACCGCATCGGCCAGCAGAATTCTCGGACGGAGCTTCTCCGGAGCGAGCGCCTTCTTCACGGCAGTCAACTGGTAGTCGAGGATGTCCAGCAGCCCGCGCGGCGCAACCGTCAGCGACGGCTCGGTCAGAGGGACTGCGGACTTCCGCAACGTCGACTCCAGCCACAACCGAGCGCGACGAAACTCGGGCGAGTCATCCGCCACGACCTTGGCCCGCGCGGGATCGAGGGACACAACGTCGTCGATCGCCGTCGAGAAGATCGCCTCGGTCTCGCGGACCAGTTCGCTCAGACCTTGAACGTGAAGAAACTGCCCGTCCGACGCCGGCTCAATCTGGGTGACAAGCCACTCCTCGTCACGGACGATGACCACAGACCCCGGCGCAATAGCCAGCTCCGTCGCCTCGATAGTGATCTGTCCGCCCTCCTTCGCGCCCGCCGCTGCTGATGCTAGCGGTGTGCCCGGACAGAAGGTGCGACTTCAGCAGTGGCGAACCTCAGCGACCGATACTCGGGGCGCCCGAAGGCGGCTCCGGTCCGCCGTTTCCCATGCCGAACGGAGGTTCCTGCGTCAGCCGCTGGGCGGGTGGGCTTGGGGTTCTGGCTCCGAGGGCTGCGATGCGTCCCTGGGTGAAGTCGACGGCGGTCGAGGGCGACGGCATCGAAGGTGCGACGGCTGGCCGGGCGGTCGCCACCGAGAGCAGGCGGGCCGTGGTGGTCGCGTTCGCGGCGTTGGTGGCTGCCCGGTAGACCTCGACGCCGGTGGGTTCGTAGCGGGGCATGGGGATCCAGGTGCCACGTCGGCGGGCAGTGAAGACGGCCTTGTTCATGTAGGTAGCGCCTTCCAGCGACCGGGAGGCCATCATGACCCGGTCCTTGCCGAAGAACAGGTTCGTAACCGCGGCCTGCTGGAGCTGCGCGGCTTCGGCGGCGATGTGCATGGCCCGCCGGGTGACCGAGGCCGGCTCCTGGCCGTTCAGGCGTGTGGCGATCACCGTGGGCTCGGCCCACGACTTGCCGTCGCGCACGGTGTCGATGACGGTCTGGCGAAGGTGGATGGACGCGTCGGCAAGTCCGGTGTCGCGGACCCCGCCGAGGTAGATGGTCTGTGGCCAGCGGGACGCCTCGCGCCACTTGGCGTTGGCCTCACTGATGGCCTCGACGACCGATCGTCCGCGATCCTCGGCCAGCTGGCCGAGGGCGATCGCGGCGTTGGTGGTGGCCGCTGCCGCCCCGCAGACGACGCTGAGGTCGGCCGCGATGGTCTGCAGGGTGAGGCCCGAGAGTCCCTTCCGGGTGGCAAGTGCCTCCTTGGTGGCGTCCAGCCAGTTGTGCATCGCGGCGTCCAGGCTGTTCTCGTGGTGGGGCACTGCGGCGATGTCGTCGTACTGGCCGGGTCGCAGCCCTACCGGGACGAACGCGAACGCGGTGCCGATGCCGGAGACCAGCTGGAGGTGGCGCCGGGGAGCCAGGTTCCTGGCGACGTCGGGGGCGGTCGCCAAGCTCCAGTTGGCGGCCACCATCACGGGGGCGAGCAGGTTCGACCGCAGCCCGAGGACGGCGGTGGAATCGCTGACGACGTCCTTCAGCCCGATGCTGAGCAGGTCGGCGATGCCGCCCAGGACGCGGGTCATGTCGACCAAACGCTTGTCAGGAGGGAAGTTCGCGACAGGAGCGTCCGAGGTCCTCTGCGTCCACTCGCTTCGAGCGATGGGCTGCAGGATCGAGTCCAGCAGCACCAACTCGGGATCGGTGGCCGCACCGGCCGGCACGTTGTTTAGCGCCCGCATGGTGGCCAGCGCCAACCGCGGCCACACGACAGCGTGGGCACGCCACCTGTCCTCAGACGGTCGGGTGGCGAGACTGGAGATCGCGAACGCTTGGGCGTGTAGCCGGTCGAGCAAGCCGGCGACCGTGGCGGTCATCGCACCCCCGCCCGGACGGCCAACTCGACCAGCGCATCCCGCAGCGCCGGCACAAGCGGTCCGTTGCCATCCTCGAGGGAAGCCAGCGCCGCCTTGATCGCGGCTTCGGCCGAGCCCTCGTCCTGGACGAGTTCAGGGATGACCTCGGCCTTCTCGAAGGCGTCCTCGACGTCCAGGCAGGCCGCACCGAGGAACACGCCCTCTCCCCCGTCGCCCTCCGCCGACAGGTAGTGCCAGGCGGCGTTGCGCAGGTGCCCGTAGGCCTCGCTCGTGGACAAGCTCATCTCGAACTCCCTTCCCGTGGTTCTTGACCATGAAGAAGGGACGGACGGGGGCCTGTGGGCCACGGCAACGCCGACTGGGTTGTCGAGAGCCCGTCGCTGCCACCCCAACCTCCAGGTGACAGCGCGGGCTCTGCGGCGAGTGTGGCCCTACACGATGGGACGCCGGTGGCTGCCTAGAAGCGGAGACTCGGCTCTGGCCAGGGCGAGTCGGAGCGCATTATCCGCGAGCTTGTCGAGGTGCCGAATCCAGAGTCGCCGTAGCCAGGGAACCACATAGGTTGCGGCGATGATTCCGGCGCCGGCGATGCCCAGCGGCAGGGTCGCGTCCAGGTAGGAATAGACGAGAACTACACCGGCCATCAGGAACCGCGCTCGCCACGCCGCCGCGATCAGCGCGATCCTCCCGAGGCTGCTGCCCATCGCCTTGAACAGGACCACAGGCTGGCACCAGAAGGTGACGACGAGATCGAACCTGGTGTAGCCGAGCCGCAACTGGGCAGCCCGGTGAGCGAGCGTGAATGCCAAGTACTGCGAGTCAACCTTTCCAGCGCAGTAGCCGTCCACCAGCGACCGGTCGATCAGGATGACGTTCGGCCCGACCGCTGTCGTCTGCATTCCCGGCACCGCTAGTCCCAAGTCGATGCGACGGTCACTCACGCACGCGGCCTCCTCAAGCAGCGGCCGAAGCACAGCGTCGACGTCGGCCGGCAGGCGGGTACCACCCAGGAACCACCCGACCGCGCGCCAGCGCATCCACCTGGACGGCAGCAGAAGCGAACCCAGCAGCATCGCGCCCAGAACCAGCCACGCGAGCAGGCCGGGGAGCAGGCCGACGATCGGAAGCACGATCGCTGCACTGAGCACGACGTCGGGAACATGAGCCCCGACCCATACCAGCCAGGTCAGTACCCGCTCTGCCAGCGACACCGGACGCAGCCAGCGCCGCCGGGTGGGCTCGAGGTGCGGCTTGCGGAGGGTCCCGGTCTTCATGACGGACGCCCGCCGGGCTTGGTGACCGGCTCGGGGTCGGCGTATTTCGAGACGAAGTCGCGCAGTCGTGCGACCTCCTTGGCGTCCAGCTCGCCGTTGCTCCACCGGACGACCGCCGCCGCGCCCAGGCCCTCGCCCTCCATCGCGCGGATCGCGTCCCGAGCCCTGGCCTCGGCGTCATCACGCTCCCTCAGCGCAACCATCAGCGTGATCGACTCGTTCGTCAGCCGGCGCTCGCGCTTGGCCTCCTCCTCACGCCGCCGCTGCTGCATCTGAAACGCAGCCCGCCGGGCCGCCTGACGAACCGTCTGCTTGCTCCCCATGGCACAGCCTCCTTGGTCTCCAACCGCCACTCACTCCCTACGAAGGCACCCACCACCTCCTTGCGGCCACCGACCACCCCACGGGACTTCCGAACCGCTATGTCCCCCGACGCTCTCCCTGACCTCAACCAGGCTCCATAGACCCCACCGAGATGTCCCAAGCACCTCCTGCATCGTCGGTCGGAGGGCGCGAGTCCCGTTCGCTGCGATCGCCAAGTCTCCACTGACAAGCCCGAATGTCCCGAGGGCGAATCCGGGGTCCAGGGCCGTCCTGAACTCGCGGGACGAAGGCTGTCCGTGAGGGCCCTCTCGCTGCCTTCGTACTGGTCGTGATGGAGGTCAAGAAGCTCACAGCCGGGACGGGGTACGACTACCTGACCCGGCAGGTGGCTGCCATGGACTCCACCGAGAAAGGCCACCTGTCGCTGGCCTCCTACTACTCCGCCAAGGGCGAGACCCCAGGTGTTTGGGTC
>CAZPCM010000132.1:0-7305 GCA_964585085.1 uncultured Propionibacteriaceae bacterium
CCTTGACCGAGCTGACGGTCTCGTCGGTGATCTTCTGGGCGTTCTCGGGGAGGTCTTCGGCGAACTCCTTGATGTTCTCAACGGCCTCCTCGGCGAATTCCTTGACGTTCTCGACGGCCTCCTCAGCGAACTCCTTCACGTGCTCGCCGACTTCCTTGGCCTTCTCGATCAGGCCGTGCAAGAACCCGCCGGTCTCTTCCGGGGCGGTTCCAGGGGTGGTGTCTTCGGTACCCACAGCAGGCTCCTCCAAATGTCGTGCCGGCCAGGTCTTCTGGCCATGCCGCCAGCCTATGCCGCTCCCGATGACGCGTCACGCCTCCGGCGAACTCGCCGGGCCAGGAATTGCCCGGGTCACGCTGAACACACGGAAGCCCTTCGCGCTGGCCACCCGGAGGCACTGGTACCCCTGGTCGGTCAGCCAGCGTTGCAGCGAGTCGGCGCCGAGGTTTCGGCCCACGACCAGCCGTGCGACACCGCCGGGACCCAGGCGCGGAAGCCACGTCAGGAGGAGGTCGTGCAGGGCCTGCTTGCCGATGCGGATCGGCGGGTTGGACCAGATCTCGTCGTAGCGGGCGTCCGGGTCCGCCCGATCCGGCGTCGTGGGGTGGACGCGCGCGCCCACGCGATGCCGAACGGCGTTCGCCGAGCAGAGTCTCAATGCCCGCTCGTTGGTGTCCACGGCGTCCACGTGTGCCCCAGGGCAGGCGGTGGCGAGCGCGACCGCGAGAACACCGTAACCGCAGCCGAGATCCAGCAGCCGCGAGGCCGACGCGGGAGGCGTCGCTTCCCGCAGCAGCACCGATGTCCCCAGGTCGAGGCCGTCGGCGGAGAAGACCCCGCTCGCGGTCTCGAACGTCCAGTCGGTGTCCCAGAACCGCATCGCCACCAGACGCCGGTTCTCATCGCCCTCGGGGGTGTGGAAGTAGTGGCGGGTCATCGGTCCTCCCTCGGCTCCAGTTCTCTTCGGGCCCGGGCCTCTTCCGCCCTCGCCGCCAGGTGCTCGGGGTCGGGGTAGCCCACCTCCTCCAGCACGAGTCCGTGTGGGGGCATCACGGTGATGGAGCCTGCCCGCGAGGTGGTGTCCACCAGCGACGCAAGCCACTGCGGGTGACGGCGTCCGGACGCCACGCAGACCAGACCGCCCACCAGGGAGCGGACCATCGAATGGCAGAACGCGTCAGCGACCACGGTCACCTCGACCACCCCGGACGGATCGCGCTGCGCGTCCAGGCGTCGGAGTTCGCGGATGGTGGTGGCACCTTCGCGTGCCCGGCAGAAGGCCGCGAAGTCATGGAGCCCGACCAGGGCGGACGCAGTCCGGTTCAGCAGGTCCACGTCCAGGCCGTACGGCAGGGCGACCACCGTCCGGCGTTGCAGCGGGTCTGGGGAGCGGTCGGTCAAGCGGTAGACGTAGCGCCGCCAGATCGCCGAGAACCGCGCGTCGAAACCGGACGGGGCGGGCTGCACCCGGAGGACCACGACGTCAGGTGGCAGGGCGCGGCGCAGTCTCTGCTGCAGCAGCACGGCCGTTTCGGCGGGGGAGCCGAAGTCGTCGGCGAGATCAAGGTGGGCGACCTGGCCGCGAGCATGGACGCCCGCGTCGGTCCGTCCGGCGCACACCAGCACCGGTCGCGCCGGAAGTCGCAGCACCCGCTCGACCCACAGCTCGAGTTCCCCCTGGACGGTGCGCAGGCCGGATTGCGCGGCCCAGCCGTGGAAGTCCGTGCCGTCGTAGGCGAGGTCGAGGCGCAGTCTCATCGGCGCAGGTAGGTGAGGTCGAAGATCTCCCGGCCGGCAGCCCGTCCGCGGGCCTCGTATTTGGTGACCGGACGCAGGTCCCACCGCGGCGCCCAGCCGGCGTAGGGGTTGACGAAGGCAGGGTGGGCGCCGACCATCTCGCGGATCGCCGTGGCGTAGTCGCTCCAGTCCGTGGCCAGTCGCCAGGCCGCTCCCGGCGCGAGCACGCGCGCCGCATTGTCGGCGAAGTCCGCGCTGACCAGCCGTCGCTTGTGGTGCCTGGCCTTGTGCCAGGGATCGGGGAAGAACACCAGCAACTCGGCGACCGCACCAGGCCCGAACAGTCGTGCCACGCCTTCGGCGCCGTCCGCCACCACGAAGCGCACGTTCGTGAGGCCTTCCCGGGCGACGCGGGCCATGGCGCTCGCGACCGCCGGGAGGAAGACCTCGAACGACACCACATTGCGTTCCGGGTGCGCCGACGCCACCGCCGCAACGGCCTCCCCGGTCCCCGAGCCGATCTCGACCACGAGCGGCGCGGCGCGTCCGAAGGCGGCGTCCCAGTCGACGCGTGCCTCCGCGGCGACTGAGGTCGAGCGTTCCCGAGCGGGCACGGCCACCGTGAGCCCCTCGCGCAGGGAGTCCCACGCGCGCTGCTGGGACGGGTTCATCCGAGCGCTGCGCCGGACATAGGAGACCACGTCGCGATGGATCCGGGGGCTGGCGGCGGGCACGGAGGTCACTGTACCGATCGGGCCGTGGTCCCGCCCCAGGGGGACGCCAGGGACGGCTCGGGGTCGGCCTCGGCGCGTCCGCAGGGCCGCGTCGTGTTCCATGGTGTGAGCGTCACCGTGACGCGTGGAAGGATCCCAACGTGCGAACCCTGCTGAACCTGATCTGGTTCTTCTTCGGCGGGCTGTGGCTGGCCCTGGCCTACTTCTTCTTCGGCCTGGTCGCCTGCATCTTCATCGTCACCATTCCCTTCGGTGTGGCCTCGTTCCGGATGGGTGCTTACGCCCTGTGGCCCTTCGGCAAGGCCGTCATCGCCAGGCCCAGCGCCGGCGCCGGTTCGGCACTGGCGAATGTGGTGTGGTTCCTCGTGGCGGGCCTCTGGCTGGCCATCGGACACCTCAGCACGGCTGCCGCGCAGGCGATCACCATCGTGGGCATCCCGCTGGCCATCGCGAACCTGAAGATGATCCCCGTCACCTGCTTCCCCTTTGGGAAGCAGATCGTCGACTCCCGGATGCTTCCGCCCGGCTCGGCGCCGTTGCACGCTCTGTGACGGACGCAGAACCCTCCTGGCGAAGCCCATCCCGTGCCGCTTAGGCTGGCCGGATGGGCTTCGCCTATGACGTGCACCTCTTCTGGTCGACACTGCTCACCCTCTTCGTGATCCTGGACCCGCCCGGTCTGCTGCCCGTCTTCCTTGGCCTCACTGGCCGCATGTCCTTGGCCCAGCGCCGAGTCGCGGCCCGACGGGCGTCGCTGGTGGCGCTCGGCGTGATCGCGGTTTTCGCCGTGTTCGGGCGGCAGATCCTGGACTATCTGCACATCTCGGTCCCTGCACTTCAGACCTCGGGCGGGCTGCTGCTCCTCCTGGTCGCTCTGGAACTGCTGATGGGACGCGCAACAACGCCGCGCCCCCAGGACGGCGTGAACGTGGCGATCGTCCCGCTCGGGACGCCGCTGCTGGCCGGGCCCGGCGCCATCGTGGCCACCATGTTGGCCGTCCAAAGCGCGCCACATCCGGTGGGCTACGTCACCGTCGCCCTGGCCTTGAGCGGAGCCATGCTGCTGGTGTACCTGTTCCTTCGGTTCGCCGACGTCATCCGTGCCCTGCTGCGTGAATCAGGAACGACGCTGGCGTCGCGGGTGGCAGGCCTGCTGCTGTCGGCGATCGCGGTGCAGATGATGGCCGACGGCGTGTTCGGATTCGTCCGCGCCATGCCGGCATAGCAGAAGCCCGCCGCCAACGGGTGCGGCGGGCTTCTGCAATGTCCGTCTACTGCTTCTTGATGAACCGGTCCATCAAGCCGGCCGGCAGCAACTCGTAGCCGTGGTACTCACGGGTGAAGGTGCCCGAGCCATGACCGATCCCGCGCAGGTCGATGGCGTATCTGGCCAGTTCGGACTGGGGGACAAGGGCCCGGATGATCGCCTTGTGGTTCTCGGAGTCAGAGCCGAGCAGTTGGCCTCGCCGGCCCGACAGGTCGGTCATCACCGCGCCGAGATACTCCTCGCCCACGACGACGGTGACCAGGTCGATCGGTTCGAGCAGTGCGACCGCCTTGGGTGATGCGGCCTCCTTGATCGCCAGCGCGCCGGCCATCTGGAAGGCCATGTCGGAGGAGTCGACCGAGTGCGCCTTGCCGTCGTAGAGCGTGACGCGAAGGTCGACCATCGGGTACCCGGCGAACACGCCCTTCTCCAACTGAGTGCGGATGCCCTTCTCCACCGAGGGGATGAACTGCCGCGGTACGGCGCCCCCGACCACCTTGTCGACGAACTCGAAGCCGCTTCCGCGGGGGAGTGGCTCGACTTCGATGTTGCAGACCGCGTACTGGCCGTGTCCACCGGACTGCTTGACGTGGCGCCCCATGGCGGTGGCGGGAGCGATGAAGGTTTCGCGCAGCGGGATCTTCAGGTCCTCCTGCTCGACCTTCACCCCGTAGCGCTCGATGAGCCGAGCCAGCAGCAGGTCGGCGTGGGCCTGGCCGGTGGTCCACAGCACCAGCTGGTCACTGCCGCCGCGGTCAAGTCGGACCGTGGTGTCCTCCACGGCCAGCCGCTGCAGGGCGCTGGAGAGCTTGTCCTCGTCGTTGCGGGTGGCCGCCCGAATCGCGAGCGGCAGGAGCGGGTCGGGCAGCTGCCAGGCCTCGATGACGGCCGGCCGTTCCTTGGCCGACAGCGTGTCGCCGGTCTCCGCAGTGGCCAGCTTCGGCACCATGACGATCTCACCGGCGATGGCCGAGGCCCGGGGCTTCAACTCGACACCGACCGCCGCCTGGATCTGACCGATCCGCTCGTCGTTGTCGTGATCGGGGTGGGCCAGGTCATCCTTGCCGGTCGACCGCGAGCGGTGGCCGGACACGTGCACGGTGTCCTCCTGGCGCAGCGTCCCGGAGAAGACCCGGACCATCGACAGCCGGCCGGCGAAGGGGTCCGTGGTGGTGCGGATCACCTGTGCCACCAGGGGAGCCTTGGCGTCGGTGGGGGCCGCCGGCAAGGCCTTGCCGTCCAGGCCTTCGACGGAAGGGTTCGGATGCAGCGAGGGCGTGGGGAAACCGTGCTCGACCATGGCCAGCAGTTCCTCCACCCCGACGCCGGTGCTGGACGACACCGGCAGCACCGGGAACAGGTTGGCGGTCGCCACGGCCTTCATCAGGTCATCCAGCAGGTAGTCCACGTCGAGGTCTTCCCCGCCGAGGTAGCGGTCCATGAGGGAGTCGTCCTCGGCCTCCTGGATGATCCCCTCGATCAGCGGTCCGCGATAGGCGTCCACGTGGTCGTCGTCGGCGCGGACCTCGCGGACCACCCGGGTGCCGACCGAGTAGTCGTGCTCCTCGAGGGTCAGCAGGCCGATGTTGCCGGCGATCACACCGGGAGCGGACAAGGTCGGCACATGCGTGGGCATGACCCCGGCGCCGAAGATCTCCTGGCACTGCGCGACGCTGGCGTCGAAGTCGGCATGGCCGGCATCCAACTTGGTCAGCGCGATCACCCGCGGCAGGTTCGCCGCCGTGCACTCCTCCCACAGTGCGGCCGCTGCACCGTCGATCCCGTCCGCTGCCGAGATCACGAAGATGGCGGCGTCGGCGGCGCGGATCCCGGCCCGCAACTCGCCGACGAAGTCCGGGTGGCCGGGCGCATCCAGCAGGTTGACCAGCTTGTCGCCGGTGACGAACGAGGCAAGGTACAACTGAGCGGCGCGCTCGGGGTCTTCCTTCTCACCCCGGTAGCCGGCGAGCCGTGCTTTGAGCAGTTGCTCGAACAGCGAGGTCTTTCCTGAGCCCGCGTTCCCGATCAACACGACATTGCGGACATCGTCCGGATTGGACACCTGCATCGTTGCAGCGCTCAGCTTTGAACTCATGGGGACTACCTTGCACTGCGGCAGGGAGGGCTGCAAATCCATCCGACCCGTGGTCAAGCGCCCTCGTCCGGGCCTGACAAGCGCTGTTGGGGGGAGCTTTTCGGTCAGCCCTGGCGCTGGTCCATGGGGACGTAGGCGCGGGTGCGGTAGCCCGTGTAGATCTGCTTCGGCCGGGCGATCTTGTTGTCCGGATCTGTGATGAACTCCTGGTACTGGGCGCACCAGCCGGAGGTCCGCGGCACGGCGAACAGCACCGTGAACATCTCCGGCGGGAAGCCCAGGGCCTCGTAGATCAGCCCCGAGTAGAAGTCCACGTTCGGATACAGCCGACGCTTGACGAAGTACTCGTCATTGAGGCCGTACCGCTCCAGTTCCTGGGCGACCTCGAGAAGCGGGTTCACCCCGGTGACTTCGAAGACGTCCTCGACTGATCGCTTGATGATCTTGGCGCGCGGGTCGTAGTTCTTGTACACCCGGTGGCCGAACCCCATCATCCGTGCCTTGCCTGCCTTCACGCCCTCGATGAACTCCGGCACGCGGTCAACCGTGCCGATCTCCCGAAGCATCTTCAGCACGGCCTCGTTCGCGCCGCCGTGGAGCGGGCCGTGCAGGGCACCGATCCCGGCCGAGCAGCAGGTGTAGAGGTCGTTGCCGGAGCTCGCCACGGAGCGGACGGCGTTGGTGGAGCAGTTCTGTTCGTGGTCGGCATGCAGGATGAACAGCACTTCCATGGCCCGGATGAGCCGCGGGTCGGCCTGGTAACGACGTTCGGCCTGCTTGAACAACATCGCCAGGAAGTTGTGGCAGTAGCCGTAGGAGTCGTCGGGGTTGATGTACGGCTTGGCCTTGCCCTTGCGGTAGGCGAAGGCGGCCAGGGTCGGCATCTTGCCGATCAGCCTGGCGATGTTGAGCGCCCGGGCGTCGGGGTCGGTGAAGTTCCGGGCGTCGGGGTAGAAGCTGTAGAACGCCGCAGTCGAGGCCATCAGGATGGTCATCGGGTGCGCGTCGTAGGGAAAGCCGGCCAGGACCGTCTTCAGCTTGTCGGGCAGCGTGCGGTGCTCGGTGATGAGCCGCTCCCACTGGGCCAGCTGGGCCGCACTGGGCAGTTCACCGTTGAGCAGCAGGTAGGCGACTTCGAGAAAGGTGGAGTGCTCGGCCAGTTCCGCGATCGGGTAGCCGCGGTACTCCAGGATGCCGGCGTCCCCGTCGATGTAGGTGATCGACGAGCGGCAGGAGGCCGTGTTCATGAAGCCGGGATCGTAGGTCGCCAGCGGTTCGCTCTCGACGACGAACTGTTTCAGGTCGGTGGCCCTGATCGTGGCGTCGGTGATCGCCAGTTCGCGCTCGACTCCGCTGGCGGGGTGACGGATCTGAAGGATGTCTGGCATGGGGCAACCCTACGGTGGGAAGGTGCAGCCGAACGACCAACCAGTCACAGTGGAACGGACGGCGGACGCGGTGCCGCCGCAGTT
>CAZPCM010000133.1:0-7259 GCA_964585085.1 uncultured Propionibacteriaceae bacterium
GCAGGGGCTCCTTCGGCGGGGGAGCGGGCTTCCAGCGCGACTCCGTGATGGCCGCAGACTGCATCGCCAACCAGGTCTGCGCGTCACCCTTAGTGTCGAAGGTGATGGGCGCTCGATGCTCCTGGCCGTCGGGGCCCGTGTAGCGTGCCTGGAGGCGGCCGGAGGGCAGCTTTCGGACGTTGCCGAACCGCTGTCGGGTGCCACGTGTGTTTCCTCCGCCAGTGTGTTCTTCGAGGTCAGAATCTGGCACGCTAACTGGCACGGCGTGTTCGGCGTGGTGCTCCAACCGGCTGACAGGGTCCGTCACGGCCCCTCCTTTCGCCACCAAGGCCCAGTATGGCGTGCCAGATTCGTGCCAGAAAGGATGTCCGGAATCGGGCGTGTCTGGCCTCAAGGGCCTCGGGCCGCAGCCTCAGTAATGCGCCGTTGACAACGCCAAATAGTGCGAACAGGCCAGTCAAACCCCACTCGGCTTAGGCGTCCAGTACATGTTCAAATCCTGTCAGCCCGACAAAGGCGAAATGCCTAGTCGGAAGCCAGTTTCTCGGCATTCTGCGTCACCTCCCAACACCGAGCCCGGGCGGGTTGCACACCATTCCAGCACACCATTTCGTCACCGCTCCAACGCGGCGTTCAAAGCGGTCGCACGGCTCACCGAGCTCGGTCGTGAACACGAACCCCGAGTTGACCCACTGCGAGCCGGCCACGAGCCGCTCCTGGCGCTGCCGTTGCCGCACCCGCTTCAACACGGCCTGCGCGGTGGGGGAGAGCGGGACGTGCCGCTTCGACTTCGACGTCTTGGGCTCCGTCACGACCAAGGCCCCGTCCACCCTGGCGAGCGTGCCGCGCACCCTCACCCACTCGGGCTGCACGTCGGCCCAAGTCAACGCGAGCGCTTCACCGCGCCTCAGCCCGGTGTGGACGAGGAACTCGAGCAGCGGCTGATATCGGGAGCCCTCCGCAGCGGCGAGCAGTTGGCGTACCTGGTCAGGGGTCAGGTGCGCGGCCTCCCGGCTGGACACCTTCGGCCGGCGGACCACCGCCGCCGGGTTCGTGGCGATCGCCTTGTCTCGCTGTGCGGTCGCGAGGACGTCCCGCAGCACGGTGTAGCAGCTGCGGATCGTCGACTCGGCCAGGCCTGCGTCTCGCATCGACCCGACCCATGCTTCAATGCGTCGCGGTGTCAGTCGGTCGAGGGTGACCGACCCCAGGTCGTTCCCGATGATGTGCTTGCGCGCCAGGGACGAGTACAGCGACCTGGTCGACTGCTTGCGGTCCGACACCGCCAGCGTGGATCCGATCCACTCCCGGGTGAACTCGGCCAGGGTCGCCTTGCGGTCCCGCGGCGGTTGCTGCGCCTCGAGCCGCCGGCGGACCTCCTGCACCTTGCGGCGAACCTCGGCCTGGGTCTTGGCGGTCACCGCGACCCGCTTGGCCACGCCACCCTCGGTGTAGCGGATCAGCACCTGCCAACGGCCGTCCTTGCGCTGGTAGGGCGCCGAGCCCTCGTTGTTCCCCCGCCTGCCTGCCGTGGCCATTACCGTTCCCCCTCCCCGTCGCGCCCAGCCCAGAAGGTCTCGAACTCGCCTATCGGGATCGCACCGGATCCGACGTGCTGCCGCGGACTGGCCTCCCCGGTGGGAGCGGTCCCGAGGTCCAGGAACCCGCGATCACATGCCCGCTTCACCCACAGCTGCGCTGTGCGGCGCTCAACCCGGAACTCGTCCTGGATCGCCTCGTAGGCCGCCTTGGACACGATCGCCCCGGCGCGGTCGTCAGGGCCGTGCGGGTGCTCGGTCGCCAGCTCGGCAACACGTCTGAGCGCTTCGTCGTTCACACGGTTCACCTTGCGCACCGAGTCCCTGGGTGTGATCGCGGAGCCGTACGAGATCGACACCTTGCCGGCCTCGGTGGCGATCGGTTGTGCGGCCAGCTGGATCGCCTCGTCTCGCCAGTGAGCCAACGGGAAGGTGCGAATGTCCGTTGCGCTCACGTCCGGGTGACCCTCAGTCGCGGCGTACTCGAAGCGTGAGCACACCAGCTGGCCGTTCAGGAATCTGAACGCGAGTGTGACCCGGCCGAGGTCGTCTTGCTCGAATACGGCCTCGAACTCTCGGGGTAGCGCGTAGCCGTCCAGCATTACCGGCGTCCGGCCCGGGTTGAAGGTCACCGTGGTCCGCAGGCTCACTGCCCTGCCCCCTTCCCGCCGGGTTACGCGCAACTGCTGCGATGCGTCTTGCGTGGTAAGTTTCGCGCGCACTTCCTACCGTTGTCAACGTGGGTCAAGGTGAGTGAACCCACTTGGACACATGGAGGTTTGACCGTGGATCGCTTGCTCTACTCAGAGGCCGATGCTCGTGAGGTTCTCGGTGGAATCTCACGCGGGACGCTATTCCAGCTGCTGGCGGAAGGCGAACTCAGCCGCGTCAAGATCGGCCGGCGCACCTTCATCGCGCGAGACGAGCTCGAGCGCTACGCGTCCTCCCTCAGCGCGGGGTCGCGCCAGAAGGGCGAATGAGCCGTGCCGTCTCGCGCTCCCGACGAGGACGTGGTCGGAACCCGGCCGCTCGACTGGGCGCGCCGGACCGTCGACGATCCTCGCATGACCACGACCGACCGGGCAGCCTGCCTTGCCGTGCTCAAGTTCGCGCCCGGCAAGCGGCAGCCGCTGGGCAAGTTCGGTGGCCAGCGGAGCGGGTGGGACTTCTTCGTCAGCCACAAGGACCTCGCCGCGCTGATGGGCGTCAAGTCGACCAAGACCGCCGAGCGTAGCGCCGGCCGGATCGTGTCATTCGGCTACCTCGTGCAGGTGTCGCGTGGGGGACACCGCGGCCGCCAGGAGTGGTCGACCGTCTACCGTCTCTCACTTCCCCAACAGGACTCCGGGGTCCCGTTGGGCGCTGCTCCCAATGGGACTCTCGCGTCCCCTTCGGAAGGTTCCCAATGGGACTCTGACGTCCTTCCCAATGGGACTCTGACGTCCTTCCCAATGGGACTCCAGAGTCCCCCCAAGGGAGTACGTAACAAGGGAGTACGTAACAAGGGAATTCCAGCGGCTCACGTCCACACGAACGTTGAAGCTGCCGCGGCGCTCCGCGCCTTGCCCTCGACGACCCGTGCCCCCACTCGATCGATGGTTACGGACCGACTTGAGCCGGATAGGTAACCACAGACCGCACGCGCGCGTTGTGACCCGCTCACCGGCACCCACCGAATCGAACGAATCGAAAGGACCCCACCCGATGACCGACGCGCGGACCTCCATCCGGGCCATCGTGGTCCTGATCGCCGGCGAAGCAGCCCGCCGCGGCCGCCGGTGGGACCCGCAAGGGCTCCACGCCGCGATCCTCGCCGCGATCAACGACGACCGCCGACCAATCGACCAGGTCATCCTCGCCGGATTCGCAGAAGCAGCCGACCCCAACGCCACGACCCCCGCCGGCATCCGAAACCCCGACCACTACCCACCGACCCAGGCAGCCACCCACAACGCACGACCCGCCACCTGCGCGGTGTGCAAACGCTCCGAGGACGAATGCCGGCGCGCCGAGACCCCGCGTCCCGCCCGCGATGCGCCACGACTTCCAGCCCACCCACCGACCCGAGAGGTTCCGCCCATGATCGACCACGGACTCCAACGCCCGACCCTCCGGCCGCTCCCGATCGCCCCCGACCCCATCGACCTCGACGACGACCTTCCCTCACACCATGCCCGCCGTCGTTGTACCCATTTCGGAACGCCGGCCTCGTACGCGTTGTACCCATTTCGGTACACCACACACACCCACCACACCCCGGGGGTAGGGGCGTCCACATCGCTGTTCAACCCCGCCTGGCCCCCTTCGCGCCGGTAGCTGGTCGTTTCCCCCCGGGCTCGGCCCCCATCGCGCGCGCGTGCGCGCGAGACCACCACCAAGAACCCCCAACCACAACGAGAGGAACCCCCGATGATGACCGCAAGTGAGCGAGTAGCGCAGGCCCGGTTGACCGCGGTCGCGGTTGTGCGCGCCATGCTGACCGATGACGACAAGGCCGTGTCCGCCCTGCTGTCCTTGGACGACGACCCGCTGGCGACCGCTCACGCGGCCTGCGGCCTGGCCGCGTCGCTGCTGTACGGGCTGCCGGCCGACGCCACGGCGCGGATCCTGGCCGGGCTGACCGACGCCGCCCTGGCCGAAGGCAGCGAATGACCCTCCTGCAGCACCGCTGGCGGCCTGCGGGCCGCTACGCGGCCGTCTGCGGGCCTGCAGGCCTTCCGGGTATCTCCTGGTGCGCGCAGGCGGCCTGCAGCCGCACACGGCCTGTTTCTGGGCGTCACAGCCGCCGATTCGTGGCGTGCCGGGTTACGGTCCTGTCAGCGGCGGCCTGCTACCCTGTTGGCAGGTCAGAGCGCGGTCCGTCGTGTGGTCCGTCTCCCACCGCTGAGGGCTCGAGGGGAGCGGGGCGGGGAGGCCAGCCCACGGCCAGCCGTATCGCTGTTCGAGCTGAGGAACCCGGCGGGGTCAAGGCTCCCGGTGAGTGCCTCCGGCCGCGGCTGGTAGCTGTGTTGGGCCAGACCGTCCAAGAACGCGTGACCCCAGGTCGCGCCAGTCTTGCGGTGTCCGCCTCGCCGCCCGTGCCGGGAATCCCCACCAGCAACTTTCGCGACCCCGGAAAGGGGTAACCCCATCATGAAGACCAAGTCCCAGCGCCTCCTCGAGGAGGCCGCCGCCGCGGCCAAGGCCGCCCGCGCGATCGCCGAGAAGGCCGAAGCCGACAACCGCGACATGACCGCCGACGAGCGGTCCGAGTTCCAAACCTTCTACAAGACCGCGACCGACAAGAAGAAGCTCTCCGACGCCGCCAAGATCGACGAGGACGTCCTCGCGACGGCCAAGGCGTGGGGAGCCGAGATCGGCCTCAGCGACGCCGACACGAGCCGTGGCACGGTGTGGGCGAAGGCCGCCGGCGCCGCGATCCACCAGGCGATGCCGTCCGGCCCGTCCGGCCGGAAGTCGATCGTCTCGGGCGCCGTGTCGGTCGGCAACGTGATCGACCCCGAGGTCCACCGCATCGGCGTGGTGCCCACCAGCATCCTGGACCTGATCCCGCTCCGGCCGTTCGCCGGCAACGGGACCCTGGCGTCCAACTCGTTCAGATACCTGCGGCAGACCGTCCGCACGAACAACGCCGCACCGGTCGCCGATGGTGCCCTGAAGCCGACGTCGGTGTTCACCCTGGACGAGATCGAGGACCGGTTCCGGGTCATCGCGCACCTGTCCGAGCCCGTCCCGCTGCGCTACTTCGCCGACTACGCGCTCCTGGAGGACTTCCTCCGGTCCGAGATGGAGTACGGCCTGATGCGCGCCCTCGAGGCCGAGGTCGTCTCCGGTGACGGCACCGACGAGCACTTCACCGGCCTGCTCAACACGTCCGGGGTCGTCGCTGTGGCCGCGGTCACCGGTGACCTGGTCGCGACCCTGCGGAAGGCGATCACCGCCCTGCAGGGGACCGGCACCACCCCGACCGCGTTCGTGCTGAACCCGAACGACATGGAGGACCTGGACCTGGTCCGCGAAGGCACCGGCACCGGCCAGTACCTCCTCGGCGGCCCCGGCTCCGCCGCTGACCGGTCCCTGTGGGATATCCCGCGGGTTCCGTCCACCGCGATCGCGGCCGGCACCGCGCTTCTCGGCGACTGGAACCTGGCCGAGCTCGTGCAGCGTGAAGGCGCCGAGGTCGCGATCGACACCGGCGGTGAGAACTTCACCAAGAACCTCGCCACGATGCGCGTGGAGGGCCGGTTCGGCTGGGCGTGCAAGCGGCCGGCCGGGTTCGCCAAGATCACCCTGCCCGCCTAAGGCAGGACCTCCCGCGTGGCGTCAACGTCACCCGCCCCGGGTCGCAGTCCTCGGGTCGGGATCGATGGCAGGAGAGCCCCCCACCCTTTCGCAGGGGCGCCGAGACCCTGCCAGCGCCACACGCGCGGTGGCTGGCCCCAGGGCGTCCTACACGGCTCGCCCTGGGGCCGGCCCCGCACCAGTCCACCTACCCGCCACAGGCCCCCCTTCGTGGCGCCTCACAGTGGCCAAGCCCGCCGCGGCGGGTCCCCTACCAAACGAGAGGAGCCAGGGATGGCTTCGACAGTCAGCGAGTTCACCTACGACCTGCAGGACGTGCTGGGAGGTTCGGCCAAGGTTCGGGTTGAGCTCCGCACCGAGTCGGGCCGGTACTGGGCGCGTGCAACCCCCGCGAACCTCGAAGGCGTGGCCGGCAGCTTCGAGATCGGCACCGTGAAGCTCCAGCTGCGCCAGCGCGTGCAGAGCGGCGGAGTCTGGCTTGGGTGGGAGTCGTGGGTGACCAAGAAGTCCAACGCCGTTCTCGTGTCCGAGGGCCAGGAGTGGACCGACGACACCTACAACCCGCCGAACTCGACCAGCACCGTCCAGCAGCAGGTTCGGGCCGCTTTCACGTCGAGCTACCCCGAAGGTGGCGACCCCTCGACCCAAGGCACGCCCGGCACCACCACCTGACCAGGCTTCACCCCAAACCCCCCGCCGGGGGGAGTGGTTACCCCCCGGTTGAGTCTCAAGTAACCCCGAAGCCCCGCTGTGGCGGCCAGTGCCGCTATCGCTCCGCGTGGTGACGAGACTCGGCGAGCCCCCACCGGTTCCCTCCTTCCCGGTGGGGGCTCGTGGGCGTCCAAAGCCCCTTGCCAAAGGCAACACTCAACCGGACGTTGAGGGTTCGTCGGGGGCGCCATCCGTCGATCCTGTCCGGCTGGTAGCGTCCCAGCGCGGTCCCCGCCCCAATCCCCCCGGGCGGGGACCGTCCGAAACCCAGCCTGGAGCGTCAGCCCTGGCCGAGGCAGCGCACCGCGGCGTCGGACCGCCCAATCTTCCGCGCCACGAACTCGTAACTGCCAGCCGGCTCGCTGGCCTCGAAGAACCACACGCGAGCGACGTTGTCCCTGGTGTAGCCGGAGCCGTTCGGGTGCACCGCCGTCTCGGCGGCAATCTCCCACCGGTCGTCATCGACGCGGACGATCGCTCCGCGGGTGAACGTGATTGCTCCGCCGACGTTCCCCTGGCCCTCGAGGTAGCGCAGCGTGTCCTGGTCGACCGGCTCACAAACCGCCTCCCACGTCGGCTCCGGGACCGGTGGTGCCTCACTGGTCGCCGGCCCGATCGTGACCTGTGACGTGGCCTTTGGCGGCAGGTCACGCGACGTCAGCGGGATCCCGCATCCGGTCATCAGCAGCGCGGCGCCGATGGCCACGG
>CAZPCM010000134.1:0-7207 GCA_964585085.1 uncultured Propionibacteriaceae bacterium
ACCTGCCCCCCCAAGCAGAGCATTCACAGCGTTCGAGTAAGAGAGTCCGCCAGTACTGACGCGGGCAACCGGCTTCAGGTAACCGATCCGCCCCCCGACGTCTCATCCACGCGCCCGCAAATCGCGCATGAGCGACCACGTGGTCGGGCCGATGTGCGGCTGGTCGAGCCTGCTTAGGCGTCGCCCAGGACCCAGGTCCTGATTCCGCCCTTGACAAGTGGCAATACTCGTCAGAGGCGCTTCGCCGGGTGGTATGGGTGTGACTGGGATATGGCTTGCTCTCCGAAGAGACAGTGTCAGAGCCCAAATGGTGCCCCGCGGATCTTCCGGGTCTCGCTAGTCAAGGAAGTAGGCGAGGACCTTCTCTTCGGAGTCCAGGATCTCTTCTGGGGCCACGCCGAGCTCCAGTGCGAGCTCGACCGATCCGAGGAGGGCGTCCTCCAGGTCGGGCGAGAAGGCACGTTCGAGCACCCCGAGGTAGTCGGACATGCTCGCATTGAGGTTCTCGATGAGCTCCTGATGCTCGGCCGCGAGTTGCTGGTCGAGCACACTCTGCTCGCCGAGGTAGCGCTCGATTAGCGCCGCCTCCCGCCTGGACAGGGCCGAGGAGGCGGCCCTGTACATGATGGTGCCGACGGTGTTGCCGATCACGGCGCCGAGCACGGGAACTGGGATGAGCGCCTGCCCGACAAAGGAGGACAGGGCGCTGACGGCGGCTTCCAGCGAGACGAGCTCGGCGTTCTCGATGAACTCCGCCTCGTCGATCTCGCCGCGTCGGAGCTTGTTCGCCTGCTCCGCGATGCCGAAGGCAGCGGTGACGATCGAGCTGGCGACGGCTGCGGAGGTAGCGGTGAAGTTGGTTAGCGAGTAGATGCTGACGCCTCGGACGCCGCCCTTGACGAAGCCGAAGCCGGTGTCGGCCGCGATCTCGATCCAGTCCTCGCTCGTGAACTCCTTGAGTTTCTTGCCCTCACGGAGCTTCTCGGCAACGGCCAGCACGAAGGCGGTGCCGCCCTCGATGGCGGCGGCCGTGAGCGTGGCTTTCGCGCCTTCTTTCAGGGTCGGCAGACTCTCCTGGTAGGCGGCATCCCGAAGGGACTTGTCGGCGGAGGTGAGGGACTCCTTCTCCGCCACCAGCGTCGAGCCGTAGGCGCCCCTTTGCACCTCGTGGTACTCCAGGTTCGAGGGTTCGAGCGACTCGATGCCGACAGAGCCCTCCTCGAAGAAGGCTTGCACCCGCTCCCAGGACTTGAGCGACGGGCTGCCGCCGCGGATCAGCGACTTGCTCGCCTCCTCGGGCGACATGGCGTGCAGCTGCTGGATGACCTCGAAGTGGTCGCGGGGGATCTGATATTTCCCGCCGTTCTTGACGAAGTCGGGGTACTTCTGGTGGTGGTCCGCGATCGCGCCGAGGCCGAAGCGGCCGCCGGCCGCAACGAACTTCTGCTGGATCTCCACGCCGCTGCGGATCAGGTCCACGGGCCCGTTGTTGTTCACCCGGTGATAGACGGCGCCCTCCCCGAGTATGTGGCTCCGAGCGTTACCGACGCCCACCTCGGCGACCTCGGCGATGAAGCCGTGTATGCCCTTCACCCCGCCGCGGTTGGTGGCGACCACTTCGAGGTCGATTGTCGTGATCGCCTCGTCAATGCTGGAGAGCGCGTCCTGGAGGTTCACATCCTGGCGGCGGAGAGCGCTCAGCAGGTCGTCAAGCCGGAGCTGGTTGAGGTAGTTCACCCACGCAGCGACAGCCTGCTCCTGATTGCTGTTAGTGAGCTTTGCTGCGTCACTCACGATGAGCCGTTCTGCTCGATGCGCTTGCTCAGCAGGCCGGCGCAAGCCTTGGTGTTGTTCACAAGAGCGGCGAGTTGAGACTGCTGGGGCGAGGACAGCCTGAGGAAGTCGGCCCCGAAGAACTGCAGCGCTTCGCCGTAGCTGTTCATGAGCCGTTTGCGCAGAGAAGCGGTGCGCTCGAGGAGTTCGTCGATCTGAGCGTCCATGTCTTTGACGAGTACGGTGTTCTGCTTCACTGCGGTCAGCGCCTCGTGCTTCGCCTCGCGACCCTCGAACTTCGCCTTGGCAAACAGCGCGATCGAGGCGAGGAGGGTAGCTCCCGCGATCGTCCAGCCGATGGGGCCAGCGAGCGCGAGCAGGGCACTGCCTGCAGCAGTGCCTCCGCCTCCGGCCGCGAGAGCCCCTCCTCCCAGCCATGCAAGAGCAGCGTTGGTCGCAGCGGCCCCGGAGAGCGTGGAGATTGCGGTGCCGGTCGATGCGGCCCCGAAGGTAGTGGCGACCCACATCGCCGCAGTCGGGGCAATGCTCGCGACCGCGGCGCCCGCGGTGAACCCGGCGCCGGCGCCAGCAGCCGACTTCCTTGCGGCTGCGAGGTCCTTCCGGGCGAACTCCTCCGCGTCCTGGAACTTGGCCTTGTGGACGTCGATCTCGTCGAAGTCGGTCTCGAACGACTTCGGGGTGTTGACGATGCTGTTCACCAGTAACTCGACGAGTTCGATCAGATCCGTCGAGCGCTCCCGCTGGCGCAGGAGGGAGAGTCCCTTGTCGTTCATGGCGATGAACGCGCCGTTGTACTCGGCTACGGCTTCCTCGTACGGGTCCGGTTTCTTCGCGGTCAGCTTCTCGACGGTGGGCACGGCAGCATCCTTGAGATCGCCAGCTGGCTTAACCAGCCGCGCTGAGGTGCTCCGCGCGAACTTGCCGATGCCATCGACGGCCTTGCCGAGGCCCTCCTTGGCTTTGTCCATCCTGGGCGGCTCAACCATCGCGCTCTCCCGCACTGCGTCCGTCGCTTCTCTACACCTAACGAGAGAGTATCGACCAGGGCTGACAAGGTTGACGCCCACCGCCGACCCATGCGAGGTCGGACTGCAGGCTCTTCAGCGCCGCGGAGAGCCAAGTGCGCAGGTCCATGACGCATTCCCCTCTGGATTGCTGCCCGGCGTCTGTCCGCCGGAGTGAAGTTCGGATCGACCTTGGCGCGCCGGGGCCAGCGCGGCATCCCACGGACGGCGCTGGGCTGCGAGGGAGGGGCAGATTCACCGTGACGTGTCCGTGGAGGTCCCTATTCACCACTTCTGGAGGGTGAGAACCCAGACCTGAAGGAGCAGCCGTGATGAGCACAGCACCCCTGGACACCGATGGCGTCCGCGACTTCGTGCCGGACGTTCCGCTGATCGTGGAGGACCTGCTCTGCCAGATCGAGGACCTCCGCGCCACCGGTGGCGACGCTGCTGTGATCGCCGAGTTGTGGGCGCAGGTCGACCTGCTGCAGGGCCGGTGAGCCGAATGGCGACTAGCGGCGGGCGGCGTCCCGCGTATGACCGGGAGGCTGCGGAGGTGGCGCGGAGGGCGACGTTGGAGTCGATGCACTCCCAGCTCGCGGAGCGGATCGGCTCGCTGGACTCGCTCCAGGCGTGGGGGGCGTGGTTGCGGTTCGCGAACAGCTTCCACCGGTACAGGACTGGCAGGAGAGAGATATTCGAAGTCCGTGAATACCTGGGTTCAGCCACGGGCGCCGGCGTATTTGGCCCAGTTCCCGCCGGATTGGCTGCTCTGTTTGGCGATGGTTGCGGTTCGCAGGCCGAGGACGCCGGAGAGCATGGCGGGTGGGATCTCGCGGCTGAGTTGCTCGGCGGCGGCGAGGCGCATGCGGCGGGGTTCGATGCCTATGCGGCGGAGGCGGTCGCTGAGGTTGACTGCGTGGATGTGGGTGCCGGCCCATTGACCGGGGAACAGCCACGGGTTGGGCAGGTTCTCGGCGGTGCCCTCGCGTCGTTTGATGGGCAGGGTTTGGATCAGGCTCGCGAGCGGTTCGGGCAGGTCGATGGGGTCGACTCCGAGCCGAAGTTGGACGCCGTCGCCGTCGCTGGTGATGTCGCTGCGGGTCAAGGTGATGATGCGGCTGAGGGTTTGGGCGTAGAGGACGATGAGCAGGCCGGCGACGCGATCGGCGGGGTCGAGGGTGTCGTCGGTGAGGAGCCTGGTCGCGGTGGTCCAGCGTTCCTCGGGATCGGCCGGCGCTGTTGGTGTCCCGGTGTAGGAGGCGGGGGGCAGCTGGACTCGCTGGGGCAGGTGTTTGCGTTTGTGTGCCCAGGCGAGGAAGGGGCGGGTGTTCCAGCGGGCGGCGCCGGGGCCGGCGAACCAGTCGTCGATGTCGTGCTGGGTGATGGTGTTCAGGGTTCGACCGCGGGCTTGCAGAGCGGTCAGGAAGGCGATGGTGCGTTCGATCCGGTTGCGGGCGTTGGCGACGGGGTTGGTCAGCTCGAGGCCATCGGCCGCTCGTTGCCGCAGGGGTGGCAGCACTTGCCAGCGGATCCAGCCGGCGATGATGCGGCGGTGCGGCTGGTCCAGTTCAGCCAGCAGCTGATCGAGGCTGTTCTCGAGCCGGCGGATCGGGCCCGTGGGGTCGGGTGTCAGGATCTCGGCACTGATCAGGAGGGCGCGCAGATGCCCGACCGCCTTGGGGTGGGGGAGGGTGTCGAGGGTGGCGTGATCGAGGCTGGTCCGGCCTTGGTCGAGGGCGGTGAGCAGGTCGGCGTGGCGGGCCAGCCACCGGCGGGTGGTGAGGGGCTCGGCGGCGAGGATGACCGGTCGCAGGGGTGCGAGGAGGCCGGCGGGCTGGGCGGGGATGATCTGGTCGAGCGCATGGCGCAGGGTGCAGTGGTCACACAGCTGAGTAGGTCCGATGGTGCGTGCCTGGTCGGGGGTGCGTCCGCAGTCGACGCATTGGCGGCGGCTGTACCTGCGGCACCATTTGCAGACTTGGTGGTGGTCGAGGACCCGGTCGGGCTTGCCGCAGGCCGAGCAAGCGCCACGGACACGGTCGGTGCCCTGGGTGCAGCGGCCGCAGAACTCCTTGCTGGACTTGCCCATCTCCCGCCCGCAGATCGGGCACGGCCCCGGGCTCACTCGACGCTGGTGATGTCGGCCCGCCGGGGGGTGCGTTGTTTTGCGGCGGTGATGGTCGCCGGTGCGGGACCGGTGGTGCCGGTGGCCCTGACGGGCCTGGTTTCGACGACGGGCTCGATGAGCTCGTTGGGGGTGCAGTCGAGGATGTCGCATAAGGCGACGAGGGTGCGCAGGCTGAGCCTTTCGGGGGTGCCGGTGACGAGTCGGTACACCTGGGCCGGTGACAGCGCGACGCCGCGTTCGGCGAGTAGCGGCGTCAGGTCGGTGGTGGCGTACATGTCGTGCTCGGCCATGAGCCGGCGCAGGTGCCAGCGGTATCCGAGGGCGGGCTTTCGGGTGCGGGTCATCGGGCTTCTCCTAGCTGGTTGGTTGGTCGAGGGCTCGGGACAGGGCCCGGCGCAGCGCCTGGTTCTTGTAGTCGGCGCCGACGCTTGTGTAGATGGCGGTGGTGGCGCCCCAGGCGTGGCCGAGTTGTTGCTGGACGAACAGGTGGTCGTAGCCGTCCTCGAGGAGGTGGCTGGCGTAGGAGTGTCGCAGGCAGTGCGTGGACAGGATCGGGTCCAGCCCGGCCGCCTCGCGGTAGGCCTGGAAGCGCACGGTCAGGGCGTCGGTGGAGATCTTGGCGCGCCGCTCGGTGGGCCACAGCGCGACCCCGGCCGGGGCGTACAGCGGCCGGATCTCCTCGACCCATTCGGCGACCGCCTCCGCCGCCCAGCCCATCGTGGTGAGCACGGTCCGGCGCCGCGGCGGGGAGCCCTTGACGGCTTTGCCGTAGCGCACGCTCAGCGCGCCGTAGCGGCCGAACTGTGGTGCGGCAGGGTTGGCCGACCAGTCGACGGTCTCGAGCATCGCGGCTTCCCTGCGGCGCAGCCCCCACGCGTAGATCGCCTTGAACAAGGTGGCGTCCCGGTAGGCCGCCAGCCATCCCTTCCGGCCGCGGTCGGCGACCTGGGCGACCCGCTGGTCGCAGTAGTCGAAGAACACCTGCAGCTCGTCGCGGGTGAACGGGCGGTTCCCGGGCCGTCCCTCGTACTCGGCACGGTGGACGACGGTGTTCCACTCGTGGAAGACCTGCACCGGGTGCGACCCGAAGTGCAGCTCGCACACCTCGGCCCAGCGGTAGCGCGGGTCGGTGACATACCCACAGAACAGGGACACAGCCATCTGGTAGTAGCGGACCGAGGAGTGCGCGACACCGCCGCCGACCAGCTCCGAGGTCCACTCCTCGACGTCGGCCGGCGTCCATCGCCAGGGATATTCCCCGGCGAACCGGTGGAACCGGCGGACCGCGAAGATCCGCTGCTTGATCGTGGTGTCGACCAGCAGCCGGGATCGCTGCTGCACAGCCCAGCCGTCCAGCATTGCCTCGAAGACAGTCTCCTCCGGCGCCAGCAGCGACAACCCGCCCGCGAGCAGCACCTCGGCCGACCCCGGAACACCCACCGCAGCAGCCGGCAACCGCGCCGCCGCATCACCCTCGACACCCCTCACAAGCACATGAACGTATCATGCATCCGATGCAATCCACACACCGGCGAACCAAACCTCACTAGGCGATACACTGGGCACCCAGAGAGCGGCCGGCCGCGTCCGATGGACTCCGTCCGACGCTCGCAGGCATACAGCCAACCGCCTGAATACATCATCGGATGCAATTCGCCGGGTTTCTTCAACAACACGGTGTTGATCTGGGCGCAGAAGCCGGAGGCGACGATGGTGGCCGGCTACCGGGCTTGGCAGGCGAAGGGCCGTCAGGTGCGCCGCGGCGAGACCGCGATCAAGGTGTTCGGCCCCGTCACAACCCGCGAACCGAAGCTCGACGTCCAGGGCCGCCCCATCCGGGACGCGGACGGCAAGCCGCTCCAGGACGTGCGGATCGTCGGCGTGAAGCCCGTCAGCGTGTTCGACGTGTCCCAGACCGACGGCGACCCGCTGCCCGAGCCTCCGCCGGCCACGCTCTTGACCGGCCAGGCGCCACCCGGCCTGTGGGCTGCGCTGCAGGCGTTCGTGGAAGCGCAGGGCTACACCGTGTCGCGTGGCGACTGTGGCGAGGCGAACGGCATCACCATGTTCGACACCCGCCAAGTGCGCGTCCGCGCGGACATCGACGACGCGGCCGCGGTCAAGACGCTGGCCCACGAGGCTGGGCACGTCCTGCTGCATGCCCCCGAGGCTCGGCAGCCGTTCGCCTGTCGCGGGGTCATCGAGGTGGAGGCCGAGAGCGTGGCGTTACCTCTTATCTGGACAAGGCGTTCGCTGGTGGGTTCGTCTTGAGTCGTTC
>CAZPCM010000135.1:0-7185 GCA_964585085.1 uncultured Propionibacteriaceae bacterium
GACAAGCACAAACGAAGCCGAACTCGGCATAACCAAGACGTCGGGATAATGGGTGTTATGCCGACGTCGGCATAACACCCACTTGACAAGTGACATGCTGGATTTGTGCAGTGACGGAGAGTGACGAAGGGCTGGATGCCGCACGGATCGCGAACCCGTCGTAGGCGCCTCCCCCAGCGATCTCGATTCCGAACTGATCGACAGGGCGATCAGCCGGCTTCGCTCACAGGGCTCCCGCGCCCTTGCGGGGGCGCCGAAGCGCCTCGACCAATTGCAGCGTCTCAACATCGTGACAGCCGCGGGAGTCCCAACCCTGGCCGGAATCATCAGTGCCGGGCTCTACCCGCAGCAGTTCTTCCCGCAGCTCTTCGTCGACGTGACCGTCCACCCAGGGATCACCAAGTCCGACCCTAGATCCCCGGTTCGCTTCGTGGATCGACAGGTATGCGAAGGTCCCATCCCTGTCATGAGCGAGACCGCCGTCGGCGCCGTCCTTCGCAACCTCCGCACGTCACGTGTTGTCGAGGGCACGCGGGGCGTGGACGTTCCGGAGATCCCGCAGGTGAGATGAAGAGCACCAGACCCGGGATTCGACCCCGCCGAGAGGGCGCCGAAGTCAGGAAGCGAATCACCCGGATGTACGCCTCACGGAACAGGTCCTGCGGATTGGCGCAGGACACTGGCCCAGCTGGGAGGAATCGCCGCAGGGTATGTGGTTGGCCAGCAGCCGGCCGCCCTCTCGGCACCAGTGCGTCAATCGTGGGCGGTTCCGCGGCGTGTAACGATGGGGGCGCCTGCGGACAGGAACAGGACGTGGACAGGATGAACGACACTGACCGGTTCCGGGACATCTTCGGGATTGTGTATGCCGATGTTGTGCGTTTCGCGCAGCGACGCACGACTTCCGAGCGCGCTGAGGATGTTGCTGCCGAGACGTTCCTCGTGGCTTGGCGGCGCGTCAAGGACCTGCCCCGCACTCTCGATGACGCGCGGCCCTGGCTGTTCGGCATCGCCCGGAATGTGCTGCTCAACGAGCGCCGCAGCCGGCGTCGGGCCGATGCCCTGGGCGTGCGACTGGCTGATAACGGGCCTCCTTCCGGCCTCGCGGGGACGCTTCTCCGCGATTCAGCCCTGGAGGGCAGCGGGGTCACCCGTGGCGCCCGCAACGAGCCTTTGGTACGCGGGACGCAGGGCTTCGGCCACGGGCATCCCGCGAACACGAGCGGGATGGCCGGCACCTCGTCGAGCATGCTGGTCCTCGGTCCGCCGCTTCGCCGGGCCAGAGCGTTCGGGGCCGCGGCGTAGAAGACATCGAGCAGTTCGGTGAGGGGTACACCCTCGGCGTCCTCGACGTGGGCCGAGGACGCGTTGAGCCGGGACAGCAGGTCGTCGCGATCCCGGCCACGCCAGGCCAGGATCGAGAATGGATCCTCGTCGAACCGCTCGGCCAGCAGGTAGCACACCGCGGCCAGATGCTTGCAGGGCACCTCCCAGTCCGGGCACGAACAGTCCAGGGAGAGGTCGCCGGCCCCTGACGGGAAGAGCGCGAGACCGAGATCGGCGAAGACCCCCTCGATGTCGTGGGGCATCTCGCCCGCGAGCAACTGGGCGACGAACCACGCGTCGGCTGCCAGCCGTTCCTCGAGGCGGGTCCATTGGTCCTTGCCGTAGGCGGTGACGCCGATGCGGACCCGGTAGGGACGCGCCCGCGAACCCTGCACGCTCGCGGTCACCAGCCCGGCGTGGAGGTCCAGGGAGACGACCTGGCCCCGGCGAGCGTAGGCGCGTCCGCGGGTGAGCCGGTTGCCCATGCCGGTCGCCTCGAGTACCGAGATGAACCGAGACGACCACCAGGTACTCGAGATCCGACCCCTCACGCTCTTGGCGCGGAGCCCGCCGGCGACCGGCCGCGGGGTCGACTTGGGGTAGTAGGGCCCGGAGTAACGGTCAGCCATCAACGGCGTCCTTCGACAGGGTGAACAACTCGCGCAGTTGTCCGGTCGACAGTTCGGTCAGCCACTCCTCGCCGTCACCGACCACGAGGTTCGCCAGCGCCTTCTTCTCCTCGATCATCTGGTCGATCCGTTCCTCCAGCGTTCCGATCCCGACGAACTTCCGCACCTGTACGCTGCGGCGCTGGCCGATCCGGTAGGCGCGGTCAGTGGCTTGGTTCTCCACCGCCGGGTTCCACCAGCGATCGAGATGGATCACGTGGTTGGCCGCGGTGAGGTTCAGCCCCGTCCCACCTGCCTTGAGCGACAGGACGAAGATCGGCGCGCCCTGGCCCGACTGGAAGCGTCGCACGAGTTCGGTCCGGCGCTCGCGCGGGGTGCTGCCGGACAGGTAGGCGACGTCGGTGTCGAATCGGGCCGCGAGGTGCGGGACCAGCATCTCGGCGAACTCGGTGAACTGCGTGAAGCAGAGCGCCCGGTCACTCTCGGCGAGCACCTCTTCCAGGATCTCCTCGAGCCGGACGATCTTGCCCGAGCGCCGCCCGACCACCGACCGATCGTGGAGCAACTGGGCCGGGTGGTTGCAGGTCTGCTTCAGTTTGGTCATCGCCGCCAGCACGTTCCCCCGGCGTGCGATGCCCTCGGAGTCCTGGATGCGCCGCATCATGTCGTCGACGACCGACTGGTACAGGGAGGCCTGCTCGATCGTGAGCCGGTAGTACTGTTTGATCTCGATCTTCTCGGGGAGGTCGTCGATGACGGCCGGATCGGTCTTCAGCCGCCGCAGGATGTAGGGCTGGGTCATCCGGCGCAGCAGCGCGGCGGCCCGGTCGTCCTGGTCGCGCTCAATCGGGGTCGCGAAGCGGGCACGGAACATCTCGGGCGTGCCGAGGATCCCCGGGTTCACGAAGTCCATGATCGACCACAGTTCCGCCAGCCGGTTCTCCACCGGGGTTCCGGTCAGGGCGATGCGCTGCCCCGCGTCGAGACGGCGCACCGCCTTCGCCGTCCGGGACAGCCGGTTCTTGACGGCCTGCGCCTCGTCCAGCACGACCCGTTCGAACTCGATCCCGGCCAGCTCGTCGATGTCGTTGAGCGCGGTCGCGTAGGTCGTGACGATGAGGTCGGACGCCGCGAGTACGGCCACCAGGTCGTCACCGTGAGCGCGGTCCGACCCATGGTGGGCGATCACCCGCAGGGCGGGCGCGAAGCGCGCCGCCTCGGCCCGCCAGTTGTCGATGAGGGACATCGGGCACAGCAGCAGGGTGGGCCGCGACGCCGGCGCGGCGTCTGTGGCGCCGAGGTCGCTCGGGGCGTCCGTTCGGGACCGGGCTGTCGACTCCAGCGCAAGCAACTGCACGGTCTTGCCCAGCCCCATGTCGTCAGCGAGGCAGGCGCCGAGCCCCAACCGCCCCAGGAAATCGAGCCAGGCGAGACCTCGGCTCTGGTAGGGCCGCAGGGTCGCGGTGAAGTCGTCCGGCGGGGACACGTGGGCGATCGACCCCGTCGCCGCCCCCTCCAGCAACCGGCCGAGCCAGCCGCCCGCTTCGACGTCGACCAAGGCGAGGGGCAGGTCCAGGTCGTCCGGGTGGCTGAGCGCGAGGCCGAGCACCGCACCCGCCGTCATCTGCCCCTGCCCCCCGCTACGCAGGAAGTCCAGGGTCTTCTCCAGCTGTCGCCGGTTGATGCTGACCCATTCCCCGCGCAGCAGAACGAGCGGGTGCTTGGCGGCAGTGAGCGCGGCGATCTCATCGTCGGTCAAACCGTGCTCACCGACGGCCAGATCCCAGCGGAAGTCGCACAGTTGGTCCCGGCCGAAGCGGGACGCCATGGCGCCGGAATCGCTCGGGGTGGCGCTCAGGCGCAGACCCAGGGACGCGCGCCTGCCCCACCAGGCCGGCAACTGCACCTCGAAGCCGGCCTCATCGAGCGCAGTGGCGGTGTCGGCGAGGAAGGCGTGGGTCGCCTCGGCGTCGAGGTCGAGGCCCGATGGCTGCGCTTGGCGCAGACCGGGTTCCAGCCCGGGATAGACCCGTTGGGCCCGAGCGAGCTCGGCCAGGAGCATCTCACGTGGATGCTGCAGCCAGCGCTGCAGGGTGCCGTCGTCGGCCCACACCCGCTCGGCGTCGATCAACAGGCTGGGGTCGGCGCGCGACCGGAGCAGGAACTCCAGGCGCCAGCGGGGGTCGCGCGGCTCGGTGTCCGGCTCGGCATCGGGTATCTGTGGATCGGTCAGGCGGAGGACAAGGCCGGCCGGCCCGGCATCCTCGATACCGACCTGATCCCAGGCTCGCAAGCGCTCGGCGAGATCGGCGATCTCCTCGGGCTCGGCGGGCAGCCGCCCGTCGTCACCGGCGAGGGCGTCCAGCCAGGCCTCGGCGATCGGCACCCGCTGGGGGCGTTTCCCGCGGCGACTCGGCAGGAAACTGCTGGGCAGGCGACCGCGGGCGAGGGCGTCCACGATCGTGGTCAGCGCTTCGGTGGCGAGCCGGTCCGGCCGCCCAGCCGGCTCGGTGGCCCGAAAGGCGGGCGGCATCGCGCCGACCAGACCGTGCCAGGCGACCGCGTCCGCGCCGGTCAAGACCGGCCGCCAGCGGGCCCGGGCATCACCGTCGGCGTCCCGCGTGAGCCCCGGCAGGAGCCGCCCCCGGGCGACGACGTCCTCGGCCCAGCGGGCCACGTCGACGAGGTACCGCACCGAGGCGGCCGGGCGCAGGTCCGCGAGGCTCCCGGCGGCGTCCTGGTCAAGGTCGTCGCGGTCGGTGAAGACGCTCACCGTGTCAACGACGCGAACCGGCTCGAGCAGCACGGCCGGCACCGACCACGGCAGCAGCGAGGGGGCGTTGCGGCCGACAGTGCGGGGGGCGATCCGCACCATCTCGGGCGAGTCGAGCGGGGAGCGCCGCAGCGACGGCAGCAGCAGGGCTGCGGTGAACGGCGTTCCGTCCGCCAGCGAGGCCAGGGACTGCGCCGGCGCGGCGAACGGATGCGGCCGGGCTTGACGTAGCGCCTCGCTTGGGCTGGTCACTGCGAGATCCGAGTCTTCGGCCCAGAGGCCCGGACCCAGACCGGGCACCCAGAACGCATGGAGGACCAGCATCGAACACCACCCTCCCCGCGATCCGCGCAGCACGAATCGGCTGGGCTCCGGACCCCGAAGCGCCGTCCGGCGCACAGCGTAACCGGCCGAAGGCCACCCGCCGCACCGTCCCGATCACGCCTGGACCGCGCCGGCCTCCGCCTTCCACCCAGACGCCTACCCCAGACCCTTGAACCCGAACCGGAAGGTCATCTCCTTCCCCGCCGGCAGCCGGTACTCGGGATGGGTCTGCGCCCCCCAGGAGTCGTCCCCACCCACGCCGCGCCGCATCAGTGCCGGACGCAGCACCGTGCGGTGGATCGGCGGCAGCTCGTTGGGGTGAAGCGCGTTCTCGATCTCGAACGGCGTCCACGGCAGCGCCGAGAACTCCATGCCGTTCGGGCAATCGAACCGCAGGCCGACGCCGTCGTCGCCGGTCACCTCGGCCCAGCGGACGCCAGTGTGACTCCCCGACTCCTGCGGGCGGACATACGGCGTCAACTGGTCGGCGACCTCGCCGGAATACACCCCTAGACGCGCACCGCGACGGCGGTCGACGTAGCTCTCCTCGGGCCCCTCGCCGTACCAACGCAGGCGGTGCAGATCGGCGTCCGTGGCGAGCAGCAGGCCGAACTCGGGCAGGTCGGGCAGCCCGTCCCCGGGACGCACCGTGGCCGTCACCTCGATCCGGCCCTCGGCGTCCACCCGGTAGGAGACCTCGCACTGGCTGGACGGAGCCGTCGGCAGGAGGTAGGTGTAACGCACCTCCACGGCGTCTTCCTGGAGGCTGACCTCAGGGTCTTCCAGCCTCGCCTTCGCGTAGCGGCTGGCCAGCAGCCACTGACCGTCGGCGAACGGAGCTCCCCACCCCCGCTCGTTCGACGTGGGCGCGTGCCAGAAGTTGGGTTGCGGGATGCCGCGCAGCAACTCCCTGCCGTCCTCGGGGGTACGTCCGTACCGGTAGGACACCAACCCGCCGTTCAGCCGCGAGAACAGCGCGCTGAAGTGCGCACCGCGGACGCCGACGTTGTGGATGCCGTCGATGAACTCCGGCCGAGCGGACGCCGTCGCGCCGCGCCCCGGCTCCGAGTCGGGGAGCCCGGCTTTCGCGGGGCTGACCAGCGGTTCCGGCCCTTCGTCCAGCTCAGGAACCGTCCGGACCACCTGTTCCCAGGCCACCTCGTGCCCGGCCGGAGCCCAGTCGGTGGCCTGACGCAGCCGGAACGACACCTCAACGGTGTACTCGCCGGGTGCGGTGGGAAGCGCCACCGGCAGGGCGTACGTTCCGGTCTGGCCGGGCGCGACATCGGTCCCGAGCACCTGCTCGAGCAGCACCTCACCCTCGCGTGCCAGTGTCACCAGGCACTCGTACGCCGACGAGGCGGTGAACAGCAGGCGGTTCTCCACCTCGATGTCGTCGCGGGAGATCGAGATCGTGAACGGCTGGTAGAGGTACTTCACCTCCTGCAGTTTCGGCGTGGGCGTGTGGTCGGCGAAGTAGATCCCGTTGGCGCTGAACTCGTAGTCACAGGGCCGGTCGTCGCAATCGCCGCCGTAGCCGAAGAAATCACGTCCGTACCGGTCGACCAGTGGGACGGCCTGGTCGGCGAAGTCCCAGATGAAGCCGCCCTGGAACAGCGGCTCGCGGTAGGCCAGGTCCAGATACTTGTCCACGGCGCCGAACGAGTTGCCCATCGCGTGCGCGAACTCGCACAGGACGAACGGCTTGTCGCGATGGGTCTGCAGGTACGCTTCGACGTTGGCCGCCGGAGTGTACATCTGGCTGGTTACGTCGGTGGTCTGCGGATAACGCGGATCCCAGTCGACGCCCTCGTAGTGCACTGGACGGGTGTCGCGTGCGCGGAACCAGTCGGCGACCGCGAGGATGTCCAGCCCCCCGAAGGATTCGTTGCCGCAGGACCACATCACGATGCAGGGGTGGTTCTTGTCCCGTTCGTACATGCTCGCGGCCCGATCCAGCAGGGTGGCCTGCCACTCCGGATGGTCGCCCGGCACCACGTCGTCGATCGCGGCCCGGCCCCGCCGGTGGTCGTCCCAGCTGCCGTGGGATTCGAGGTTCATCTCGTCGATGACGTACAGCCCGTAGCGGTCGCACAGCTCGTAGAAGAACGAGTTGTTCGGGTAGTGGCTGGT
>CAZPCM010000136.1:0-7060 GCA_964585085.1 uncultured Propionibacteriaceae bacterium
GGCAAGCAGCAGCTGGTCGAGATCGCCAAGGCGCTGGCCAAGGACTGCAAGCTGCTGATCCTGGACGAGCCCACGGCCGCACTCAACGACACCGACTCGCGCCACCTGCTGGACCTGCTCAAGGGTCTTCGCGCCAACGGCATGACCTGCATCATGATCAGCCACAAGCTGAACGAGATCGAGGACATCTCCGATTCGATCACGATCATCCGCGACGGTCAGACTATCGAGACCCTCGACTTCCACACCGGTGAGGTCAATGAGGACCGGATCATCCGCGGCATGGTCGGCCGCGACTTGAGCAACCGGTACCCACCGCACACCCCGAACCACGGCGACGTGATGTTCGAGGTCAAGAACTGGACAGTGATGCATCCCAACGATTCGCATCGCTTCGTGATCAAGAACGCGAGCCTCAACATCCGTCGTGGTGAGATCGTCGGTCTCGCCGGTTTGATGGGGGCCGGACGGACGGAGCTCGCGCGCAGCGTATTCGGGGAGTCCTACGGCAACAAGACCTCCGGCGAGGTGTCCCTCAACGGCAAGGCGCTGAGACTGAAGTCGGTCGAGCAGGCCATCGACGCCGGCCTTGCCTACGTCACCGAGGACCGCAAGGTGCTCGGCCTGAACCTCCTGGACAGCATCAAGGTGTCCATCACGGCGGCCAAGCTCAAGAAGATCGCCAAGAACTTCGTGGTTGACGAGAGTGCCGAAGTCCTGGCCGCGAACCACTATCTCAAAGCGATGCGGATCAAAGCGCCCACGATCGATGAAGGGGTCTCCAAGCTCTCCGGCGGGAACCAGCAGAAGGTCGTGCTCGGGAAGTGGATGTTCACCGAACCCGAGATCCTGATCCTCGACGAGCCGACTCGCGGCATCGACGTCGGCGCCAAGTACGAGATCTACGAGATCATCAACCAGCTCGCCGACTCCGGAAAGGGCGTCCTGGTCATCTCCTCCGAACTGCCGGAACTCCTCGGGATCTGCGACCGCATCTACACCCTGTCCGCCGGCGTGATCACGGCCGACGTCCCTCGCGCCGAGGCGGACCAGGAAACCCTCATGCGCTACATGACTCAACGAAAGGCTCAATGACATGTCCTCCGCGACTACCGCCACACCGAAGAAGGGGTCGGTGATCAGCGAGATCCGCAGCGCGATGTCCAGCGGTGGGCTCCGGCAGTACGGCATGATGATCGCCCTCGGCCTGCTGATCCTGCTGTTCCAAGTGCTGACCGACGGCCTGTTCCTCCAGCCGCGGAACGTGACCTCACTGCTGGTGCAGAACGGCTACATCCTGATCCTGGCCATCGGCATGGTGATGGTCATCATCGCCGGCCATATCGACCTGTCAGTCGGCTCGGTCTGCGCCTTCGTGGGTGCCACCGTGGCCATGTCGATGAAGTATTGGGGCGTACCGTGGTATCTGGCCATCTTCGTCGGACTGGGGCTGGGCATCCTGGTCGGCATCTGGCAGGGCTACTGGGTGGCCTACGTCGGGATCCCGGCCTTCATTGTGACCTTGGCAGGCATGCTCCTGTTCCGCGGTCTCGACCTGATGATCCTCAACGCCGAGTCGATCCCGGTGCCCGTGGAGTTCCAGCGGATCGCCAACGGGTACATCCCTGACTTCGGCCCATCGACCGGCTACCACAACCCGACTCTGCTCATGACGCTGCTTGCGGTCGGGGCGCTGGTCTGGCTCGAGTTCCGCAAGCGTGCAAACCTCCGCAAGCACGGCATGCCCCTGCCCACCATGACGAGCGCGGTCATCAAGTTGGTCATCGTCGGTGCGGTCATCCTGGTCTTCGGTCTGCTCCTGGCCTCCTACAAGGGCATTCCGGTGGTCGGCATGATTCTCTTCGCGCTGATCCTCATCTACACGTTCCTGACCCAGCGGACGGTGATCGGCCGGCACATCTACGCCGTCGGCGGCAACCGCCACGCGGCCCAGTTGTCCGGCGTCGACACACGCAAGGTCGACATGTTCGTGATGGTGAACATGGCCTTGCTGGCGGCCGTCGCCGGCATGGTGTTCACCGCCTACCTCAACGCGGCCAACCCCAAGGACGGCCAGGGCTTCGAGTTGGACGCCATCGCAGCCGTCTTCATCGGCGGCGCGGCGGTGGCCGGCGGTGTCGGCACGGTCGTCGGGTCGATGATCGGTGGTCTGGTCATGGGCGTGCTGAACCTCGGTCTGGCGAACCTGTCGGTGGACCAGAACTTCATCCAGATCATCAAGGGCCTGGTCCTGCTGGGTGCGGTGGCCTTCGATGTCATCAGCAAGAAGCGCGGCAAGTCCAGCTTCGTCGGCATGGTCATGAAGGCCTTCCAAGGCCGGGCGGCTGACATGGCCGCCCAGTCCGGCAGCCTCGCCGTGGGTGCCGGGGGGATGAGCGACACCTCGGAGAAGGCGCCGGTGGGCGAGAGTCCGGAGTCCACGCAGCGCTGAGCGTCTGTTCAGTCACAACGGCCAACGGCCCCGGGGCTCGCTACCCGGGGCCGTTGCGCTGCCCGGCGCAGTCGCCGCAGCGACCGAAGAACTCGAGTTCGTGATCGAGGTCGGTGAAGCCGTGTTGGGCGGAGATCGCCCGAACCCAGTTCTCGAAGTCCGGCAGCGAAACCTCCACAGTGCGTCCGCACGCCCGGCAGATCAGGTGGTGATGATGGCCGGCTGAGCAGCGCCGGTAGGAGGCCTGCCCGTCAGCGGTGCGGACCATGTCGGCTTCGCCGGCGTCGGTCATGGCCTGCAAGCACCGATAGACGGTCGCAAGGCCCACAGGTTCCCCGCGGCGTCGCAACTCGTCGTGGACCTCCTGCGCGGTCCGGAAGTCGTCGAGGGTGGCCATGATGGACGACACGGCGAGGCGTTGGCGCGTCCGTCGTGCTGGGCTGGTGGCGTCGGTCATCGCCGGATCTCAGTGCTCGTCGTAGTGGTCGCCGTGCGCCGCGTGCCGGTGGCCGTCGTGGATGTAGTCGCGATGATCCCCGTGAACCACTTCCTTGTGGCCGCAACCAGGTCCATGGACGTGGTTGCGGTGAGCGTCGGTGGTCTCGTGCGGCAGCGGTGACGGGTCGGTCACCTCGATCACCGGCGTGCTCGACTGGCGCCGGGCCAGGAGGCCGGCGACGGGCAGGGTTGCCACGAAGATGCCGATGGCCAGCACCACGATCAGCGAGCCGGGGGCGGCGTTGAGGTGGTAGGAGCCGACCACGCCGCCGACGGCCGCCACGACGCCAAGGCCGAGGGACCCCAGCAGCGCGTTGCGGAACCCGGCGAACAGGTTGGTGGCGGTGGCGACCGGGACGACCATCAGCGCGCTGACCATCAGCAGCCCGACGGTGCGCATCGACACCGTGACTGTGACGGCGGCCAGCACCACGATCATGACGTTGTAGAGGCGGACCGGCAGGCCCAGCACCCTGGCGTACTCCTCGTCGGTCGAGACCGCGAACAACTGCGGCATGAGCCCCAGGGTGAGCGCCAGGACCATCACCGCCAAGCCGCCGATCAGCCACAGGTCGGACTCGACGATGGTGAGGAGCGAGCCGAACAGGTAAGCCGAGAGGTTGCCCGCCCCCTGGCCGACCGTGCCGGCGAGCAGGACGCCGGCCGCCAGCCCTCCGTAGAACAGGATTGCCATCGCTACGTCGCCGCCTTGCCTGCCGGACTGCCGCATCAGCTCGACCAGGAGGGCGCCGCACACGGCGACAGCCACCGCGACCGGCAGGGGCGCGGTTCCGGTCGCCAAGGCCAGCCCGACGCCGGCGATCGCGACGTGACCCAGGCCGTCGCCGAGCAGGCTGAGCCGCCTCTGGACGATGTAGGTGCCGATCGCTGGAGACACGAGTCCGGCGAGGAGCGCGGCAAGGAGTGCGCGCTGCATGAACGGAAGGGCGAGGAACTCCATCATCAGCTCCCGTCGATGGCGCCGGTGACCAAGGGGCTACCCGGGCGCGGCCAGGACACCTCATGCCCGTGGCCCAGGTCGGGAGGCGGCGGTCCGTCGGAGGCGATCCGACCCTCCCGCAAGACCACGGCCCGATGGAGCAGCGGCGACAATGCTCCGGTCTCGTGGAGGACGACCAGGACCGTGAGCCCACGGGCGTTGAGGCCTCCGATCAGCTCGGCCAGCGCATCCTGCGCACGCAGGTCAACGCCGGCGAATGGCTCATCGAGGATCAGCAGGTCGGCCTCGCTCACCAGCGCCCGCGCGATCAGCACCCGCTGCTGTTGTCCGCCGGACAGATGGAGGAACGGGGTACGGCTCCGATCGGCCAGACCGACCTGGTCGAGGGCCCGGGCGACGAGGTCACGGTCGTGGCGGCTCGCCGGCACGAAGGGACGCCGGTGCGCCAGCCGTCCGGTGGAGACGACCTCACTGACCGTCGCGTGGCGGATCGACACCGCGCCCCGCTGCGGCACGTAGCCGACCCGCGACCAGTGGCGGAAATCCGCGATCGGAATGCCGAAGAGGCTGACCGAACCGCTCTGGAAGCCGATGAGCCCCAGCAGCGTGCGGACCAGGGTGGTCTTCCCCGACCCGTTGCCGCCCATCAACGCGACCATCTCGCCGGGTTGGACGGCCATGTTCACCGCCCGCAGGACCGGCAGCCCACCCAGACTGACGTTGAGCTGCCGGGTCTCGACGACCGGGACGTGGGGGTCGGTCAGCTGCATTCGTTGGCCGTCCGCAGCGCGGCGAGGTTGGACTCCATGACCTCAAGGTAGTCAGAGCCGCGAGAGGTGGCGATGATTCCCTCCAACGGGTCAAGCACGTCGGTCTTGAGATCGAGGTCGTCGGCGATCGCCCGTGCAACCGCATCAGAGACCAGCGTCTCGAAGAAGATCGTCGTGATGCCGTGGGTGTTCACCATCGCTTGGACCTCCTTGATCCGGGCTGCGGTTGGCTCCACGGTCGGGTCGAGGCCGGCGATCGGGATCTGGGTCAGGTCGTAGGCCCGCGCCAGGTAGCCGAACGCCTCATGGGAGGTCACGAACACGCGTCGCCGACACGAGGTCAGGCCCTTGTCGAAGGCCGTGTCGAGCGCTGTGAGATCGGCGACCAGTTCCTCGGTCGAGGCGGAGATCACCTGTTCTTCGCCGGGTGAAGCGGCGATGACGGCCTCTGAGACGTTGCGGGCCATCGTGACCATCAGGTTGGGGTCGAGCCAGATGTGCGGGTCGGCAGCGACACCACGCTCCTGGCCCGCCCCGCCGTGAGCAGGAGCCAGCGTGATCCCGGCCGCCACATCCACGACAGCCTTTGGGCCGACTGCCGCGATCGCCTCGTCGACGGCTGGTTGGAAGCCCTTCTGATAGACGACCACGTCCGCCCTGGCGATCTGGTTCAGCTGTTGGGCGGTCAGCTCGAGGTCGTGGGGTTCGGCGCCGGGCGAGGTCAGGTTGACCACGACAGCGGTCTCGCCCGCAACCCGCTCGGCCAGAAACTGGAGCGGGTACGAAGCGGTCACGATCGTCAGCTGGTCCGGTCGCGCCGGCGGGCTGGGTGCCGAGCAACTGGCTGTGGTCAGCAGCAGCGCGACGCCCAGGACGACCAGATGCGGAGATCTCATGAGAACGATTATCAATACGATAGGGCGAGGGGTCAACTCCGACGGCCTACGATGGCCTGGTGCTGGCGATCAGTCGTTTCCGGGTGGACCAAACCACCAGGCCGGGCTTCGAGGATCAAGCCGACGCGGCCGTCCGCTTCTTCGAGTCATGCCAGGGCTGCCGAGCGGCGGAACTCGTGCAGAACCTCGACGAGCCTGAGCTGTGGGCCATCGTGACCCGTTGGGCAAACGTGGGGGCGTATCGCCGGGCCTTCAGCAGCTACGACGCGAAGATGGTGCTTGTGCCGCTGCTCAGCCGGGCCATCGACGAACCCGGCGCCTACGCACCGCCCGCTGAGGTTGGCGAGAACCGTCCGCGCGGGGCGATAACCTGAACTTCGCCTCCGGGTGCCAGCCGGGCATCCGCGTCGTGACAAGGGAGTGAGAGCCGTGGCCAGCCGCCTCGACAACGTGATCAGCTTGACCAAGCGCCGGGGGTTCGTCTACCCGTGCGGTGAGATCTACGGCGGGACGCGGGCGGCCTGGGACTATGGCCCGTTCGGCGTCGAACTCAAGGAGAACATCAAGCGGCAGTGGTGGAGGTCGGTCGTCCAGGGTCGCGACGATGTGGTGGGCCTCGATTCCTCGATCATCCTGCCCAAGCAGGTCTGGGTCGCCTCGGGTCACGTCGGCGTGTTCTCCGACCCGTTGACCGAGTGCCTGGCCTGCCACAAGCGGTTCCGCGCAGATCAGCTGGAGGAGGCCTTCGAGGTCCGCAAGGGACGTAAGCCGTCGGGGTTGGAGGAGATCAACTGCCCCGAGTGTGGCAACCTCGGACGGTTCACCGAGCCTCGCGACTTCAACATGATGCTGAAGACCCATCTCGGCGTGATCGAGGACGAATCGGGCCTGCACTACCTGCGTCCTGAGACAGCGCAGGGCATCTTCGTGAACTTCAAGAACGTGGAGAACACCTCTCGGATGAAGGTCCCCTTCGGTATCGGCCAGGTCGGCAAGTCGTTCCGCAACGAGATCACCCCCGGCAACTTCATCTTTCGGACGCGTGAGTTCGAGCAGATGGAGATGGAGTTCTTCGTCAAGCCCGGCACCGATGAGGACTGGCACCAGCACTGGATCGACGCGCGCACCGAGTGGTACGTCGACCTGGGCATCTCCCGGGCCAACCTGCGCCACTACGAGCACCCCAAGGAGAAGCTGTCGCACTACTCCAAGCGGACCGTCGACATCGAGTACCGGTTCGGCTTCGTCGGCAGTGAGTGGGGCGAGTTGGAGGGGATCGCCAACCGGACGAACTTCGACCTCGGCACGCATTCGGAGCATTCCGGCACTGACCTGACGTACTTCGAGCAGGCGACCGGCGAGCGGTATCTGCCCTACGTGATCGAGCCCGCGGCAGGCCTGACCAGGTCGCTGATGACGTTCCTGGTCGAGGCCTACACCGAGGACCAGGAGCCCAACACCAAGGGCGGCATGGACACCCGGA
>CAZPCM010000137.1:0-7041 GCA_964585085.1 uncultured Propionibacteriaceae bacterium
TTCGAGTTCTCGCTGGCCTGCTCCGGCTGCGGCGAGACCCCCTACATCAAGACGCTGACCCAGCTGTTCGGCGACCGGATGATCATCGCCAACGCCACCGGCTGCTCGTCCATCTTCGGCGGCAACCTGCCGACCGCGCCGTACACCACCAATCCGGACGGACGCGGCCCGGCTTGGTCGAACTCGCTGTTCGAGGACAACGCCGAGTTCGGGCTCGGTCTGCGGATCGCGTGGGAGAAGCAGAACGCCGAAGCCCGCCGCTACCTCCAGCTGCTGCGCGGGATGCTCGGCGACGCGATCGTCGACCCGCTGCTGGCGGCCGACCAATCCGACGAGGCGGGGATCGCAGCGCAGCGCGAGCGGGTCGCTGCGCTGAAGGATGAGCTCGCCGCGATCCTGACCACCATCGGTGAGCGGCAGGCTGCACCGGTCGGGGGGCCGCTCCATCCCGACGAGCTCCGCGACCGGCACGCCGCCGAGGCGCTGCTGTCCCTGGCAGATGAGTTGGTCGACAAGTCGGTCTGGATCGTCGGCGGTGACGGGTGGGCCTACGACATCGGGTACGGCGGGCTGGACCACGTCCTGGGCAGTGGGCGCAACGTCAACATCCTCGTGCTCGACACCGAGGTTTACTCCAACACCGGCGGCCAGGCGTCCAAGTCGACACCGCGCGGGGCGGCCGCCAAGTTCGCCTCCTCCGGCAAGGGCACCCCGAAGAAGGACCTCGGCATGATCGCCCAGGCCTACGGCAACGTCTACGTGGCACAACTCGCGATCGGCGCGAACCAGCAGCAGGCCGTCCGGGCGATGCTGGAGGCCCAGGCCTGGCCCGGCCCGTCCATCCTGATCGCGTACGCGACCTGCATCGCCCACGGCATCGAGATGTCGACGTCGATGTCGCACCAGGCGGACGCGGTGGCCTCGGGCTACTGGCCGCTGTACCGGTTCCGTCCTGGCGAGGACGGGCCTCCGCTGCACCTGGACAGCAGGGCGCCGTCCATGCCGGTGAAGAGCTACATGATGAACGAGACCCGGTTCTCGATGCTGACGCGGGCGAACCCGCGGCGCGCCGAGGAACTGGCCGTCCTGGCACAGGCCGACGTCGATGAACGCTGGCACTACTACTCCCAGGTCGCCGGGATCGAACGGACGATCCCCGGCGGCGGCGCTGACGAAGGAGTCCAGGAATGAGCGCGCTGGCCACCACCTATCTGGGCATGGCGTTGAGCGGGCCGGTGATCGCGTCAGCGTCCCCGCTGACCGGACGGTTGGAATCGCTCAAGGCGCTGCAGGACGCGGGTGCCGCGGCCGTGGTGCTGCCCTCGCTGTTCGAGGAGGAGGTGATCGCCGAGGAGATGCACCTGGCCGACATGATGGACGCCGGTGAGGACTTCGCCGAGTTCGCCGGCGGCCCGCTGCCGGAGATCGACCTGCCCGACCTCGGCGCGAACCGGCACCTGCGACTGCTCGAACAGGCCCGGGAGGCGCTGTCGATCCCGGTGATCGGGTCGCTCAACGCCACCCATCCGGGCTCCTGGGAGCGCTACGCGTCCCAGATGGTCGAGGCCGGCGCGGACGCGATCGAGCTCAACCTCTACGCGGTGGCCGCCGATCCCGGCCTGCGCGCGGCAGACGTCGAGGCCCGGCACCTGGAGACGATCGCGGCGGTGCGAGCGGCCGTGGCGGTGCCCCTGGCGGTCAAGCTGTCGCCGTACTACTCCTCGCTGTCCAGTTTCGCCGCTGCGGCCGCAGCGGCGGGCGCGGACGCCCTGGTGCTGTTCAACCGGTTCTACGCCCCTGACATCGACCTGGCTCGTCTGGCGGTCACGCCCAAGGTGGACCTTTCCGACCCCGGCGACCAGCGGCTGCCGCTGCGCTGGATCGGCATCCTGCGTAGCCAGCTGCCACAGCTCGGCTTCGCGTGCACGTCCGGCGTCCACTCCGCGGCGGAGGTGCTCAAGGCGCTGCTTGTCGGCGCGGACGTGGCCTGCACCACGTCGGCGGTCCTGCGGCGTGGTCCCGGCGCGATCGCCGAGATGCTGGAGGGGGTGAGTGCGTGGCTGGTCGAGAACGAGTACGACAGCGTCGACCAGCTGCGCGGCAGCATGAGCGCCGGCGCGGTCCCCGACCCGTCGGCCTTCGAGCGAGCCCAGTACCAGGCGGTGATCACCTCGCTCAGCTAGGAGCCCTCGTCGACCCCGGCGCCTCAGGGCCGGGAGGGCCGTAGCCTGGGATCGTCCACCGGTGCCAGGAGGGACGTGTCCACCATGGGGGCTCCTGACTTCGACCCCACCCTGCGGGATGCGGGTGATGTCGCGGCCCGGCTCGGGGTCGAGCCGGCGACGGGGCTGTCCGCCGGCGAGGCGGCCGCCCGGCTGAAACGGGGCGGCCCCAACGCCCTGCGTCCGGAGCCGTCGGTGCCGCTGTGGCGGCGGGTCTTCGCACAGTTGCGGGATCCGCTGGTCTCCCTGCTGCTGGCCGCGATCGTCATCTCGTCCGCCGCCTGGTTCGCCGAGGGCGCCTCAGGCGCCCCGATCGACGCCCTGGTGATCGCTGCCATCGTGGTGGCCAACGCGGCCCTTGGTGTGGCGCAGGAGGCCAGGGCGGCCAGCGCGGTGGCGGCGCTGGCGGTGTTCACCGCAGCCAGGTCCACCGTCCTGCGCGACGGGTTGCTGACGGCCATCCCGTCCGCCGAGCTGGTGGCCGGTGACATCCTCGTCCTCGCCGAAGGTGATGCGGTCGGCGCCGATGCCCGCCTGCTGAGCGCCACGGCACTGCGCGTTCAGGAGGCGTCGTTGACCGGCGAGTCCGAGCCGGTGGACAAGGACGCTGAGCGCTTGCCCGCGTCCGTGCCGCTGGGTGACCGCTCGAACATGGTCTTCCGCGGGACGGCCGTCGTCCACGGCGTCGGACGGGCGGTGGTGACCAGCACGGGCATGGACACCGAACTCGGCCACATCGCGGACCTGCTGGAGGAGACCGAGTCGGCGCCGACCCCGCTCCAGCGCGAGATCGCCGCGGTGTCGAAGGCGCTCGGGCTGGCGGTGGTCGTGATCGCGATCGTCGTCATGGCGGCGACCGCCCTGGCCGGCGGCGTCCACGGAGTCTCCGACGCGGTCACCGTCCTGCTGATGGGGGTGTCGCTGGCGGTCGCTGCCGTTCCGGAGGGCCTGGTGGCCATCCTGTCGGTGGTGCTCGCCCTCGGCGTCCGGGCGATGGCCGAGCGCAACGCGGTCGTCAAGCGGCTGCACTCGGTGGAGACGCTCGGTTCGGCGACGGTGATCTGCTCGGACAAGACCGGCACGCTGACCAGGAACCAGATGACGCTGAGAGTGGTCGCCACGGCGTCCGGAGAGGTGGAGCTGACTGGGTCGGGGTACCACCCTGCGGGACGAGCCGTCCCGAGAGGCGAGATAACGGGGGACCTGCTGCACGAGGCGGGCCGGGTGCTGGTCGGCGGTTCGCTGGCCAACAACGCCCAGTTCGTCGAAGTGGACGGAGAGTGGAGGATCCAGGGCGACCCGACCGAGGCGGCCTTCCTGGTCGCCCAGCACAAGCTCGAGGGCACCCGCGACCAGGTGGCCCGGTTCACGCGGCAGGCGGAGGTGCCGTTCACGTCCGAGCGCAAGCTGATGTCGGTCGTCGGACGCGATCCGGCCGCCCGGGCGCCGCGGCTGTTCACCAAGGGCGCTCCGGACATCCTCCTGGGCCGCTGTGACTCGATCCAGGCGGGCCACCAGGTGCTGCACCTGGACGAGTCGCGGCGCGCAGCGGCGCTGGCTGACGTCGAGCGCCTGTCGCGGGCGGGGTATCGAACCTTGGGGGTCGCGTTCCGGCTGCTGGGCGACGAGCCCGAGTCGGCCGCCGGGCCCGATGAGTCGACCGAGTACGGGCTGGTCTACCTCGGCGTGGTCGGGATCGTGGACCCGCCCCGGGAGGAGGCCCTGGCGGCGGTGCGGGAGGCGCACCGCGCGGGTATTCGCACGGTGATGATCACCGGCGACCACCCGGTCACGGCGCGGCGCGTCGCCGAGGACGTCGGAATCGCCGGCTCCGGCGCGCGCGTGTGCACCGGCGCCGAACTCGAGGCGATGTCCGGCGACGATCTGCGCGTGGCGGCGCGGAGCGTCTCGGTGTACGCCCGCGTGGCGCCCGAGCACAAGCTGCGGATCGTGCGCGCGCTGCAGGGCGAGGGCCAGGTGGTGGCCATGACAGGGGACGGCGTCAACGACGCGCCCGCGCTCAAGGCGGCCGATATCGGAGTGGCCATGGGCATTTCCGGGACCGAGGTGAGCAAGCAGGCCGGGGCGATGATCTTGGCCGACGACAACTTCGCCACCATCGTGGCGGCAATCCGGCAGGGCAGGATCATCTTCGACAACCTCACCAAGGTCTTGCGCTACCTGCTGTCATCCAACCTCGGCGAGGTCGCCACGGTTCTGTTCGGAGTGGTGTTCGCCTCGGCGCTGGGACTCACTGCGGCGTCCGCCGGAGAGCTGGTCGTGCCGCTGCTGGCGACGCAGATCCTGTGGATCAATCTCATCACCGATGCCGCGCCGGCGCTGGCGTTGGGCCTCGACCCGGAGATCGATGACGTCATGGCCCGGCCGCCGCGTCCGCCGCGGCAGCCGATCCTGGATGCGGCGATGTGGCGGCGGATCGTCGCCGTGGGACTGCTGATGGGTGTGGTGACCCTGGTCACCTACGACCTGTTCCTGCCCGGCGGACTGGTACCGGGTGGGTTCCGGCTGGAGGTGGCGCGGACCGCGGCCTTCACCACCTTGGTCTTCGCGCAGTTGTTCAACGCGCTGAACGCCCGCTCGGCGGCAAGCAGCGCCTTCCGTGGGATCGCCAGCAACCGTTGGCTCTGGGCCGCCCTGGCGTTCGGTGCGGCGATGCAGGTGGTGGTGGTGGAAGTGCCTTCGCTCCAGGCCCTGTTCGGCACGACCTCTCTGGAGCCGCGGCATTGGGCCGTGACGGTGGCGATGGCCTCCATCGTGCTGTGGGCGCAGGAATTGACCAAGTGGGTCCTTCGCCGAACGAGGGCGCCGGAGCCGGCCGAGTAATTGGCTGCCGCCCGGGGAGCTTCAGCGCCCGGATCTGGGGGGATCGGCCGTCGGGTGCTGCAGAATACTCGGCCCCGCCCGATACCCCCGGCGGGCGGAGGTTCGAATGGGGGTTCGCGGGTCCACCAGTAGACTCCGTGGAGTCGAGAACCCCGTCGGGAAGGCTGCTCATGCCCTCGCATCGCCGCACCACCCTGGCCCTGACCGCGCTGGCGCTGGCCGCCGCGTTGGTCGGCTGCACCGCGCCCGACACGGTGACGGCCGGCGCGAGGCCGAATCGTCCGACCTCCACGGCCATCGCGTCGCAGAGCCCGGTCACCGACCCGGCGAAGCTGGTGGTCCCGCTGGACTCGCTGCCGTCGTGGAGCCCGGCGAAGGCATTGGGCAACGGCGTGTTCGAGCGGCGGATGACCGGCTCCGACGGCAGCTACACCTGGCAGATCCTGGACTCCGACAACTCCCCGATCGAGAAGTACGCCCCCACCGACACCGTGGCCTGGGGCTCGCCCAGCACCTACACCGAGGTCCCCGGCGTCCTGGTCTTCCGCGGCAACCATGCGCGCACGGCGCCCACCTACGGCACTGCCGAGATCGCCAAGAAGAAGCTCGAGATCGTCTGGACGCAGGAGATCGGCGAGATCCGCGGCGACAACAGCTACTGGCCCGGTGCCGGGTGGACCGGCCAGCCGCTGCTCGTCCACTGGCCCGAGGCGACCCGCAAGGCCATGGGTCTTTCCGCCGAGTTCGCCGACGACTCCGACTTCACCGAGGTCATCTACCCGGTGTTCGAGGGCAAGATCTATCGGCTCGACCTGGCCACTGGGAAGCAGACCAAACCGCCGATCGAGTCCGGCTGGGGGTTCAAGGGCACCGGGTCGATCGACCCGCGCGGCTACCCGCTGCTCTACACCGGGCAGGGCCTCAACGACACGAACGGGAACATCGGTCCCTGGCGCTACCGCATCTTCGACCTGATCCAGAACAAGGAGGTCAGCGGCTGGTCGGGCAGCGATCCCGCCGCACCACGACAGGACTGGGGCGCGTTCGACTCCTCGGCCCTGGTCAACCGCCAGACCGACACGTTGATCGAGCCTGCCGAGAACGGGCTGGTGTACAAGGTCAAGCTCAACGCGGCGTTCGACCCGGCGGCCAAGACGGTGAGCGTCAACCCGCAGATCGTGAAGATGACCTTCACCACGCCGGTGAGCGAGAAGCACGGCATCGAGAGCTCGGCCGTGGCTTACCGCAACCTGATGTACGCCACCGACAACGATGGCAACCTCATCTGCTGGGACGCCAACAGCCTGCAGGTGCTGTGGGCGCGGGCGCTCGGTGACGACTCCGACGCCACGCTCACCCTCGACGAGACCACGGAGGGGGTGTTCCTCTACACCGGCAACGAGATCGACAAGCGCGGCAAGGCCGGTAAGGACATGATCACCAACCTCCGCAAGATCAACGCCCTGACCGGCGAGCAGGTCTGGCAGTACGACATCCCCGCCTTGTACAACGAAGGGGTCAACGGCGGCCTGATGGCCACCCCGCTGCTCGGCAAGGGGGAGATCTCGGACATGGTGATCTTCAACGTGGCCAAGACCACATCCCAGGACGAGGGCACGATGGTCGCCCTGGACAAGCTCACCGGAGCGCCGATCTGGACGCGGCACATGGGCCGCTACTCCTGGAGTTCCCCGGTGTCGATCACCGGCACCGATGGCCACCAGTACGGGATCGTCTGCGACTCCGGCGGCACGATGCACCTGTTCGACCCGAACACCGGGACGGACCTGGCCACGATCAGCCTGGGCAAGAACACCGAGGCGTCCCCGTCGGTCTACGGCAACATGATCGTGGTCGCGTCCTATGCCAAGAAGATCTGGGGCGTCCGGGTCAGCTGACCGCCGCGTGACGCCGTCACGGTGGCTGAGCTTGACGAAGCCTTGTCCTGTCACGGTGGCTGAGCTTGACGAAGCCT
>CAZPCM010000138.1:0-6981 GCA_964585085.1 uncultured Propionibacteriaceae bacterium
CACCGACGCGCCGCCTCCGATCACACCCCCGCTACACCCTCGTTTGTGATGAGCCCTGAAAGGGCCCAACCCGCGTCTGCACGTCCGCCCAGCGCCCTCGGACGATTGCCCTGTGGCGCAGCGGTGAAGGCTTGCCAACCTGCCGGAATCGACCCGCGATCGACGGCGCTATCTGCGCGCCGAGTCGATGCGATGGATGAACGCATTGGCCCAGCCGACGGCCTCGTCGACGTCGGCCAGCACGTCCAGGCCGTCGGCAGCTTCTGCGTAGAGCGTGTCCCACTGGTTCCTGGTCACGATGCTGGGCGGCCATTCCTGCCGATGCCGGGACTCGAACAGGCGCATACAGGTCGAGGCGACCCGGACCAGGTCCAAGTCCTCGCCGTGATCGAGGAGCTGGAGATCGACCAGATCGCGTGCACGCTCGCTGCCATCCTCGGACGCGGCGTGGAGCTTCTGTGCGATCTGGTGATCGGCGCGCATGACTGGCACCGGTCTGGGCGCTGGAAGCCCGACTTCGGTGAACATCCCGGCCAGATCAGGGGCAAGTTGGTACTCGGGTTCGTCTGCGTCGCCGAGTTCGTTGTGGCCGAGTTCGAAGGCGACCGTGCACCACGACCGACCCAGGTAGTCGAGTTTCACGTCGAAGGGTTGCATCACGTAAGCGGTCGGCACGTCAGCCGGGCGCGGCGCCGCCTTCTCGATCAGGCGTCCAGTGAAGCCAGCCCAGCCGGTCGCAAGGGACTCCTCGAAGTCGCTGCGGAATCGGGCCAGTGAGTGCACCCTCGCGGCGTCCAGATCCCGAGTGAAGCGGGTTCCACGGCCGTAACGCAGCGCCATCGCGCTCCCACCCTTGATCGCGCCCTCCGGAAGCATCTGGCCCACAACGACCAGCGCCATTCCGACGCGGCGGCGAAGCGCCAGACCGCCGTCACCTTCGAAGTTGCGGATGCGCTGCTCCAGCGAACGCACGCTCGCCGGCGGCTCCGAGTAGCTCACGACCGCAGCCCCTTCCGCACGCTCTTCCACTCGGCCGTGGTGAGCAGTCCGCCAGCTCGCGCCTGCGACACGGCTGCCAGCAACCGCTCGGTCTCGATTCGGCCGCGACACTCCAAGATTGCGTCGGCGAGGGGCTGGGCGGGCAAGCCCTCGTAGACGGTCGTTCTCAGGTCGGCGTCCACCCGGGTCAGCTCGATGAAGGCGGGCAGCTTCGACCGGGCACGCCGGGCGATGGCCACCTTGATCCGCCTCGGATTGACGTCCGCAAGCCCCAGCAGAGCCAGCACCGACTCGCCGTGCAGGTAGGCACCCTCACCTGCCCGTAACAGGGCCTCCGCGAACTGGTCGAAGGCCGTAACCGGAACGTCAGGCACCCGATACAGGCCGTAGGCCACGTTCTCCAGGCCCCCGCGGGCAGCGAGCTTGGGCAACTCCACAGCGGGGACGCCCGCGGTCACGGCATCCTTGGTGGTGACATACCCGTACCGGTCGAGCGCGAGATCCCGCACGACCTCCCGATACTTCAGATTCGCGGTCATGCCACAACTATACCGAAAACGGTAGCGTTGTGACTCATTCACCGGTGCGGCAGCGGGACCAGCGACCTAACGGAATCACGGTCGCAGACTCGTCCTCACCAGCCGGGGCTGAGGTCGGGTCCGGGCGGGCTGAGCCGTGGGGGTTCCCTGCGGGGATCGATCCGCATCCCAGTGGTGGGCGGCCGGGTGGGTCTGAGTTGGGAGTGGCGGGTCTCTGCATCCTGCGCGATGGTGGTCCAGCGGCTGGTGATCTGGTTGGCGGCGTCGTGCCAATGGGGGTCGCTGGCGAGGCGGTCGGCTTGTTGGCCGAGCCAGCCGAGGAGTGGTCGTCGCATCCCCCACAGCCAGCGCTTGTCAGCGTCGGCCCAGACGAGGTCGTCGGGGCTGGTTGCGTCGGCGAGGGAGTGCCACTGGCTGGGCGTGGCGAGGCCGGCAATGAGGCGCTCGTCGTTGACGAGCTGGATGATCGCCCGGACCGGGTCGGCCATCTCGCGGGGCTGAGGCTCGGCGAGCCAGGCGTCCCGGAGCGCTTCGAGGTCGGCGCGACTGTACCTCTGCTGGTACTCCACCCCGGGTAGGGGCATCATCTTGAGGCTGAGCTGGTGACGCTCGTCTTGCAGCCAGCCGAGGTAGTTCTCGGCGTGTTCGACCTCACTGGCGAGTCGGCGCGCGTCTTCCAGGCGCCGTTGGGCGGTCTGGGTGAGGTCGGCGTAACGCGCGCGCTCGCCGGTCTCGGCTTGTCGGGCGTCCCACAGCGTGTGGCGGGCCGCAGTCAGGTCGCGCTCGCGACTGGCGCGGTTGAACGGGTTCGCGTGCCGTGCCCGGTCCTCGGCAGCCGAGACAGCTTCCTGGGCGGCCCGGGTGGCCTGCTCGGCCTGCCCGACCTGTTGCGCCGCACTGTCCACCCGCGAGGCCACGTTCCGGCTGGTGTCGATGGCCTTGGCGAGCCGGCCGCGCAACCGCTCCAGGTTGGTCCCTTGGACGGCGGCCTCGGCATCACGCTGCCGCTGGAGTTCGTCGACGTGGGCCAGTGCCCGGTCAAACAGGTGGGGATCGCGAACCTCGTCCGGCCAGTCGGCATCCCGCGCGATCTGCTCGGCAGCCTCAGCGACCCGGCCAGAGTCGATCGGCGGCACGTGGCGACTGGGCATCTCGACCAGGTCGCCCATGCGTTCCCGGTCCGCTTTCGCGGCAAGGTCGGCGGCTCGCCAGCCGGTGTCGGCGCCGGGCTGGGACAGGATGTCCTCGACTTGGCGGAGGGCCAGGCCGGGGTCGGAGTTCTCGGCGACCAGGGCGGTCTGGTTGGTGTACCGGCCCCGGGTCGCGCCGACGTAGAACCCCGGCCGGTCGGTGCCCTCATCGACCAGCTGCACCGCCTCGTCCACGGTGAGCCCTTGCGCGCCGTAGCCAGTCACCGCGTACGCCAGCTGCACATGCCGACGGGCCGCCTGCGCGTCCAAGTGCACCGCCCGGGTCCCGTCGAGGCTCACCAGCCGCACTCCCCCGTCGGTGTCGACGCTGCGGACCCGCCAGCGTTCCCGGTTCGCGTACCGGCAGCCATCCGCGTCGGCCGCGTTGACCCGGGTCGCGACCACGTCCCCGCCGCTGATCGTCTCCGACGCCCAACGACCCCCGGACGGCGCGGTCGTGATCGACCGACCCCCGATGGTCCCGGCCGCGACGAGCTGGTCGCGGATCAGCCCGTTCAGCAGCTGGGCCTGTTCGTTCGTGCCGGCGATCACCAGCCCGGTACCGGCGTGGGCACGCCGGGCCCAGCCGGCCGCGACCACTGCGGCACGTTCGGCCTCCGAGCTGTACACCTGGGCGGTCTCCATCACGGTCCGGGCGGCATGGTCCGGGTCGGCTCCGGTTCGCAACGCGACGCTGTGCGCGGCGTAGGCATGGTCCTTGCCACCGGTACGCAACCGGAACCGGTGCACATCGTTGGCGTCGTCCAGCAGCCACACCCGGCCCGGATCGGCAGCCTGTTTGGCGATGTCCATCACCCCGCCGACGCCGACCGCGCCGAACTGGAACGAGTCACCCTGCACCCGCACCTGCCAGCCGTGCGCGTTCGCGGTCACCACCAGGGCTCGCGCGGCGTCCTGGCTGACCATGCCCGCCTCGTCGATCACCAGCCGGCCGCCGGCCGGCAGCGCGTCGGCCGGCGAGTGCGGCTCGACCCATTCCCAGCCGCCCGACACCTTCTTGTCCCAGCCGTGCCGCATCAGGAACCGGTCGATCGTCGACGCCCCCACCTCAACAACCTGGCTGGCGGCCGCGTTCGCCGCCGCCCCGGTCGGAGCCAACACCAACACCCGCTGCCCGGCAGCCGTCGCCTCGGCGACGTGCTCGGCCAGGCTGGTCGTCTTCCCGACCCCCGCGGCACCCTCGACCACGCTCAACCGATCACGATCGGCCAGAACCGCCAGCCCGGCTCGCAACTCGTTCTCCCGGGCGATCACCCCGGCCGAGGTGAACCACTTCACCGCCGCCGACGGGACGCCTTCCGCCACGCCCGGCAACAACTGCGACAACCCGAGCGCCCGGGCCGCCACATCGGCAGCGGCCTCATCGATTGCGGCCGGATCGCCGTGCACGCGGCCCTCGACGGCCAGGATCGCCGCCGCCTCCAGATCAGCCCGTGACCACGCCGACCGCTTCAACCCCTGCGCCTCCACCAACTCCGCAGCCAGCGCGTCCCGATCCAGCCGGGCCACAGACACACGATCGTCCAGCGCCACCAAGGCGGGTTCCGGCAACCTGATGTGGTGTTCGGTGAGCACTTCACGGATGCGGGCCGCCCACACCGCCAACTCGTCGTCCAGCGCCCCGGCCTCGGCCTTGTACGGCCGCTGCTGCTCCCACGCCTGCACATCCCAGAACCGGGCCAACCGGGCAGTCGGTTCCTTGCCGGGGTGCTCGGTGCGCCACTCGGCCTCAATCCGGGCCAAGTTCCGCTCCAGCTGCGCCGAGCGCCGGCTCATCGCCTCCACCACTGGCCGCAGCAAGCGGATCTGGCCGTGCTCGTCGACCTGGTAGCCCAAACCTTCCAGCACCGGCCTCAGCTCGCGGAGCTGCTCGCGCTGGAAGATCGCCTGCACCGCAACGTTCAGGTTCCGCGCGCCGAGCGTGTCCAGCGCCCGCCATTTGCCGGCCGCCCACACCCTCGCGGAGATCTCCATGTGCCGATGGAAATGCGGATCGCCGGCACGGGACGAGAAGTGCTGGACCGAGGCGATCTCGATACGTTCCACCGGTACCCGCACCACCTGCCCGGCCTGCTTCACCTGCACCGTGCCGTTCTCCCACAGATACCGCAAGACCGCTCGTTCCGCGTTCACCTGGCCCCGCAGCAGCGCGGCCCGCACGCCCGGGTCGAGAACGGCGAGGATGCTCCACTCCTTCGGCCCGTTCACCAGGAAATCGACCACCGCCACATGCTCCGGCTCAACCTGCTGCGCCCACCGCGACTCCCCGGTGAACGGGTCCAGCCCGGCCATGAACCGGGCGAACTGGTCAGCGTCCAACTGCCGCTCCACCAGCTTCCCGTCCGCGCCGATCCCCCGCCACGTCACCACGGCGTGACCGTGCTCCGACAGGTACTCATCGGCCCGCGAATGACCACACGTCGACAGGTAAGCCACCATGTTGGCAGCCCCCGCCGCCCGCACGATCCCCATCGCCGTCATCGCCACCCAGCTATGGTACATTGCGTGCGCTTCGAGGAAAGGAGTCGACTGCGAGGGAGTGGGCTGGTGGCGATCAACTCGGCTGGCGGTGGGTGGACGGACTCGGCGGGAGGTGGGGTTGCCCGGCTGTGGACACCGGGGCTCAGGCCGTGGGTCCCACAAGGTGGTGCAGCGGAGCTCCCGTGCTTGGGACTCGCCGGGGTTTTGGCGCGCTCAGGTCCAGATCCGATCCAGGATCCGCGATGGCTGGCTGTCGGCGATCCAGTCCCGGTCAGTCGTCCTCGGGCTGGAGGGTGTGTCGGAGCGGTCGGGTGGTGAGGCCAAGGTCGGCGGCGCGTTGCCGGGTGAGGATCATGTCACCGAAGTCGGCTCGGGGCTTGGCCATGAAACCCGGGTCGCGGTAGTAGATCCTGGAAGGGGGTTGGGCGTACCAGTCGGCGAGGTTGCGGGCCTCGACAAGGTGGCGGTCGTCACCCAGACCAGTGATGGTCCAGTCGCTCAGGTCATGGGCCTTCGCCAAGTGGGCGCTGGTGAGGATCTGGATCCCGCATGGATCCGGCGACCACTCCCCCCACAGGTCGGGATACAGGTTGAGCGAATGGCCGTCGTGCGCGGTTCTGTCCCGGAACGCCAGCAGAATGTCGCTCCAGTCGTAGGCGTCGACCCGGGCCAAGACCAGGCGGTCGCGGGGAGCGGTGAGGACCTGCTGGCGCAGGTCCTCCACCAACTCCTGCCAGTTTCGGGTGCTGTAACCATACTGGCTCAAACTGACCGCCGCCGGTGATCTGAACCGCTCGAAGCGAACCCGGTACTTAGCGCGGGAGTAGCCGCTGAGGCTGCAACTGGCTTCGACGGCGCGGCGGAACAAAGGCCGGGCCGCGGACGGTTCGACCGGGATGTTGACGCCGTTCATCCAGACCCTGGCCAGGTCGGCGTCGGCGAGAGCCCAGGCCAGCGTGTGGTCGAGCACCGCCTCAAGCACCGCCGGGTCGGCGCCCCACCCGAACCCGTACATCGTGGCCGACGGCAACGGCTGATACGCCAACATCCCCGACAAGGTCGGGGTCTTGTCCTGCAACTCTTTGGCCCAGGCGACCCGGCCCACCCCGCGGGCACCCGTCAGGCTGCCGGAGACCCCCTCAGCGGTCAGATTCGCGGCAAGCTGGCCGATCCACCGCTGCAACAACGGACCCGGATCGGCCTGCACCACCAACAACCAACCCTTCGGGGCCTCAATCCAGGAGCCGTCCGCCGGACCTTCACCCACAGGAAACGGGGCATCCCCAATCGCACCATGCAACACCCCCACCGAAACAGGCCCCTCAGGCACCAACTGGAGAATCAGCGTGCCCTCCCCACCCAACGCCCGATGCGTCGCCTGAACCTGCCGCCAGTTCACCTCAACCGCCACCCCCGCGACGCTAGCAGTCCTAGGCTGCGGCTACACCCCCAAACTGACCGGGAGACATCATGGGATTCCGTCGTGCCATTGGCATCTGGCTGTGTGCGGCGTTGCTGGTCGGGTCGTTCCCCGTGTCAACGCTCTCCGAAGATTGACCCCCTGCGGGTTTCTGAAAGTTGACCCCCCGCAGGGCTGGCTGGTTAGTTGTTGCGTTCTTTGGCGAGGAGTTCGCGGCGGGCGCGGGTGCGGTAGGAGTCGCCGGCGAGGGTGAGGACTTCGGCGTGGTGGACGAGGCGGTCGATCATGGCGGCGGCGACGACTTCGTCGCCGAAGACTTCGCCCCAGCGGC
>CAZPCM010000139.1:0-6786 GCA_964585085.1 uncultured Propionibacteriaceae bacterium
GGATTTCGGTGGATCAGGTCGCCGCCGGGAAGCCGGCGCCCGACGTCTTCCTTGCGGCTGCTGATGCCCTCGGCGTCCCGCCCGCGCACTGCGTGGTTGTCGAGGATGCGCTACCGGGTCTGCTCGCAGCGCACGCCGCGGGTATGCGCTGCCTGGCGATCCCCTCCATCGTCGACCCGCTGGACGCACGGTTTGAACGAGCCGACCTGCTCGTCGCGGGCGGGATGCCGGCAGCCGATCCCGACGAACTCATCGCCTGGATCCTGAGACAGCGCATACCCTCGGCCAGGTGAGCCCGGCGGGACCGGTTGCCGGATGTCCCTGGGGGCGGGCGTGAGGCAGACCCGGACGTTCCGAGACGGGCAGCTAGGGTGGCAGCGCCCGTTCGACCGGGACCGCCACCGGGCCGATCCGGCCGGGCACCGGTTCGCACCAGCGCACGGGCAGCCGACGAGCGAGGACACGATGACTGACCAGACCACCCTCCACATGTGGACCGACGGCGCCTGCAAGGGCAACCCCGGCCCCGGCGGCTGGGGGGTGCTGATGACCTACGGCTACCACACCAAGGAACTGTTCGGCGGCGAGGCGCTCACCACCAACAACCGGATGGAACTGCTGGCGGTGATCCGCGGACTCGAGTCGTTGAAGCGGCCCAGCGAGGTGCACCTGCACGTCGACTCCGCCTACGTCATGAACGGCATCACGAGATGGATCCACGGCTGGAAACGCAATGGCTGGCGCACTGCGGACAAGAAGCCGGTGAAGAACGTCGAACTGTGGCAGGAACTGGAGGCCCAGCTCGCGCAGCACAAGGTTCGCTGGGAGTGGGTGAAAGGGCACGCCGGAGACCCGGGAAACGAGCGGGCCGACCAACTGGCCAACCGTGGGGTGGACCAGGTCCGAGGCTGAGGCGGCCCCGCGCGAGACGACGGACTGCTCCTGAGCCTCGCTCCGCCGACGCTTCGTCCGGCGTGACGATTTCGGCACCCAAGGGGTTCGCTCGTGGCGTGATTCCGCGGGGCGGGATGGCCCCGCGCGGGGGCTCCTTCGGTCGAGCCGGGCAGCGAGGTTGGCGAGGTTTCGGTTGGCCACCTGCGGCCTTGGCGGTTCTGATCGCGCGGCGGGCTGGCGCTCCGAACAGCAGCGGCGCGGGTGTCGACAGCCTTAGCCTTGACGCGGCGAGTGGCGAGTGGCGCTACCTGCAGTGAGAGGACCAATGATGTTCCGCACCCCGACAGTAGCCGCGATCGTGAGCGTCACGCTCCTGGCCGCAGGCTGCACGCAGCCAACCACTCCGGCCACTGGCGGCAGCGCCAGCGTGCCGGCCGCCACCGCGGCAACCTCCTCAGCCCCGTCCACCCCCGTCGTCGTGGCCCCCGCCACCGCCGAAGAGCTGGCCCAGAAGACGCAAGCAGCCCTCAAAGCCGCCACGTCGGTGACCATGAAGGGCGCCTTCACCAGCGACGGGCAGGACACCTCCTTCGACGCGAGTGGGCGGTTGGATGGCAGCAACTACCGCATGACACTCAGCCAGGGTGGGGCGACCTTCCACCTCAACATGGTGGATGGCGTCCTCTACGTCAAAGCTGACGAGGTCTTCTGGGCGCAGGCCGGATCCGACGCCAAGAGCGCGCAGTACAAGGGCAAATGGGTCAAGGTGAACAAGGCTCTTGGCGCGACTCTCAAGGAAATGACGCCCGGGTTCCTGCTCGAGTCGATGAGCGAGAACTTCACCGCGGAGAAGCTCGCGCCCGAGGTGACCGAGGGGACCGTGGACGGGGTGGCCGTCTTCATCGTGTCCAATGCCAAGGGCGCCTCGTCGGGGCAGTTCAGCATCGCCGCGGATGGCAGCTGGTTGCCGTTGAAGTACGAGACCACCAGCCAGGACAGCCCTGGGGCGATGACGTTCTCCGAGTGGAACAGCGCACCCGTGGTCGAAGCGCCGCCGGCCGCTGAGGTCGTCGAGATGCCGTGACCGGTCGGGGTTGACGATCAGCGGGTGATGAGTTCCGCCCGCCACGATGAAGGCCGCAGGCGGTGTGGAGGCGTGTTCGGCCCTGCCGCCCGTTCAGTCGGCGACTCGACCGAATGGGCGCAGCGGATCAACGACCGGGGGCTCGGTTACGACGGGGAGCTGGCGGCATGATTACCCGCATGAGCGGAACCCCGGCCACCGCGCCTGCCCACGTGCTCGTCGTCGACGACGAAACGGTCCTGGCGGGCATGGTGGCGAATTACCTGCAGCGAGCCGGGTTCCGCACCAGCGTCGCCCACGACGGCAACCGGGCGGTAGAACTCGCCTTGACTGAAGCGCCCGATGTGGTCGTCCTCGACCTGGGTTTGCCGGGCAAGGACGGCCTTCAGGTGTGCCGGGAGATCCGCCGTCGTTCGGACTGCTACATCCTGATGCTGACCGCTCGCAACGAGGAGATCGACATGCTGATGGGTCTGTCGACGGGCGCGGACGACTACATGACCAAGCCGTTCAGCGCCCGCGAGCTCGTCGCCCGCGTCCAGGTCCTGCTCCGGCGCCCGCGTGCGGACCGGGTCGTGGAGGAGCCCCCCCGCGTGATCGGAGCGCTGCGGCTGGACCCGGTCGGGCGCAGGGTGTCGGTGAACCAGGAGGAGGTCGAGTTGACCCGCACCGAGTTCGACCTGCTCGAGGTGCTGTCCGCCCGGCCGAAGGCCGCGTTCACCAGACGCCAGTTGGTGGACGCGGTATGGGGTGCGGGCTGGGTGGGCGACGAGCATCTGGTCGATGTCCACGTCGGCCACCTGCGTCGCAAGCTCGCTGCGGTCGCCGACGTGGCCTTCGTGGAGACGGTACGGGGGGTCGGGTATCGGATGGGGTCCGGGCAGTGAGCGGGGCGCCGCGGCCGGGCAGCCTCACCACGAGGCTGCTGATTTCTCAGGTCGCGGTCTCGGTGGCGATGGCGCTGACCATGGTCGTCGTCGCGGTGATCGCAGGACCCCCGCTGTTCGAGGCTCACATGCGGGAGGCCGGCCACGACAGCCCCGACGTCCTGGCGCATTCCGAGGAGGCGTTCAACACCGCCGGCACCCTGGCTCTGCTGATCGGGCTGCTGATCGCGGGCACCGGGGCGGTCCTGGTCAGCGTCCTGATCAGCCGCCGGCTCCGCCGCTCGCTGGACGACCTGGGGGACGCGGCCGCCCGCATCTCACACGGCGACTACGGCCAACGGGTGCAATACGCCGATTCGCGCGAGCTGGCCACCCTCGCGGACAGCTTCAACACGATGGCGTCCCGGCTGGATTCGATCGAAGCCAGCCGCCGCCGGCTGCTCACCGACCTCGCCCACGAGATCCGCACTCCGCTGGCCAGCATGGAGATCTGCGTCGAGAGCCTGGAGGACGGGGCCATCGAGCCCGGTCCGGACGCCTGGCACATCCTGACTGGCCAGATCGAGCGCATCTCCCGCCTCGCCGACGACCTGGGACAGGTCTCGGCCGCGGAGGAGGGCCGGCTCGACCTCAGCCTGGAGGCCGCGGACTCCAACCTGCTCGTCAAGGAGGCGGTCCTGGCAGCCCAGGAGGGCTACGACCGGAAACTGGTCGACCTCACACTGGTCCCGAGCCGGGACGCACCCCTGGTGGCTGCCGATCGCACGCGCATCCAGCAGGTCCTGGGCAATCTGTTGTCCAACGCGTTGCGGCACACCCCGGCCAGCGGACGCGTCACCGTGTCGGTCCTCGGGGAAGACGATGCCGTGGTGATCCAGGTGTCCGACACCGGCGACGGCATCGCTGCCGAGCATTTGCCACACATCTTCGAACGGTTCTACCGGGCCGACACCGCGCGCGACCGCGACAGCGGCGGCACCGGGGTCGGGCTGGCGATCAGCCGGGCCATCGCCCGGGCTCACGGCGGCCAGTTGACCGCCCAAAGCGGCGGGCCGGGGACGGGCGCCACGCTCACCCTGCGGCTTCCCCGGATGGGCGGACCTTCATCGATACATCGAACCGGCTAGGAAGGAGCTCGCTGGTCGCACAGGCTGGCCACGACGTCGACCTGAGAGGCCCACGAACGTGCCCCACCGCTTCACCCGACGCGACCTCCACCCGCACGGCGGCGTGGAGATCGACCGGTGTCCGTGGCCATGAAAGGGCCCCCATCGACCTGCGCCGAGCGCCATCCCGACGTCAGCCCGGGCCGGCACCTCGTCCTGAGACGTCCCCGCCACAGTCTCTGCGGCGACCAATGCGGGCTGGCCCTTGGTGAGGGTTCGGCTCTTCGGGACGCAACTTCAGAGAAACTTCATCGAATCCGCCCGATCTGCGGCCTGCGCGTCCCCGACTCTTGAACTACCCCACCCAGTCCCACCGCGAGAAGAGCAGGATCCCCGTGACCACGACCGCAGCCCGACAGCCCGCCACCGGAGCGACCCGCCCCCTGGCCAGACCCACCGCAACGATCGCCGTCCTCGCCCTGACCGGTGTCCTGAGCCTGACCGCCCTGCTCGGGCCGAACCTCGCCGCGAACGAGCTCGGCATGGTGATGAGCATGGGCATGACGCACTACATGGAATTGCTCGCCGTCCATCAGCCACGCAATCTGATCATCTTCATGGCCATCCCCGTGATCCTGGCCGAGACCCTCGCGATCACCGAGCTCGCCGTCCTGTTCAAGCGGGCCGCCACCCCGGCCTGGGTGCGCACCACCAGCCGCATCGCCGGCCTGCTGGCCGGGCCTGTGATGCTGGCGATCTTCCTGCACCTGTCCGTGAACGCCGTCGTTCCCCTGACCCTCACCGGAGGCTGGCGCGGGCCTGCGGACGTGATCGCCGTGCTCTTCTATCTTTCGGGTGCCGTCCCTCTGGTCGGCATCACTCTCGTCGAACTCGGCCTCATTGGCACCGACGCCACCAACTCACTGAAGTGGCACGCCGCCTTCATCGCCGTCTTCCTCGTGGTCGCCCACGTCGCCATGATCTTCGGCATGCTGGACCCCGGCCTCCTGGGCTACCAGATGATCCATCAGCACTAGGGTCCTCGGCCTCATCCCACCGTTCGCGCGTGACGCCCGCGACACTCGATGCCCGCGGGTCTGCACGGACCAGCGTCGCGCCAGGCCCAGCGCAGCATCGGGTGTCGCCGTCGTCACAGGCCCTGGTTGACGAAGCCCGTCCCCATGCTCCCGCCCTTGACGAGCAAGGACACACGTCCCCCCGCGGGCCGCACCGAGGCGGTGTAGCGTGTTGCGCGCGTGGCGTCCGATGGATCCCCCGGTCACCAGACCGTGGGAGGCATCGACGAGACGACGCCGCTCGCCGGCCCAAAGCTAGGAGGGGAAGATGACAAAGACGTTCCCGGAAGGATTCCTGTGGGGCGGCGCGACGGCGGCCAACCAGCTTGAGGGCGCCTACCTTGAGGGTGGCAAGGGGCTCACCGTCCAGGACGTGACGCCCAAGGGCGGGTTCGGCGCTGCTACGGACGAGCCCACGCCGGACAACCTGAAGCTCGAGGGCATCGACTTCTACCACCGGTATCCCGAGGATCTGAAGCTCATGGCCGGCATGAACTTCAATGTCTTCCGCCTGTCGATCGCGTGGGCTCGCCTCTTCCCCAACGGGGACGAGGAGACGCCCAACGAGGCCGGGTTGGCGTTCTACGACGGACTGATCGACGAGATCATCGCCAACGGCATGGTCCCTTTGATCACCCTGAGCCACTACGAGCACCAGCTCTACCTGGCCAAGAAGTACAACGGCTGGGCCGACCGCCGCCTGATCGGCTACTTCGAGCGGTACGCGCGCGTCTGCTTCGAGCGGTGGGGCGACAAGGTGCCGTACTGGCTGACGTTCAACGAGATCAACGCCATGATCTTCCTGCCGCTGTTCGGCGGCGGCCTGCTGACCCCCAACGACCGGCTGTCCGCGACCGAGCGCTATCAGGCGATGCACCACGAGTTGGTGGCGTCGGCCGCCGCCACCCGGATCGCCCACGAGGTCAACCCTGCTCTGAAGGTCGGGTGCATGATCGCCGCCTCTCCCTTCTACCCGCTGACCCCGGACCCCGCCGACGTGTGGGCCGCCCGCCACGCCGAGCACGAGAACTACGCGTTCGGCGACGTGCACTGCCGCGGTGAATACCCCGGCTACTTCCTGCGCAAGCTGCGGGAAGAGGGCGTGGAACTCGAGATCACCGAGGCCGATCGGGAGGAACTCAAGCACACCGTCGACTTCGTGTCGTTCAGCTACTACATGAGCTTCTGCTCCTCGGCCAGCGAAACCTCCAACGAGGAGCTCGGCAACATCATGGGCGGCGTCCCGAACCCCACGTTGCCCAAGTCGGAGTGGGGGTGGGCGATCGATCCGACGGGCCTGCGGATCATCCTCAACGACTACTGGGAACGGTGGCAGAAGCCGCTGTTCATCGTCGAGAACGGGCTGGGCGCCAAGGACGTCCTGGTCGAGGTCGACGGCGTCAAGACGGTGCTCGACGACTACCGGATCGACTACCTGCACTCCCACGTGCGGATGATGTACGAGGCGATCCAGGACGGCGTCGAGTTGTGGGGCTACACGTGGTGGGGGCCGATCGACATCGTCAGCGCGTCCACGGCGCAGCTGTCGAAGCGCTACGGGTTCATCTACGTCGACCGCAACGATGACGGCACCGGCACGCTGGAGCGCTTCAAGAAGAAGTCCTACGACGCCTATGGCGAGATCATCCGGTCGAACGGGGCGGCTGCGCTGGACTGACCGCCCGGGCGGACTGCGGGCGCTCTCCTGAGTCGGTGTGGCCGTCGGGCGATCCACCCGT
>CAZPCM010000140.1:0-6727 GCA_964585085.1 uncultured Propionibacteriaceae bacterium
GACCCCCAACGCCCTTCGTCAGGCTCAGGGACCGTCATGACGCCTCTCGTCAGGCTCAGGGACCGTCATGACGCCTCTCGTCAGGCTCAGGGGCCGCGTCATGACCCCCAACGCCCTTCGTCAGGCTCAGGGACCGTCATGACGCCTCTCGTCAGGCTCAGGGACCGTCATGACGCCTCTCGTCAGGCTCAGGGGCCGCGTCATGACCCCCAACGCCCTTCGTCAGGCTCAGGGACCGTCATGACGCCTCTCGTCAGGCAGGGACCGTCATGACCACCCAGGCCTTCGTCAGGCTCAGGGACCGTGACGACGACAGGCCCCAGGGCGCGTCAGTAGCCGAGGCCCCTGATGTGGGCCATCGAGTCGGTGAGGCAGTCGTAGGCGTCCCGTCCGTAGAGGTCGTCCTGCTCGACGAGCAGGTACTCCGCCCCGCTCGCCAGGGCCTGCGGGATCACCGCGCCGAAGTTGATGTTGCCGGCGCCCACCTCCGCGAACTGCACCACGTTGGTGAAGGCCTGCATGAACCCCGCCAGATCCCCGGCCTGCAGCAGGTCCAGTGCCGCCGGCGGGAGGGTCGTCACCCGGTAGTCCTTGAGGTGGACCAGTTCGACCTGGCCGGCGAACTCGGCCAGCACGTCGACCGGGTTCTTCCCGCCGCGCTGGACCCAGTGGACGTCGATCTCGAAGTGCAGGCTCGGCGAAACCCGCCGGACGATGTCGAACAGCGTCTCACCGTCGTGCTTGGCGAAGTCGACGTGGTGGTTGTGGTACGCCAGCGTGATCCCTTCGGCGGCCAGCCGCTGCGCGGCCTCCTCGGCGTCCTGGGCGAATCGGACGACGGCGTCGGCGGAGACCATGGCATCGAAGGGCATCATGCCGATGCGGGCGTAGCGGCAGTCCAACCGTCGGCAGTCGTCGACGATCTTGGCGAAGTCGGTGTCGAGGGCGTCGCCCGTGGACGTCGGGCCCTTCTTCAGGCCGACCGACAGTGCGGCGACCTCCAGACCGAGTTCCCGCCGTCCCTGGTCGAGACCGGCGATGGTGGCCTCGGTCGTGGGGATCTGGGAGAGCTCCACCGCGGTGTAGCCAAGACCGGCGATCCGCTGCAGGACGGGGAACATTCCGTCCTGGACCACCTTGTCCCGGACCATCATCAACTGCACACCGATGCGTGCCATGTCAGTTCTCCTCGCGGGTGGGGAATTTGCCTTCGGCTTCGATGCGGCTGTTGAGTTCGGCGAGGTAGCGGTCCTCGTCGAAATGCTCGATGGACACCTCTTCGCCGATCCAGCCGGACAGGTGAACCGCGTTGGCCAGCCGGACACCGTGGATACCGTCGGAGACCGGGGCGATCAGCGGCGTGCCGTCGAGGATGTTCGCGGAGAAGTTCTCGATCACGCTCGGATGCTGGTCGCTCCAAGCCGAGTCGTAGGTCCGGGTGGTGGTGCTCATCAGGGCTGACAAGTCCGCACCGCCGCTGAAGAGCCGCATCACGTCGGCCATGTCCATGCCCTTGCTGAGCTCCTGCTCGGGGGCGCTGAGCCGGGTGACGGTGACGGTCTTGGAGCCGTCGACAACGATCTTGCCCGCGTCCAGCAGGATCTCGAGCCGATCGGTGCCGGACAGGTCGTGGGTGCACGTGATGAACGTCCCGGTGGCACCCTCGCCGAAGTCGACCACTGCGGTGACCTCGTCCTCTACGGCGATGTCGCGCCGGAAGCCGAAGGCGAGCTTGGCGAAGACCGACTTCGGGATGCCACAGATCCACTGCCACAGGTCGAGCTGGTGCGGAGCCTGGTTGACCAGGACGCCGCCGCCCTCGCCGCCCCACGTGGCGCGCCACTGGCTCTGGTCGTAGTAGCCCTGAGGCCGCCACCAGGTGGTGATGATCCAACTGGTGTGCCGCAGCTTGCCCAGTTCGCCGCTGCCGACGAGCTCGCGGAGGTCCTTGTAGAGCGGGTTGGTCCGCTGGTTGAACATGATCGCGGTGGTGACCTCGGGCTTGGCCGCGGCCAGGTCGAGAAGCTCGCGCACCTGCTTGGTGTACACCCCGGCCGGCTTCTCCACCAGCGCGTGGATCCCACGCTCGAGGGCGGCGATGCCCATCTCGGGGTGCAGGTAGTGCGGGACCGTGGTGACCACCGCGTCCACCACACCGCTGTCGAGCAACTCGACGTAGTCGGTGAAGAACGGGACGCCGTAGGACTCGGCGACGGCGCGCTTGGTCTCATCGATGTCGCAGATGGCGCCGAGGACGGTGTTGCCGACCCGACCGGCGGCGAGGAATCCTGCGTAGTAACCGCCCTGGGCACCGAGACCGATGATGCCGAGGCGGATCTTGTGGTCAGCCATGGTTCTTCCTTCGTTGGAGTACGTGCGTTGCTGCCACGGTAAGCCTCGCCTGCGGGTCGGCCGGGAGCAGTTGCCATTCGTTGTCTGCCGAGGTTGCCGAGATCCCTCCGGTGGAGGCTCAATGGTGGAGGTCGGGCTTGGTGCTCGGCTCAACGACGAGAAGGTGTTACCGATGTGGATCCTGTCCGGCTTTGCTGATGAAATCTCCCCCGACCTCGACGAGCAGGTTGCCCTGGTCACCGAGCTGGGCCTGACGTACATCGAGTTGCGTTCGGCCTGGGACGTGAACGTCCTCGACCTCGACGAGGACCAGTTGCGCCGGGTCAAGGACACCCTGGACGCCGCCGGCATCGGGGTCTCCAGCATCGGCTCCCCGATCGGGAAGATCCCGATCACCGAGGACAACACGGCACACCTGGACCGGATGCGGCACGCGGCAGAGGTCGCCCGGTTCTTCGGCGCCCGGTTCATTCGCATGTTCTCCTACTTCATCCCCGAGGGCGAAAACCCCGACGACTACCGCGACGAAGTCATCAGCCGACTGCGCGACTTGGCCGCGATCGCCGAGGAGGCCGGCGTGACCCTGATCCACGAGAACGAGAAGGAGATCTTCGGCGACATTCCGCGACGCTGCCTCGATATCGTCGAATCCGTGAACAGTCCGGCGCTCAAGCTGACCTGGGACAACGCGAATTTCGTCCAGTGCGGCGTCCGTCCGTTCACCGAGGGGTACGCGATGCTGTCACCCCACGTCGCCTACCTGCAGGTGAAGGACGCGCTCATGACAGACGGCACTGTGGTGCCCGCCGGTGAGGGTGATGGTGAATTCCGCGAGACCATGCGCGCCTTCGCCGCCGACGGTTTCGAGGGCTTCGTCTCACTCGAGCCGCACCTGGGTTACGGCCACTCCCTGGGTGGTTTCTCCGGCCCGGACAACTGGCGCCGGGCCCACCGCGCCTTCACCGCCATCCTCGCCGAGGAAGGCATCCCTTACGCCTGACCGGGGCGATCCGGCCGGATCGGAGCACACCATGACCACCGCTGCCGTCGTCGGGATCGGCGACATCTCCGCCCTGCATCTCGCCGCCATCGACGCCAGTCCGGGCATCGACCTGGTCGGCGTCTGCGACACCGACGCCGAGCGGGCCCAGGATGCCGGGCGCGCCCACGGCGTCCCCTGGTTCACCGACCATCGCGACCTCTTGGAGGCCGTCAGGCCGGAGGTGGTCCACGTGACCACTCCGCACCACCAGCACGTGCCCGTGGCGCTGGACGCCCTGGACGCCGGCGCCCACGTGCTCACCGAGAAGCCCCTAGGCCAGACCGTCGAGGCCGGCCGTCGGCTGGTCGCGCGGGCGGCCTCCGCCACGCGCAAGGTGGGCGTGGTCTTCCAGAACCGGTACAACCCCAGTTCGCTGGCCATCCGGGAGGCGCTCGACTCCGGCGCCCTCGGCCCGATCGTCGGGGGACGAGCGGCCGTGTGGTGGTTCCGTCCGGCGGCCTACTATCGGGCCGCCCCCTGGCGCGGCCGCTGGGACTCCGCGGGCGGTGGCGTCCTGATCAACCAGGCGATCCACACCCTCGATCTGATGCTGTGGTTCCTGGGACAGCCGGTCTCGGTGAGCGGACGGGCAGCGACGCTGGCCCTGGCGGACGTGATCGAGGTGGAGGACACCGCCACCATCGTCATCGACCACGAGTCGGGCGTGCGCTCGACGTTCTTCGCGACCAACACCCACCACGCCAATGCCGACGTCGACCTTGAGATCACCGGACGCGACGGGCGGATCACCTTCGCCGGCGGCCAGGTGCGTCTCGACGACGGCTCATCCACGCGGGTGATCGCCTCCGACGAGCAGGCCTCCGGCGAACGCTCCTACTGGGGCAGGAGCCACGCACTGCTGATCGACGACTTCTACGCCAGGCTCGGCGACCCCGAGCCGTTCTGGATCACACCGGCCGTGGGCCTGGCGCCGCTCCAGGTGCTGCGCGAGGTCTACGCCCAGTCCAGGATCCTGCCCGCCGGCGCCAAGCTGTGACACGGATTGTCCGATCGTGCGCCGAACGGGCCCACGATCGGACAGCCGAGGCAGTCAGCCGGACGGCCTACTCAGTCAGCGGGGTGCGGCGATCTGGGCGGCCAGGTGCCCGGCGCCGTAGCCGTTGTCGATGTTGACCACGGCCACCCCTGGGGCGCACGAATTCAGCATGGTGAGCAGCGGAGCCAGTCCCTCGAAGGCGGCTCCGTAACCCACCGACGTGGGCACCGCCACGACCGGCGCCGCGACCAGCCCGGCGACCACGCTCGGCAGCGCGCCGTCCATGCCCGCCACGACCACGATCGCCGCGGCGCTGCGGAGCAACTCCAACCGGTTGAGGATCCGGTGCAGGCCGGCGACGCCCACGTCGGGCACCAGTTCCACCGGACGGCCCAGGAACCGGGCCACCTGCAGCGCTTCGCGGGCGACCGGCAGGTCCGAGGTGCCGGCGGCCGCCACCACGACCAACCCGCCCACCGGCGTCGGAGGCTCGCTGGGCCACCACAGCAGGCGCGACTCGGGATCGTGGCCGGCATCGGGGAGCTCGGCCAGCACCGCCAGCGCCTGCTCGTGTCCGGCGCGGGTGAACAGGGTGCGGGCCTCCCGGTCGCGGACCGCGGCCGCGATCACCCGCAGCTGATCGGCGGTCTTCGACTCGCAGTAGACCGCTTCGGGGTAACCGCGCCGTCCGGCCCGGTCGAAGTCGAGGTCGGCGATCTCCCGCAGCGCCGCCGGCGGCTGCCAGCCGGGCTCAGCCACGGCTGACCAGGTGAAGGGTGAAGGCCCCGGACTGGATCCCGGCCAGGTCGAGGCTGACGAACCGGAACCCCGCCGCTCGGACGGCCCGCAGCAGCTCGGCGCGGACCTCGTCCGAGACGGCCCGGGGCAACTCGCTCACGGGCAGCTCCACGCGGGCGATGTCGCCGTGGTGCCGGACTCGGACGTCGCCGAAGCCGAGCGCGCGCACGGCCGCCTCGGCCGCGTCGACCTGGTGCAGCTTCTCGGGGGTGACCTCCTCGAAGTGCGGTATGCGCGACGCCAGGCACGGCGCAGCCGGCTTGTCGGCCGTGGGAAGGCCGAGAGCCCGCGCCACCGCACGGACGGCGGCCTTGTCCAGCCCGGCCTCGGCCAGCGGACGCAGCACCCGGTGGTTGGTGGCCGCCTGCGAACCGGGCCGATCCGGGCGCCTGGCATCGTCGGCGTTCTCGCCGTAGGCGATCGCGGTCAGGCCGTACCGCTCGGCGACCTCGTCGGCGATTCGGGTGAACAGTTCGTCCTTGCAGTGGAAGCACCGGTCGGGCCCGTTGGCCCGGTACTCCCCCTTGTCGGCCTCGTGGGTCGCGAGTTCGACCAGCGGGACGCCGATGGCCGCGGACACCTCATGGGCGGCGACGCGTTCGGCGGAGGCCAGGCTCGGCGAGACGCCGAGGATGGCCAGGGTCCGGACGGGGCCCAGCGCGCGGGCAGCCAGGGCGAGCAGGACCGAGGAGTCCACACCCCCCGAGAACGCGACCCCCAGTCGGTCCGGGTCGCCGAGGGCGGCAGTCACCCGCTCGGCCAGGATGGCCGGCCCCCCGGTCAGGGTCGCGGTGACGAGATCGGTCATGGGGCCAGCCTCCCTCCCAGGAGCGGAAACGTCCAGTCCGGGCTCGGACGCAGCAGCCGGCGGGGACTCCGAGTCCCCGCCGGCCGTCCGAGCATCGTCAGTACTGGATCTCGGTGCGATCGGTGGACCACTGGGTATGGAAGGTACCCGGCCGGTCAACCCGGCGGTAAGTGTGGGCGCCGAACAGGTCCCGCTGGCCCTGGATCACGGCCGCCGAGCTGCGCTCGGCGCGCAGACCGTCGTAGTAGCTCAGCGAGGACGCGAAGGCCGGCGTGGGCACGCCGGTCAGCGCCGCCTGGGAGACGACCCGGCGCCTGGACGACATGCCCGTGGTGACCTCCTCTTTGAAGTACGGGTCGGCGATCAGCAGCGGGAGCTCAGGGTTGCGCTCGTAGGCTTCGGTGATCCGGTTGAGGAACCGGGCCCGGATGATGCAGCCGCCGCGCCAGATCCGCGCCATCGCGCCGCGGTCGATGCCCCAGCCGTAGAGTTCGCTGGCTGCGGCGATCTGGTCGAAGCCCTGGGAGTAGGCGACCACCTTGGAGGCGTACAACGCCGAGCGGACGTCCTCGATGAACTGTGCCCGATCCTCGATCACCCACGGCTGGGCGTTCGCCGGCAGCACCTCGCGAGCGGCGGTGCGCTGCGGAATCGAGCTGGACAGCGCGCGGGCGAAGGTCGCCTCGGCGATCCCGGTGACCGGGACGCCCAGCTCCAGGGCGTTCTGGAC
>CAZPCM010000141.1:0-5183 GCA_964585085.1 uncultured Propionibacteriaceae bacterium
CGGTGATGGCACGCTATCCGGCCCGGACGCCGGTGCTCGCGGAGCTGGCGCCGCTCTTCACCGCCGGCAAGTGGCTCATCCTGGCGGCCTGCTTCATGCTGCTGGGGATCGGCGTGATCATCGCCCTCACAGCGCGGTGGCGCGCACGCAGTCCGCACCCGCCCCGGTCAGAGTCCGGGTGAGGTAGCCGAGGCACGCGGCGCAGACCTGGCTGGAGTCTCTGAGTACCGCCGTCGCCGACCTGACGGCGTCGCCCTCGATCGCCCAGGCCTCGGCCATCGCTCCTCTGCTGGCGGAGGTCAAGGCCAGCATTCGGAGCCTGCTCGCCGCCATCCAATCCGCGTGCTGAGGCAGCAGGACGAGATGAGGGTCCTGGGGAAGTTGTCGCTTGGCGTGGTCGCGGATCGTCGAGTCGTTCAACGAGGACGGCTGAGCGCGCCGGCACCGCTTGGGTCATCCGTGTCAATGTCCACAGCCGACCGCGGCTGACATCAGGGATTCTTAGCAGACCAGTTGTCGTAGACGTCGACCAGACTCTGCGGCCCCTGCTCTGAATTCGCCCTCAACGCTCTTGCGACGAGGACTGCGCATGCCTGAATGGGACTCACCGGCTCAGGGGTGATGCCGGCTATGACCGGTTGGTTCTGGAACATGTAGCCCTCAGTTCGGGCGGCGCCCGAACGCCAGGTGCCCCCGACATTGCGGATGAGGGTCTCGCCCAGATAGCGGCCCGCGCCATCGATCAGCCACAGGGTCTCAGCGGAGAACCGGGCGTACCCGGCACCGCTGGGATGGTGGAACCAGGAAGGTAGGTTCTCAGGAGATTCAAGCTGTCGCGCCTGGATGCGAGGTCCCGGTTGCCCGAGTCGGGGCGGAAGGTAGCCATGACGCCACGCAAGCTTCGGCCTCATCTCACCCCAGACCAGGCCCAAGGAGTCCTTTGAGTACGTCAGTTCGGAGTTGATGGACGTGGCGAACTGAACCAGTGACGGCCCCATCTCGGCGAGAAACCGGTCGAGATAGGCCGTCGCCTCGGGTTCGGTCATGGAGATGAAGCTTGTGTACCCAGACATGTGGTGGACCTACGCCTTCGCAGGGAGATGAATCGTGTAGGGGATTCCGAGCTCATCGAGCAGGTCCAGCACCTTCGGGGACGCTCCCAGTCTGTTGGTGGACCCGCTTGCGAAGAAGTGCCAGTGGGCGCCCTCGATGACCCCATTCTTGATCAGGTGGGCGTCCGATCTGATCTGCTTCTCGACATCGCTCAACGTCTTGTATCCGACCTTTGACTCATGAGCTACTCCGTCAACGAAGACGTCGAAGAGCCGGATGTTGGTGATGTTGCAGACGTCGATGCAGCCCTCCGTGGATGCCCGGACCTGCCTTGTGACACCTTTCACATCGGCACCGTAGAGATCTTCGAGGTACTGCTCGCCGTCCCTCCAGTCGTCGAAGAACTTGGGATCGGGTCCCTTGACGGGGGTGCTCCGCTTGATGGCCGCTGCGAGATCGTCGAGGTTGGTCTTCCCCTGCTGCAGCCTGAGGAGCGCCTTCTCGCTGGAGCCGACGGCGAGCAGCGTGTCCCAGCTCTTCCAGATCGGCCTGAGGGTGTGGACCTTGGTGTCCTCCGGGACCTTGTTGAGCGCCACAATGGTGGCCGCCACAACAGCGGCCAGTTCGGGGTCCCGGGCAACAAACCTCGCGGCCTTTCCGGGGATGGCCACCGCATCGCCAACGTCCGGAATCAGGCCCACCGCACTGAAGCCCAAACCCACCCAGTCTGCTCGGATGCCCGACCCGATGGCATCGCGCACATCGGCGACCGTCCCGACGATCCAGCCGACGCCGGGGATGAAGCTCGCACCGCCGGAGGCGAGGTTGCCGGCCAGCCATGCGATCGAGTCCTCCCGCCAGAGGTCACCCGCGACCGCACCCTTGGCGAAGTCGAATGCGTAGACCCACTTGTCGACCTTGACGTCGACCCACAATGGATCGAGACCCTGGCCCTCCCGGTTGGCGTCCTCATACCCGTCCTCGAAGCCATCGCCGTCGGTGTCGGCCATGTCAGGATCCGTGCCGACGACCTGAACCTCACGACCGTCCTCGATCTGGTCGTCGTCGCTGTCACGGTCGAACGCGTCGAGACCGAGGTCCGCTTCGTCGGCGTCGCCCAGACCGTCACCATCGGAATCGACCAGAGAAGGGTTCGAGCGACCGGAGTAGACCCCAGCAGGGACGTCGCTCGTGACGAGCGCGCCGGCCTCGTCGCCGTCGTAGAGGCCGTCATCGTCGGTGTCAGGATTCATCGGCTCAGTGCGGTAGACCGCGCCACTTTGAGTCACCCAGCCCTGCAGCTCGGACCTGTCGCCGAGTCCGTCGTCATCTGAATCCGCCATGGTCGGATCAGAGATGCCGCCATACAAGCGGTCCGACGGCTGGCTTGCCACCAGCAAGCCGGCCTCATCGCCGTCAGTGAGGCCGTCACCGTCAGTGTCGGCCTTGTGCGGGTCGGTGCGATACTCGCCGCCGCCCTGAGTTCTCCATCCGGACTCCTCCACCCCATCCGGGAGCCCGTCACCGTCGGTATCGGCCGGGACCGTCTCAGCAGAGAAGGGGCCGCCGTCGCTGTAGACCCCGCCGGGAAGGTGTGCGATCGCATAACTCCCCACCGCAAGTGCTACAACCGCCACCGCAAGCAGCATCCAGTGGGAGCGTCGACCAGCCAGGCGACGCCTCACTTCCTTTGCTGGGGGTTCTGCCTCCAGTCCTTGGGACCTGGGTGGCACCTGGTCTTCACTCACCTGTGCAGTGTCCCGCACCGCACTGACGTTTCCGCACCTTCCTTCACGGCGACGTCCCCAGACTTCGTCGGGTCCGTGGACTCCAGACCCAAGGTGTCCGTCGACGTGCTGCGTGCCGGCGTCTCCGGACCGAGGCGAGACCAGCGGTGTACGTGACGGATACGGCCGTTGCTCCGGTGAAACGCCCAAACAGTTCGACCCCGCGGACGGTCTTGTAAAAGGCACGCCCTGCGTGGTGTGAGGCCGGCAGGACGGGACTTGGCGTCCCTACAACGGACGAACGGAGCCTTCACAAGCAGGAAATGGGGTTACGCGAGACCCGATAGGAGTAACGCACCCCTGACAAGGGTGGATGGCCTGATTCTGTCAAGGGGTTACGCGGAATCTGTGGACGTAGACATTGCTGTCCACACCGAGGGTTTACGAAGCCGAATACGTTCCACTGTTGTCCTTCCGACGATTCACAATCACGGAAGGAGTGGTCATGAGCGTCGCTCGCGAATTGGGTCTGGTTGAGGGTGCTATCCCCGAAATCCTGGCTGAGTCGTGGCAGAGGTGGGCCGAGAAGAAGCCTGAGTTGCTGGCCGTGGATGACTGGCGGTCGCTGCGGCGCTGGCTGCTGAGTTCGGATCCGGCCGAAGCCGACCGGGTTCTCCAGGCGTTGGTCTGGCTGGCCTCGGTTGAGGGTGGGGACGACGTGGATGCCGCGCTCGTGATGGCGTGGGCGTTGCTTCCCGGTGCCCGCAACTTGGCGTGCGACCTGCGCACCCTCACGGCGGGGATCGACGCTGAGGTGGCCGCCGAGTTGTGGCTCCAGATTCGTGGGGTGTCCTGGGAGGGTCGGCAGAAGATCGCCGCCCATGTCCTTCGTCGCGTCCGACGCGGCGTGTTGGCCGACTGTGACGCCCCGGCCTACCTACGCAGTCACGACCCGACCTGGCACCACACGATCACCACGGTGAACGGACCTGAGTGGATGGCGGCTCCGAAGGAACTGTCTCCGTTGGAGGAACTGCTGGACGTGCTCGGCTGGGCTTGCGACGAGGGCGTGATCAGCGAGGAGGATCGTCGGCTGTTGTTGTGCGCGGTTCGCACCGCCGAGCTTGGCGAACCGTCCATCCGGTGTTCGCGCACCTACTTCGGCCTGCTGGCCAGGGATCTGGTGCGTGCCGTGGCGGTGCAGTGGGCCGTGTCGGAGAAGACCGTCCAACGCCGGCTGACGCGAGCCCTGAACGCGCTCCAGGCAGCTGCCCACGGCTACACGCGAATCGCCTGACGCCGGTGTCCGCTCAAGACGCGCGGGTGCGCTTGTGGGGGATGTGGAGTACCAAGTGAGCGAGGCACTGCGAGGGCGTCCCCAGGCGTGGGCCAGCCGACCTGGCGGCTGGCCCCGTCCCGTCGGAGTCGACGAACTCCAGCGTGCGATCCGGGCGCTGGACGCCGGCGAGTTCCGTCGCCGTCCGTCCCCCCGAACGTCTGACACAAGGCTCGTGAGGTCCAGCGATCCCGGCGAGGAATGGGCTCCGCTGCCGGGTGAACTGGTCGTCCCTGTGCTGGGGTGTGCTGGTCAGGACGGTGCCACGACGCTCGCTGTGGCGATCGCCGGCGCCGCCAGCGTCCCGGCCAGGGTCGTGGAGTACGCCCCCGCTCCGCTGTCGGGTTTGGCAGTGGCCAGCGATGCGGAGTTGGGGCCAGTCGGTGCCGATTGGCAGCGGGGCCGCCGCGGCAACGTCTTGCTCGAACGACGAATTCAGGCATCGAGCCAGCAGTTTGGAGCCCCGATGCCTGTCCCGGCTGGCGACGGGCCGTCGGTGACGGTCCTGGACGCGGGCGTGCTGTGGCCCGTGGTCCACGGTCAGGGCTGGCTGGCGCGGCTGGTCGGCTCGGCACCGCGGCTGGTGCTCGTCAGCCGTCTGTCCGTGCCGGGACTCAGCCGTTTGGAGGCATCGCTGGGTGTGCTGGGCGAGCAGAGGGTGGTTGCCGCGGTGGTGGGGCCACCCCGTCGGAGATGGCCCCGTTCCGTCGTGTGCACGCTCGGCCCGCTTGCCCGTGCCCTCATCGGGTCCGAGCGGCTGGTGAGCGTCCCGGACAACAAGCACCTGGCCTTGTTCGGCGTGACGTCAACGGATCTCCCGCGGCCGGTGATGGCCGCGGGGCGGGAACTACTGACCTTGATGGAAGGAATCGCATGAAGCTCGTTTGGCTCCTGCCGCTGCAGGTGTGCCCGGTCGCGCCGGGGAACGCGGCCAAGTACGTCGACCAGATCACCGGCAACGTCCTGTGGGCGGTTGGGGTGCTGTTCCTGCTGGGCCTGATCGTCGGTGTCGGCGCGGTTGTGGCCGGCCGGATCTTCGGCATGCCCCACGCCTCCAAGGTGGGGGT
>CAZPCM010000141.1:5193-6662 GCA_964585085.1 uncultured Propionibacteriaceae bacterium
GTATCTGACCTTGCCCGGGATGTTGGACGCCCTGATGGGCAAGGGCTGCATCTAGCCGTGGCCGATCTTCCCAGCACCGAACCCAGGGTGTGGCCGCGGTGGCGGCTGGTCACCCTGCTTGCCGGGATAGCCGTCACCGGGTTGTGTCTGCTCGCCGGGTTGGCGTTGGCGGCGTTCTACGCGATCACCGCCGACACCCCGGAGCCGTCGATCATGCCCGGGCCCTGGCCGACCGACCCAGACTTGCCCGCACACGGTGAGCAGATCCGGGACGGGATCGCCGCCGAACCCATGCTCGCCGTGCAGCCGGCTGACGCCCGCGAGGCCGCACCGGCCACCCAGTTACCGCCCACGATCACCATCCCCGTGGGCAGTGGGATGGGTGCTGTGGGGGTGGAGTCCGGCTTCCCGAGGACGCCGGCGGGTGCGGTCGGCCAGTTGGCCGCGATTGAGCTGCACGTGATCGAGCAGATGAGCATCCCGACCGCCCACGCCGTCCACCGGGCCTGGGCCCTGCCCGGCGGCGTGGACGCAGCCGAGTGGGAACTCACCCAGGCGGTCCAGGCATTCCTCGTGGCGGCACGGCAGGAGTCCAGCGGCAAGGACGAAACCACCCTGATCCAGGCGATCCCCGCTGCCGGGCTGGTCAAGGGCGTGGACGGGCCCGGCTGGGTGGTGGCGTGCGTCCTGCTGGACGTGCGCGCCTCGATCGTCGCCGACGCCCGGATCGGCTGGGGGCACTGCGAACGTATGACCTGGCAGGACGGCCGGTGGAGGATCGCCCCCGGCACCCCACCGGCGAGGGCCCCCTCCACCTGGCCCGGATCGGAGAAGGCGCTGGAGGCCGGCTGGCGTACCTGGGTCGAAGCGGAGCCCGCGCGTGGGTGACCTGCTGAACCCGTTCACCTACCTCGGCTCGCTGGCGGCCAAGATCGTCGCCGATGGGTGGACCGCCGCCATGCTCGGCTTGTGGAACGCCGGCCTGTGGCTGCTCCGCTTGGCGTTGTCGATCAGTGACTTCCTGCTCACCCCGGACCTCCGCGAGAACGGACCCGGAGCCCACCTCTACCGAGTCACGTTCTGGATCGCCGCCGCCCTGCTGCTGATCCTCGGCATGGTCCAGCTCGGCACCGCCGCGATCAAACGGGACGGACGCAGCCTGGCCAGGGTCGCGATCGGGTTCGGCCAGTTCGTCGCCATCTGGGCAGGCTGGCTCGCCTACGGCGTCACGATCGTCGCCGCCTGCTCCGGTCTCACCCGAGCCCTCATGAGCAGCCTGCTCAACGTCCCCTCCTGGTCGGCGTGGAAGCCGTGGACGCCGTTCACGCCCGCCGACATCACCGACGGCACCATCGCCACCGTTCTGGGCCTGATGGGCCTGCTCCTTGTCGTGGCCGCGATCGGGCACATCCTCGTCCTCCTCGCCCGCGCCGCCTCCCTGATGGTCCTGGCGGCCACGACCCCGATCG
>CAZPCM010000142.1:0-6597 GCA_964585085.1 uncultured Propionibacteriaceae bacterium
AGATCCCGGGGCAAGCCCGGGATGACGAACACCCCGCCCGGATGACGAACACTCCGCCCGAGATGACGAGAACGCGTCTCAGGAGACGATGTGTTCCCGCTCGATGATCGCGTCGCGCAGTTCGCGCCGGCGGCGCTGCTCGGCCGGATCAGGCACCGGCACCGCCGACAGCAGCCGCTTCGTGTAGGGATGCTGCGGGTCGGAGACGATCTCCTTGGTGGGGCCGACCTCGACCAGGTAACCGTGCCGCATCACCGCGACCCGTTGGCTGAGCATCTCGACCACCGCCAGGTCGTGGCTGATGAAGACGCAGGCGAAGCCGTACTGGGCCTGCAGATCCTGGAACAGCTTCAGCACCCGGGCCTGCACCGAGACGTCGAGCGCCGAGGTCGGCTCGTCCGCGATCAGCAGCTTCGGCTGCAGGGCCAGCGCCCGGGCGATGCCGATCCGCTGCCGCTGGCCGCCGGAGAGTTCGTGCGGGTAGCGGTTCCGCATCGCCCGTGGCAGTTGGACGCTCTCCAGCAGGTTCTCCACCCGCTTGGACAGCTCGGCACCCTTCAGACCCAGGTGCAGCATGATCGGCTCGCCGATCGATTCGCCGACCGGCAACCGGGGGTTCAGTGACGAGCCGGGATCCTGGAAGACGATACCGACCTCTTTGCGGAACGGCTTCAGTTCCGACGACTTGGCGTTGGTGATGTCCCTGCCGTTGATGATGAGGCGTCCCTCGACCACCGGCAGCAGCGCGATCGCCGCACGTCCGATGGTGGTCTTGCCGGAGCCGGACTCGCCGACCAGGCCGATCACCTCGCCCGGATCGACCCGCAGGTTGATGTGGTGCGCCGCCCGGAAGGCCGCCCGCCGGCCCTGCTTCGGGTACTCGATCGCGACGTCCTCCATCAGCAGCGCCGGGGTGATCCCCGGCGGCGCCTCCAGCAGTGGCACACCGGTCTGATCGCCCTCGGCAACCAGCGACAACCGGGCGTGCGGCAGCTCCTCATCGGCGGTCGCGGAACCCAGGTGTGGAACCGAGGCCAGCAGTTGCTTGGTGTAGGGGTGCTGGGGCCGGTTGAAGATCTCGTCCGAGGTGCCGTGCTCGACGACCTGGCCGTCCTTCATCACCACGATCCGGTCGGCCATGTCGGCGACCACACCCATGTCGTGGGTGATCAGGATGATCGCCGCAGTGACCCGCTCACGCAGGTCCCGCATCAGCTTGAGGATCTCGCCCTGCACCGTGACATCCAGTGCCGTGGTGGGCTCGTCGGCGATCAGCAAGCCGGGGTCGCAGGCCAGCGCCTGGGCGATCATGATCCGCTGCCGCTGTCCGCCGGAGAGCTGGTGCGGGAATTTGTCGAAGCTGTCTTCCGGCGCGGGAATCTCCACCAGCCGCATCAGGTCGATCGCCCGCGCCTTCGCCGCGGCGGGCTGCATCAGGAAGTGGGTGCGCAGGGTTTCGACGATCTGGAACCCGACCGTGTAAACAGGGTTCAGCGCCGTCATCGGCTCCTGGAAGATCACCGAGATCTCATTGCCGCGGACGTGCTGCAGTTGCCGCAGCGACATGCCGATCAGTTCGGTGCCCTTGAGCTTGGCGGAACCGGTGGCGCGGCCGTTCTTGGGTAGCAGGCCGATCAGGCTCATCGCCGACTGGGTTTTTCCCGAGCCGGACTCGCCGACGATCGCCAGTACCTCGCCGGCCTTGAGGTCATAGGTCAGGCCTTGGGCGGCCGTGAACCACTCGTCGTTCACCCAGAACCGGACGCCGAGGTCGCGGACCTCGAGCACGGTGTCACCATGGGCGACCTTGCCACCGATCTGCTTGGACAGTCGTTCGGCGCCGGCGATCCCCTGGCTGACCGGCTTCGGCTTGCTGGTGCTCACTTGGCGCCCTCCTTCTCCAAGAGTGCCGAGGCCTTGTCCATCTGCCGCTGGGACGGGATCTTCCTGGTGCGCGGGTCGAACGCATCCCGCAGCCCGTCACCGATGAAGTTGACGCTGAGTGCGATCAGGACGATGAAGAGCCCCGGCCACCAGAACAGCCACGGACGCGTACCGAAGGCCGTCTGGTTCTCTGCGATCAAGCGTCCCAGCGAAACCGACGGAGGATTGATGCCGAAGCCCAGGAAGCTCAGCGACGACTCGAGCACGACGGACAGCGACATCAGCAGCGTGGTGTTGACGATAATCACACCGATGGCGTTCGGCAGAATGTGCTTGGTGATGATCCGGAAGTCGCTGGCGCCGGCAACCCGGGCCGAGTCGACAAATTCTCGTTCGCGAAGAGTCAAGAACTCGGCCCGGACCAGGCGCGCCAAGCCGGTCCACAGAATCAGCCCGAGGACAGTAGCGATCAGGATCGGCATGTTCTCCCGGATCGCGAAGCCGACGTCGTCGGAGAGGCCGAGCTTGGTGGGAACCAGCGAGACCACCCGGCCGAGCACCGCGCCGAGCACCAGGACGGGAAGCGTGATGATGAGGTCGGTGAATCGCATCAGCATCATGTCCAGGCGGCCGCGATAGTAGCCGGCCAGTGCCCCAACCAGGACCCCCATCAGGCAGGCGACCAACGACATCACGATCATTACCAGCAGCGAGGTTTGCACGCCCTTCATCACGAGGGCGAAGATGTCGTGCCCGATGTCGTTCTGGCCGAACGGATGTTCGCCAAGTCCGAAGCCCGGACCGCCCAGCCAGCCGGGCAGGGTCAAAGTGGGCTCACCACCGTTGATGACCGGATTCGAACGCTGGTAGTCCTGGTACTTCCACCAGCCCCGGATCGGTCCGATCCCCATGGACGTGAACGCCAACAGTGCGACCAGAACGAGCGTGATCAGGCCGGTCGCGGCGCCCCGGTGACGCAGGAACCGCCTCCGAACGATCTGGCCCTGAGAGAGTCCCTCGACCTCCTTGACTTCGATCGCATTCTCGCCGCTGCCGGTCGCACCCAGATCACGGTCGCCGGGCGGAAGCGGAGTCATCCCGGCGCCTTGGATCGGTTCGGCCCCAGAGGTCGGATCACCGGCGGGCGCATCGGGATCGATCGGCTCGCCTGGCCTGTTCATGTCAGCCATGGGGACGCACCCTGCCTTTCCTACTCACATCCGATGGGTCCGCAGCGCAATCCAACGGAGACGTTCGGCTCGTCATCCGTCCACCCGGATCCGTGGATCGAGAACCGCGTACAGGAAGTCGGCTATCAGGTTTCCGGTCATGGCCACCGCGCCGGTGATCATCACGTACGCCATGACCGGATCAGGCTCGCTGGCGAACATCGCACCAACGAACATCCGGCCCATGCCGTTCCAGGCGAAAATCGTCTCCGTGATGACCGCCCCACCCAGCAAACCGACGATGTCGACCGGGACGATCGATGCGAGCGGCATCAACGCGTTGCGCAGTGCATGCCGGACCAGCACGATCCGTTCCGGAAGGCCCTTGGCCCTCGCGGTCCGGATGTAGTCCTGACCCATGACCTCCAGCATCGAACCACGCTGGTAGCGCGTGTAGCCCGCGAATGAGATCAACGTGAGCGCCACCGTCGGCAGCAGCAGGTGGGCGAACTTGTCGAGCGAGTGAACCCAGTAGTCCCCGACCAGACCTGGGGTCTCGGCGCCGATCGTCGCGATCGGACGGTTTCGGATCGACGGATTGTTGGAGAAGTCGAGCCAACTCTGCATCAGGCGATCGGCATAGACCGTGACCGAGACAAGGACGGCGACAACGGCGCTGACCCGCATCGATATGCCCCGATCGGGCCCGGCGTACAGCCAACCCACGCCCAGGCCGACGGCGATCGCCAGCAGAAGCAGCCCGAACATCTGCCAGTTGTCCGCGACGTAGAGGAACCAAAGCCACTGCAGCGGCACGTACAGCGCCACTCCGACACCGGCCGTGGTGAGCGCCGAGTAAAGCGCCTTCTTGTTCGTCGGACCTGCGAACACCAAAGTGACGCAGAAGGCCGTCGCGATCGCAATGACGGCTACCCCGACCAGGCCGAGTTGCGGGGCTAGAAGCCAGCCGGATCCCATCACGAACACCAGCACCGCCCCGCCGACAAGAGCGGCCGTGGCAAATGTCAGGGCCTTCCGGGTCCAGTTGCCGCCTAGTGCGCCGGCCCAGAAGAGCCCGCCGACTACGGACAGAGTCACGACCATCGGCCAGTTGATCTCGGGTTCGGCCAGATAGTCGTTGAAGCCGATCGCCAGGAACTCCTTCAGCAACACGGCGACCCAGAAGACCGGCAGCGAATAAAGCACGAAGGAGACGAAAGTCAGCGAATAGTCGAAGGTTGTGTACTGGCGAAGCGCGCTGATCAGGCCGACGAAGACGCCGAGCACGATTGCCAGGATCGTCGAGGCCAGCACCAGCTGGATGGAGGTGACGATCGCGCCCTGCAGCAGCGTCGCTACGCTCTGACCAGTACGCCAGGCGACCCCCAGATCACCGGCGACGAAGCTCCTGAGCCATCGCAGATATCGCTCGAACACCGATTCGTCGAGATGCAACTGGATAATCCGCGCCTCGATCTGCTGATCCCTGTTGAGTGCGGTGCTGGTGCGCAGGTCGTCCAGCGGGTCCATCGCGAGGTCCAGCATGAAGTAGACCAGGATCGATAGCACGGCCAGAATCGCGATCGCGATGACGAGTCGTCTGGCAAGAAAGCGGAGCATGCAGGAGCCCTTCTCTCAGCACCCAACACCAACGGTGGCTCAGAACAACAGCAGATGCCTTTCTTACCCGGGGCGGGTCCGGCCACTGTAGCGGCCGGACCCGTCCGTGGGCTACATCAGGCGAGCTTCCACTCCCAGATGTTCCAGAAGTAGAGCGGCGAGATCGTGATCGGATCGATGCCGGTGATCTTGTTGGAGATGCCGGTGATGCCAGGGAACTGGAAGATGCTGAGTCCGTAGGCGTCATCCACCAGCACCTTTTCGATCTGTGCCAAGATCTCCTGCTGCTTCGCCGGATCCGTGGTGACGCTGAGGTCATCGAACAACTTGTCAACGGTGGCATTGCTGTAGCCGCTGTAGTTATTCCCCTTCGCCGTCCGATAGATCGCCTCATCGCCGGTGACGGCAGTCGATGTCGACGAAAAGGCGAAGAAGACCGCGTCATAGGTCTTGTCGGAGAGTTTGTCGGACCAGGTGGCCTCCATCTTGTCGACGATCTTGAAGCCGGCTGACTCCGCCGCCTCCTTATAGAGCTGGAATTGCTGAGCGCGACGCGGGTTGTCCGCCGCGTACATGATCCGCACGGTGGGCGACGAGACGCCCGCCTCCTTCAACAGCGCCTTCGCCTTATCGATGTCGCCCGCATATTGGCTCATCCCGTTGCCGGCCACGATTGCGTCATACATCGGGCTACCCGGCACCTGCGTGTACGACTGACGGATCTGCGCGTTAGGGTCGAGCGGCTTGATCAGCGAATCGATGACCTTCTGCCGTGGAATCGTATGCAGGAACGCCTGACGGACGAGCTTGGCCTTGTTGGCGTCGCCACCGTAGGCCTTCGGATCGAACGGCCCGCGGTTGTTGAAGGTCAGGTCGATGTGCTCGTACGAGGCCTCGATGCTCTGCTTGACAGTGGCGTTCGGCACGGCCTGCGCGGCCTTCAGCGTGTCCGCAGTGGATTGCGGGTTGATCACCAGCACCTCACCATTGCGCAGCGCCTGGACCTGACCGAGTGCGTCACCGATGAACCGGATCGTCACCTTGTCGATGTTCGGCTTGTGCTCACCCTGGTACTTCGGGTTCTTGGTGACCGTAATGTATTCCTTATCCTTCAGGTCGGTGATTACATACGGCCCACTGCTGACGGTCAGATCCTTGTCGGCCGGCATGTTCGTGTAGTTGAAATCGAGGTTCCAGACGTTCGAGATCTTGGACAGTGCGGTGTTGTCCTTGTCCTGGAATGCCTTGACCACCGCATTAGCCGCCTCGGTCGGGTCATTGATACCCAGAGCCCGCTTGCCCACGATGTGCGCCGGCAGGCCCGGGGACAGCAAGGCGGGCTCCCAGTCGGCGTACGGCTTGCTGTAGGTATACGTCATCGACTTGCCTTCGATCTTCGGAAATTCCTTGATCAAACCGAACGAAGGCGTGCCGGCATCGAAGTAGACGGTCTTCCCAGTATTGGGCTTGATCTCCTCCGGCGCCTCCTTCTCCGTGTTGAAGAGCTGCGACATCGCGCCCCAAGTGAGGATGGAATCGGCCGGGGTCACCGGCACACCGTCCGACCAGGTCGCCGTGTCGGCGAAAGTGAGCTTGATGGTCAGTGGGGCGTCCGACAATTTCTCGTACGAACCGAAGCTCTTGTTGGGCTGGAGCTTAAGATCCTTGTCGTAGAAATTGAACCCGTCGTTGGTGATGTAGTAGACGTTGCCGTTGGTTACGTTGTTGCCGCCGTTGGAATTGTTGTTGTAGCTGTAGAACGGCTGGTTCCACGCGACCGTTGCCACCTTCTCGGTGTTGCTGGCCGACTGTGACGCGGTCGGGGTCGGGGTGCAGGCGGACAGCGCGAGGATGCCTGCCACAACGCCAGCGGCGCCGGCGACCCATTTCTTGGTACCCAATGTTCCTCCAGGTCTAGTTCGGC
>CAZPCM010000143.1:0-2996 GCA_964585085.1 uncultured Propionibacteriaceae bacterium
CCGACCCCTCCGGGATCCGGCTCCGCGCCAGCTAGCTTTCGCGGGGAAAAACTACATGAGGCACGGCCCACGTTTCGCGGGGACTTGACAGTGAGGCACCACGAACGATGAGCCTTCGGCTCGCCTCCTCGCCGGCGTCAACCGACCTCGCGGCCACCCTCGTCGTCAGCCTCGAAGGCGGGGACGGGGGGCCCTACCGGCGCGTCCGCGGTGACCGGGACAGCGTGCCGCGGCTCGGGCACGGGTGCCGACAGGTCGATGGTGCGGACGGTTCGTGGAGCCAGCGGCTTGGACACGTAGGTGGGGCGGGTGATGGGGATGGGCTCCCACAACGACCCGACCGGGGTGACCGGCTCGCTCAACACGACCGAGTGCTCGTGATCGGCGACGTCCTCCACTGTGATCTTGAGTGCGACGGTCTCCTCGTCAGCGCTCCCGACGATGCGCGCCGCCCGGTTGGCGAGATCGGCCCGCATCGCCTTGACGCTGAACCGCGCCACCACCAGGAAGCCCACGATCAGCACCGCCGGGATGACGGCGCCCCACCATGAGCCGATCCCTGCCAATGCGAGGCCTCCCACGACGACCTGGGCGCCCAGAAGGCCGATGAGTACCCGCCGGCGCCTCTGGGCGGCCCGACGGTCGATCTGCTTCAGCTGGTACAGCTCGGCACGCCTGGTCAGGGGAGTGGAGACAGTGACGTTCCCGTCCTGGGCCGCAGCCAGGGACGACCCACTGCGGACGATGGTGACCGACGAGGTGAACGGGACGGCTATGGGGGCGTCCTCCGCCCCTGGAACAGTCCGCTGATGAAGGAAGTAGGGAACGAGATACACCAGCCACATCGCTGCGATGCCGCCGAAGATCACGCCTGTCAACCCCACACCCGCACCGTACGGGCTACCCGGCCCGGGGTGCGCGACCGTCCCCGGAGTGTCGGGGATCCGTTAGGGCCGACGGGACTCCAAGCGCGCCAGGAGCCCTGTGGGAACCTCCTCGGCATGCAATGCGAACATGTCGTGGTCACGCCAGTCCCCGGCGACATGCATGTAGCGCGGCCGGCGTCCCTCGTACCGGAAGCCGAGCTTGCCAACCACGGCGAGGCTGTTGGTGTTCTCGGGACGGATGGCGATCTCCAGCCGGTGCAGGCGCAGGGTCGTGAAGCAGTAGTCCCCGGCCATGGCGACGGAGGTGGGGATGATTCCCCGACCCGCCCAGCGCTGGTCGATCCAGTAGCCGATCTGAGCCCAACTGGCCGAGCCATGGGTGATCCCGGTGACCGTCACCTGGCCGACGAACTGCGGGCGGGCGTCCGGAGTCGGCTGGTATTCGACGGCCCATGGCAGCATCTGGCCGGCGCGCGCTCTCGCATTGAACCTCGTGACCATCTGGCCGAAGGTCATGCCGTCGTCTCGCGCCTCCGGCGGTCGAGTGGAATCCCACTCACGGAACCACGCCACGCCTCTGTTCCGGATCTCGGCCCACGCCAGCTCGTCGCGTCGGCGAAGCGGCCTGAGCGAGACCGATCCATGGGTCAGCTGGACCGGCCAGTACGCCGAGAGAAGCGTCATCGAGGCTGCTGGTCGAGGATCCAGCAGGTGACGTCAGCGTGGGCAGGGATGGTTTCGGTGCCGACCGGCACCACCACGATCACGTTGGCGCGAGCGAGCTCGACGGCTCCTCGGCCTTCGGCGGCTGGTAGCGGGGTCACTCCTCGGCTGCCATCGGTGGCGAGCAGGAACCGCATGCGCTGCGGATCCTGCTGGAGTTCGACAGTGGTCGGACGCGCAGCCTCGGGCCTGTAGAGCGGATCCACACCGGCCAGTTTTCGCACCAGTGGTCTCCCGAACGCCTGGTAGGTCAGGTACGCGAGCCCGGGCTCCGCCGGAAGAACGATGGCCGGGGTTCGGTCCTCGCCGATCAGCCCGAAGATTTGGGTGCTGCCCGGAGTCATCGCGACCTCGCCGACATCGGTCGGACCGAGGTGACCGAGCACGTCTGACAGCGTCTGGGTCGGCTCTGCCAACACCAGCACAAGATCGGCGCGCAGCAGCTGGTCGGTCAAGGTCCTGCGGATGGCCGTGGCGTCATCGGCGATGATTCCGGCCGGGAAGACCTGAGCGCCGTCGGACCGGGTCGCGGCAGCGATCAGCGGGGTGACCGCGTCGTAGGTCTGCGTGAGTCGGGTCAACGGTGCCCCGGCGGGCACGAGGTCCGATCCGATCGTGACCAGGGCCACGCGCGGGCGCGGCCGGGCCAGCACCTTGTCGAGGCCGACTTCCGCCAGCAGTCCGATCGACCGCACATCGAGCACGGTGCCCGCGTCGAGCAGCGTCTCGCCGTCGGAGACTCGCGAACCTGCCGTGAGCAGGTTCTGGCGGAATCCCACCTCGGTCCTGAACTCGACAACATCGTCGGACAACTCCGTGCCGTCGTCGAAGGGGACGACGGCGTCCGCGCCGTCAGGGATCGGGGCTCCGGTCTCCACCCGGACCGCGGTGCCGGGGGTCAGCGGCGCGCCACGGAAGCCGTTGCGCTCGATCGTGTCGACAACCGGGAGCGAGACCGGTGCGGAATCGGACGCGCCGACCAGGTTGCTGCCGCGGACTGCCCAACCCGCAACGGTGGCGGAGGTGAAGGTGGGGAGATCGAGATCGGCGACGATGGTCTCGCACAGGGTCAGGCCCCAAGCGTCGAGCAGGCCGATGCCGAACGGCTTCAGGCTGGAGATGTGGGACAGGAGGTAATCGCGGTGATCCTCCACCGTGCGGATCCCCGATTCCGCGACGAGGGGCGGACTCGGCAGCCGCTCCGGACCGGGCGCCGGCGTGGGCGCAGCTACGTGGTCATCCTTGGAGCGTCCGAAAAGAGGCATGCCTCTACGATAAGTCAATGACCTCCGACCCCCGCGCAGGGCGTCCGCGCGCCCACGAGACGGTCGAGGCGGCAGCCAAGGAGGAAACGAGGGAGCGGCTGCGATCGCGCCGACAGGCGCG
>CAZPCM010000143.1:3096-6596 GCA_964585085.1 uncultured Propionibacteriaceae bacterium
TGGAGCGACTGCCGACCGATCCGTGGGACCGACCGGTGCACCTCATCGTGACCCCGAGTCGCGTGGTCCGGTGCCGTCAGGAATAGCTGACCCGGATTACGCGGTTGTGCTGGGTGATCGTTACCATGGATTGATCCCACCAGACCGTCGAGGACGTGCCCATGCCGACCTATCAGTACCGCTGCACCGTGTGCGAGACCGATCTCGAGGTTGTGCAGAGGTTCACCGACGATCCGCTGCGCGTGTGCCCCGAGTGTGAGGGCAGCCTGCGCAAGGTCTACAACGCCGTCGGAGTCGTATTCAAGGGATCCGGTTTCTACGCCACGGACAGCCGCCGGTCCAAGAAGGCCCACTCCGCCACGCCAGTGGAGAAGGCGCCCGCGTCAACTCCGGCCAAGTCATCCACAGGGGCGTCTTCCGCAGCCTGACCTGTGGACGGTGACACGCCACCGTCACTGCTGCTCATACTCCCGGGCGTGCGCACGCCACTTTTCATTACAGCCCTCCGTCGAGCCGTCCGCTGGCACCGGAGGAGCGTCGCCGCCGCCTTCGCCGGGCTCGCGGTCTACGCAGGACTCCTCGCAGTGAGCCCTGCCGATTCCACTGCTGCGATCGCGTTGGTGGCGGTCCGGCCCATCTCCGGGGGACAGGTCATCGGCGAAGCGGACCTCGAACGTGCCCGGCTTCCCGCTTCTGCGCTGCCGGAGGGCGCCCTCACCGACCCTGCCACCGCGATCGGACGGACGGCGGTGGCGAGCATTCCCCGACATGGGGTCCTGACCAACGCCGACCTGTTGACAGGCGGATCGTTGGTCGGCCCGGGCCGGGTCGCGCTCCCGGTCACCCTTGGCGGCGGGGCGGCGCTGGACCTGCTCAGGGTGGGCGATCGGATCGACATCATTGGCGCCACAGCGGACGGCGCATCGGTCGGCGTGATCGCGAGCGGCGTCCGGGTGGTGGCGATTCCCGCGCCGGAGGGAGGCATGCTAGCCGGATCGGGCAGCGGACGGGTGGTCTTGATCGAGGTCACCCCCGACATAGCGGCTCGCGTGTCGAGTGCTGCTGCCGTCTCGTCGGTGACCTTCGCGCTGCACTGAGGCGAGCTCTCGCTACGTTGGTGGCTCCCCGAACGCTATCCGAAAGGAACCATGAAGGGCTTCAAGGACTTCATCATGCGCGGCAACCTGATCGACCTTGCTGTCGCGTTCATCATCGGCGGCGCCTTTGCAACGGTGGTGACCTCATTCACGAAAGTCATCATCGAACTGTTGGCGAAGGCCGGAGGCTCACCCAACTTCGACTCCTGGGCTCCCGGCGGGTTCACCTCAGTCGGGCCATTCCTGACCGCACTGGTCGCATTCCTGATCCTCGCCTCGGTGGTCTACTTCGCGATCGTGCTCCCGTACGAGAAGATGCGGACGGCCTTCGCAAAGCCGGCAGCGGCCGAGGAGCCGGCTGCCCCGACCGCGGAAGAACTGCTCACCGAGATCCGGGACCTGCTCAAGGAGAAGCCCTGAGTCTGCCGCCCGTGTGCGGGCACGTGGCCGCCTCCTCGTGAGGAGGCCACGGCCGCCGGGCCTGGGGCCTTTACGTGCCGTGGTGGGGCGGAACTTCGCGACGCAGCCGGACCTCGTCAGGCGTGAGTTGGGTGCGCCGTGACGGAGGACGGGTCTGAGGGGCCACCAGGCCCAGCTGCTCCCTGGCTGACAGGAGTGCCGCGTGGAACTGCGCGGCGCCGATCCCGTCTCGCAGGCCCGGGCTCGGCGGGTGCGGCCACGGAAGCCCGTCCGACTGCCTGGCTGCTGCGTGCGTCACGATCGCCTGCGCATCCCATCCGCGGTCGGCCAGATCCTTGAGCAGCTCTGGCACCGCGGGACCCCCGGGCTCGGGCAGCGGCAGGGCCTCGCCGACCAGGGCGTGCGCCAAGGCGGCCTGCCAGTGTGCGATCACTGGGTCGACGTGCGGTAGTGCTGCGGCGATCCGCTGTCGTCCAGCCGTACCGCGCCGGCCACCGTCGCGGGAGTGTCGAAGGTCCAGTCCCCCCTCACGACCAGGGACTCCGCCTGGCGCAGCGACGGGACCACGACCATCCGCTCCTCGAAGTCGTCGACCAGCTTGAAGTAGCGCGCATCGAGGTCGATCTCCGGGATCCGGTCGACGTTGGCGATCAGTCGCGCGTCGTCGCCCAGGCTGAAGACATCGGAGCGCACCAGCATCAGCTCGTTGGTCGTCTTGACCGGCAGGAACCGATCTCGGCCGACCGCGATCGCCTGAGCGCCGTGGAACACCTCGATCGCGGCGCCCATCGCGCTTTCCAGTTGGTAGACCTTCGGCGAGTCCGGGTTCGAGGGGTCGACGGTCTTTTCGTTGCGGATCAGGGGCAGCCCCAGGACGCCGTCACGTTCGACGAGCGCGCTGTGCAACTGCGCGAGGTCGAGCCAGAGGTTGTTGGCGTGGAAGTACGGGTGCCTGTGTTCGTCGGTGAAATAGACCTGCTCGTCCGGGGCGGTCTGTGCCGAATCGCGCAGGATCAGCTGGTCGTCGGCGATCCGGATGGCCAGATGGCCGCCCTTGCGGTCATTGATCGTCCGAGGGCAGACTTCGGCCGCGTAGGGGGCGCCCGTCCCGGCGAACCACCCCGCGAGCGTGGCATTGGGCGCCGCGCCGAGGTTGTCGCCGTTGGCGACGCTGGCGTAGCGGAAGCCGGCCTCAAGCAGACGCACCAACAATCCGGTGCCCAGCAAGGCTGTGTACAGGTCGCCGTGACCCGGTGGGCACCATTCCAGCGAGGGGTCGGAAGGCCACTGGACCGGGGTCAGGTCATCGACGCGGATCTTGGGCTCCGCGTTCTGGAGGAAGTCGATCGGCAGATCACCGACCGCGAGATCGGGATAGCGGGCCAGATGCGCCAGCGTCTCGTCACGGGTCCGGAAGCTGTCCATGAAGATCAGCGGGAGGGGCGAGTCGTAGGCACGTCGCGCGTGCATCACCTGCCCGACGATCAGGTCAAGGAAATTCTTCCCATCGCGCACCGGCAAGAGGGTCTTGGCCCGGTCGAGCCCCATCGAGGTTCCCAACCCCCCGTTGAGCTTGATGATCACAGTCTTCTGCAGGGCGGCTCGAGCGTCGGCTTCGCTGATCTCGACATGGTCGAGTTGCGGGGGATCGAGCAGGGGACGGATGGACGCCTCTGCGATGAGACCGGTGAACCCGCCCTCCGCGAGCCGGTAGTAGTGGCTGAAGACTTGGATGGCGGCTTCAGCCGCCCCGGCGGAGCGCATCTTGTCCTGGCAGAGCTGCAGCCCGTGTTCACTCATGGTTCGATGCTACGGCCAGTCATCGGATCAACGCGGCAGGCATCGGGCGAACCAGGCAAGAAAACGAGAGTGACGCCGATCGAAGGGCTTGAAGCCGTCTACCCACCCCCAGGAGACAACATCGACCTGTGCGTCACTCTCTGGATGAAAGAGTACCCGATGTCGGCCACAAGCGCCAGAGCG
>CAZPCM010000144.1:0-6570 GCA_964585085.1 uncultured Propionibacteriaceae bacterium
GCGTCTTGTTCTTGCTGACCTTGTCAGTGCGGCCCTTGCGGACCAACTGCTGGATAGTGGGCACCGGCTGGTATCTCTTTCCTTGTGGTTTCGAGGCGCACCCGGCGCGGGTTTTCGGCCCAGAGCAGACCGACGCGGCGGCACGCACAATGGGTTCGGTCTCCCGAACACAGGGGACAAGGCTAGTCGCTGCCCGGGTGAGCGTCAAAACGTCGGTGGTGGAGTCGGCGGGGTCGGCGGCCCGCTGGTCGTTCGGCGTACGTCCGCACGCGGCACCTGCCCGCGCCGCACCCGCTCCAAGGCGCGGGCGTACCAGGTCCCGATGACGAGCAGGATGACTCCGACGACGATGAACGCCACGGCCCGGACGAGGTCGGGAAGGGTGGCGAGATCGAACAGGAACAGTTTGGCCACCGCTCCGATCGCCAGGGCCACAGCGATCCGAACCGGCACGAGCGGGTCGCCCCTGCCCCGGAGTCCCAGGCGCAGGAGAGCGACACAGACCAGCATCCAGCTGACCGTGACGACAGCGTGGCCGCCCTGGAAGCCGTCCAGTTGCCGGTCCCAGACGCCTCCGATCGTCGTGCCGGACAGCACGATCGCCACAGAGCCGAACATCAGCGCCAAGCCCCAGGCGGCGTAGCTCATCCACTCCCTCCAGACCGACAGCCTGATCCGAAGGGCAAGGACGACGAGCACGGTGACCAGCACCCCGAGCAGGGACTCCACGATGTGCTCCACCCCGTACGTCCCGGTGATGGGCACGCTGGCCAGAGCGCCGAGCCGTGGCAGCCACGCGAGCACGCCCACGACGGCCAGCACGCCGCCGAGGATCAACACCACCGGGTAGTCGCTCCTTACCGCGACGGCCAGGTAGACCGCGGCCAGAGCGAACAGGATGATGCCCGGATAGTGCCGATCGGTCCAGACCAGCAGGGCAAACAGCGCGAACATCCCGCCCAGCGGGATGGCGGCCGAGACCAGCAGAGCCTTCACCCACCGGCGCCCGAAGCCGACGGCGGTGAACGCCACGGCCATGACGCTCGCTCCCACGACCGCCGGAAGCTGGTCGGCCATCCAGGTCAGCACCATCTGCGGGGTCGTCATCACGATCATCGCGACGACAGCCGCCAACGGTCCATGGCCGCGCTCGCGTTGGTGCACCACAGCCATGGCCAGACCCGCGACCGTGAGCAAGACGGCGAGGAAGACGGTCCCCGGGACGCGCGCGAGCGGATCGCCGGAGTTGATCCAGACGAGGAAGACGACCACGGTGGGCAGGGTCCGAGCAGCGGTCAACCACATCCAGCCCAATCCCTGCTGGAAGGAAGCGCTCGCGATCGTGAACACCACCATGAACGCCTGTGTCCACAGCGGGTCGGGGCCCAGGTAGGGCGCCAGCAGGAGGCTGCCCAGCACCGCGAGGATGGCCAGCCACTCGCTCTTCCGGCGCCGCGCCATCCAGACTCCGGCCAGTCCGACAAGACCGGCGAGGATGAGACCCAGGTTCCCCTGGACGCTTCCGAAAAACTCGACCCCGTAGATGATCGTCAACGCGACCGTGGTGAGGAATCCCCCCGCGATGCCCGTGGCCAGGAGGGCCTGGGCTCCGACGTTCTGCGGATCCTTGCGGTGAACCCACACTGCCACGCCCGTGGCCACCGCGGACAGCAGACCCGCGGCGACGGTACGCGGGATCGGGCCGAAGTACCCGTACTGGGCCGCGAGGACGAGGCTGAACGCGACCCCGATGAGGGTGATGACCGCGCCCACGATGGCGAAGATCTTGGCCAGCGGCACTTGCCGGTGGACGCGGGGGGCCGGCGTCGGGACTCGCACGGCCGTCGGTGCGACGCTGGGTGCCGGCGGCGGTTCCGGTGGGAGGAATCCCGGCGTCGGAAGCATCGTCGGGGCTGCCGCAGGCTCCGGGGGACGGGGCGGAGTCTGTGCGGGCCGGGTCGGTTGCGGCCCTGGCGCTGCCTGCACGGGGAACGCCGGAGGCTCGTAGCGCGGCCCTGTCGGTCCAGGAACGACCTGGCCGGTGACCCGGGCAGTGGGACGAGGGAGTCCCTCCAAGGCGTGGGTCAGCGCCGCCAGATCGGCCCCGATCCGCGCGGGGGGTTCCTGGGCCGGACGGGGCTGCGCGGGTGTCGTAACGGAGGCGAGCGGTGGGACCGAGGGCGTGACCCCGGCCGGGACGGGCGGTGCCGATTCGGGTACCGACGGTCCTGCCAGCGGCACCTGCGATCCGCGCTGCCGCTCAGCCGCTGCCCTGGCCTGCACCTCGGCGAGGAGCGTCAACTCGTTGGCCAGCAGCATCGCCCGTCCTGCCAGTTCCGCCAGATGCCGACCCACCCGCGTGAGGGCCTGGATCTCTTCGTCACTGGTCATGGCAACCCCTGATCCGCAGGCTACACCTGCGCTGGGGCCACACGGGGGGCCCGCGCATCCTCCCGATTGTCCGGACAAAGCCTGCGTCAAGGTGAGACAATTGCTTACCGCTGGTCAACGATGAGCGGCGGGGAGAGTGAGCGGAGCCTCGCATGATCGAGATCACGAACCGTCAGAGGGTCACTGTGACTGTGAACGGGCGCCCCATCGAAGTGTTCGACGGGCTGACCATCCTCCAGGCCCTCCTCCAGGAAGGCGTCCACGTCCCAGCTCTGTGCCACGACATCCGCTTGGAGCGCTCGAACGGCAACTGCGGCCTCTGCGTGGTGGAGGTGGGTGAGGAGCGGCGTGAGGTCAAGGCGTGCGTGACGCCGATCCAGGCCGGAATGGTGATCGCCACCCACTCCCCCAAGATCGACGCCTACCGCAAGGTGCGCGTCGAGCAGCTCCTGTGTGACCACAACGCCGACTGCGCCCCGCCGTGTCAGGAGACCTGCCCGGCGAACATCGACATCCAGCGCTACCTTGCCCTGGTCACCGACGGCAACTACGAGGCGGCCGTCCGCGTGATCAAGGACCGCAACCCGTTCCCCTCCGTCTGCGGACGGGTCTGCCCGCACCCGTGCGAGGCGCAGTGCCGGCGCAACCTCGTCGACGCTCCGGTCGCGATCAACTACGTCAAGCGCTTCGCCGCCGACTGGGACCTGTTCCGCGAGGAGCCCTGGATCCCGAAGGTCGGCGAGCCGACCGGCAAACGCATCGCCGTCGTCGGCGCCGGACCCTCGGGCCTGTCCGCGGCCTTCTACGCATCCATGGCCGGCCATGACGTGACGGTGTTCGAACGGCAGCCCGAGCCTGGCGGCATGATGCGCTACGGGATCCCCGAGTACCGACTGCCCAAGGCGACCCTGGACCGGGAGATCGGCATCATCGCGTCCATGGGCGTCAAGATCATGTGCGGCAAGTCCTTGGGCACGCACATCCGGTTGGAGGATCTGCAGCATGACTTCGATGCGGTCTACCTGGCGATCGGCTCCTGGCGGGCCACCCCGCTGCACCTGGACGGCGAGAACGCCGGCAGCGTCCGCCTCGGCATCGAGTATCTGGAGCGCGTCACCAAGGGGATCGACCTGCCCCTGGGGGAGACGGTCGTGGTGATCGGAGGCGGGAACACCGCGATCGACTGCGCCAGGACGGCACTGCGCAAGGGGGCTCGGCGCGTCCAACTCGTCTACCGGCGGACGCAGGCCGAGATGCCGGCCGAGCCGCACGAGGTCGCTGAAGCGCTGGCCGAGGGTGTGGAGATGACCTTCCTGTCCGCTCCCATCCGGATGAGCGTGGAAGAGGATCGCAAGCAACTGTTCTGCATCCGGATGGAGCTTGGTGAGCCGGACCGCTCAGGCCGTCGTCGTCCGATCCCCGTCGAGGGCAGCGAGTTCGTCATCGAGGCCGACACCGTGATCGGTGCGATCGGCCAGAGCACGAACACCCAGTTCCTCTACAACGACCTCCCGGTGCGGCTCAACAAGTGGGGCGACGTCGACATCGACGGCGGGACCATGCAGGCCTCAGAGCCCAAGATCTTCGCCGGCGGAGACTGCGTGACCGGACCGGCCACCGTCATCCAGGCGGTGGCGGCGGGACGGCAGGCCGCCAAGGCGATGGACCAGTTCGTGATGAAGGGCTACGTCCGTCCGGAGCAGAAGGAGTACAACTGCAGCCGCGGATCCCTGGAGGACCTGCCCCGCTGGGAGTTCGAGGCGATGCCCAAGCTCGCGCGCCAGGCCATGCCGATGCTGCCGACCGAGGTGCGCGTTCCGGACTTCCCCGAGGTTGAGTTGGGCTTCGAGGAGAGCGCCGCGCGTACCGAGGCCGCCCGTTGCCTGCGCTGCGGCTGCAAAGCACGATTCGTCTGCGACCTGCGCGCAGTGGCGACCGAGCAGGACATCCACTTCGCCAAGCCGCTGCATGTGCGCCCGTACGTACCGATCGTGCGGGACCACCCCTTCATCATCAGGGACCACAACAAGTGCATCTCCTGCGGGCGCTGCGTGGCAGCGTGCGCCGAGATCGAGGGCCCGGCCGTCCTTGCCTACCAGTTCCGCAACGGCCACCTCACGGTGGGGACACACAACGGTGCTCCACTGATCGACACCGACTGCGTCTCCTGCGGTCAATGCGTGACGGCATGCCCCTGCGGCGCACTGGACTACGTCAGGGAACGGCCGAACGTGTTCGCGGCGATCAACGACCCGACCAAGCTGGTCGTGGGCTTCGTCGCCCCGGCTCCGCGGAGCGTCACCTGCGACACCTACGGCATCCCGTTCGACAAGGCGTCGGGCTTCATCGCCGGGCTGATGCGCAAGCTCGGCTTCGACCGCATCTTCGACTTCTCCTTCGCCGCCGACCTCACGATCATGGAGGAGACGACCGAATTCCTGAACCGGGTCGCCAGCGGAGGCGTGATGCCGCAGTTCACCTCCTGCTGCCCGGGCTGGGTCAACCTGGTCGAGAGGCGCTACCCGGACCTGATCCCCTACCTGTCCAGCTGCAAGTCCCCACAGCAGATGATGGGTGCCACGGTGAAGAACCACTTCGCCAAGGCGTACGGGGTCTCCCTCGACGATCTGTACGTGGTCTCGATCGTGCCCTGCCTGGCGAAGAAGTTCGAAGCCGGACGGCCGGAATTCGCCCCCGGCGGGATCCGCGACATCGACGCCGTCCTCACCACGACGGAATTCATCGAAATGATCGACATGGTCCGGCTCGATCCTGCCGAAGTCGAGCCGTCGGAGTTCGATGAGCCCTACGCTCGCGTGACCGGCGCCGGAGTGCTCTTCGGCGCCTCCGGAGGCGTGGCGGAAGCCGCCCTTCGAATGGCTGTGGAGAAGCTGACCGGGAACGAGTTGCTGGAGCATCTTGACTTCACCGAAGTCCGGGGCTTCGAGGGGTTCAAGGAGTCCACGGTGACCGCCGGCGGCAAGACCGTGCGGGTCGCCGTCATCAACGGCCTCGGCAACGCCGAGCCACTGGTCCAGCGTGTGGTCGCCGGTGAGGACGTGGGCTACGACCTGATCGAGATCATGGCCTGCCCGGGAGGCTGCATCGGCGGCGCCGGCAATCCGGTCCCCGATCGGGTGGGCGAGATGACTGCCCGGCAGAAGGTGCTGATCAACATCGACCGGGTGTCGAAGTACCGCAAGTCCCAGGAGAACCCCGACATCCTGCGCCTGTACGACGACTTCTACGGCGAACCCAACTCCGAGGTGGCCCACCACCTCCTGCACACGACCTACGCGCCATACCGGCGCTGATCGGCGCGGGGCCCGGCCAGAGGACGTCTGCTCCCTCCGATGGTGGCGCCGTCGTCAGGCCGCCATCGGAGGGAGGCGGGTCCGGCCGTCAGCGACCGGCCTCGATCTGGGTGATCATGTCGACGCGTCGCCCGTGGCGTCCGCCCTCGAAATCCGCGGTCAGCCATTCCCGCACGATCATCCGGGCCAGACCGGGGCCCACGACTCGGGCGCCCACCGCGAGGATGTTGCTGTTGTTGTGCTCGCGGGACAGCTTCGCGGTGTACGGCTCGGAGCAGACCACGGCGCGAATGCCCCGGATCTTGTTGGCGGCCAGTGAGATTCCCACACCCGTCCCGCAGACGAGCATTCCCAGGTCGTACTCCCCCGATGCCACGAGGCGTCCGACCGCGGCCCCGTTGACCGGGTAATCCAGCTTCTCCCCCGGCGCGGGTCCGAGGTCCACAACCTCGTGGCCCAGTTCCCGGGCCTGTTCGGCCATTTCCTGGCGCAGCTCGTATCCGGTGTGGTCGGAGGCGACAACGATCTTCATGGGCACAGACTAGACGGCCCCCCGATCGCTCGGGGGGCCGTCAGCATCGTCAGCGCAGTTCGCCGATGTCGTACTCGTCCAACGGCACCGCGGCACCACCGGTGGACAGGTCGTAATCGTACGGGTCGTAGGACAGGTCGTACGCAGCAGCCCTGGCCTCCGCGGTCGGCTCGACCCGGATGTTGCGGTAACGCTCCAGGCCCGTGCCAGCCGGGATGAGCTTGCCCAGGATCACGTTCTCCTTCAGGCCGACCAGCGAGTCGGACTTGGCGTGGATGGCCGCGTCGGTGAGCACCTTGGTGGTCTCCTGGAAGGAGGCCGCCGACAGCCACG
>CAZPCM010000145.1:0-6473 GCA_964585085.1 uncultured Propionibacteriaceae bacterium
GCACCTGGACGCCGCCGAAGGAGCGGTTGTCGAGCAAGCCGCCGTACTCCCGGGCGAACGGGACGCCTTGAGCCACACACTGGTCGATGATGTTCGCGCTGACCTCGGCCAGCCGGTACACGTTCGTTTCGCGGGCGCGGTAGTCCCCGCCCTTGACGGTGTCGTAGAACAGCCGCATCGTCGAGTCATTGTCGTTGCGGTAGTTCTTGGCTGCGTTGATTCCACCCTGCGCGGCGATCGAGTGCGCGCGCCGCGGGCTGTCCTGGTAGCAGAAGTTCAGGACGTTGTAGCCCGCTTCACCAAGGGACGCCGCCGCCGCGCCGCCAGCCAGGCCGGTGCCGACGATGATCACGGTCAACTTGCGGCGGTTGGCCGGGTTGACCAGCTTGGCCTCGAACTTGCGGCGCGACCATTTCTGCTCGATGGGGCCAGCCGGGGCCTTGGTGTCGCGGATCTCGGCGCCGACCTCGAAGTACGCGGCGCCCGATGCTGCGGTCACGGTCTGGGACATCACTTCACCCACCCTAGGAAGACGGCAACCGGCATGATCATGAAGCCGATGTAGAGGAGAATCGCGACCACCCACGCGCAGCCGTTGAGGACCACTCGCGCTTTGGCGCTGGTGTTGGCACCCAGCGTGGTGAACGCACTCCAGAAGCCGTGACGCACGTGCATGGCCACGGTGACCATCCACAAGGCGTAGGCCAGGAGCACCCACCACAAGCTGAAGCTGGCGATCACCATGTCGTACGGCTTCGCGCCGGCGTTGAAGCCGGTGGTCACCATCTGGGCGGTGAACTGGAGAAGGTGGAAGACCAGGAAGCCGGCCAGAATGACCCCGCCCCAGCGCATGGTGCGCGCCGCGTAGGTCTGGGACAGCCGGGTGGTGGACTGGTACTTGCTGGGAACCGCGGCGTGCGCGCGCTGGGTGAGCACCCAGGCCGAGTACATGTGAGCCACGATGCAGAACAGCAGCACCGCGCGGAAGAGCCAGATGAACCAGCCGTTGGGAACCAGCGGGTACAGGATGACGTCGGCCTTGCCGCCCTCCGCTTCCGGATCGAACTTGAGCCAGTGGGCGTAGTGGTTGAACGCGTCCGGGCCCATGAAGACCTTGAGGTTGCCGTACATGTGCATGAGCAGGAAGCCGATCAGAATCAGGCCGGTGATGGCCATGAGGGCCTTCATCGCCACTGTCGAACGGACTGCTCTCTGATGAGGTGTGAGAGTCGTAGTCGCCACGTGGCTAACCCTAACCCGAACTACGACACTGCGTCGTACTCAGCGGGGATTTGGCCGGGTGTCACGAACCTCCGGCAAGGAGGTCCGGACGGCGCTCGCGGGTCAGTTCCACCGCGCGCGCCCGGCGCCACGCGGCCACCTGGGCGTGGTGGCCCGATAGCAGCACGTCAGGGACGGAGAGCCCCCGCCACATCGCCGGCTTGGTGTAGACCGGGTACTCCAGCAGGTGGTCGTGACCGGCCGAATGCGACTCCTCGGTCAGCGAGTCCGGGTTCCCGATCACGCCCGGCACCAGCCTGACGACCGCCTCGATGATGGCGAGGGCGGCCACCTCGCCGCCGTTCAGAACGTAGTCGCCGAGGCTTGTTTCCAGCACCGGCATTCTGCCGCGGGCGTGGTCGACGACTCTCGCGTCGATGCCCTCGTAGCGCCCGCAGGCGAACAACAGCCAGGGCTCGCCTGCGAGACGTTCTGCACGTGCCTGGTTGAACGGGACACCTGAGGGGGTCGGCACCACCAGCAGCGGCGGCGTCGGCGCGGGCCCCAGCAACTCGTCGAAGGCATCACCCCAGGGTTCGGGTTTCATCACCATGCCGGCACCCCCGCCGTAGGGCGTGTCGTCGACCGTGCGGTGCCGGTCGTGGGTCCATCGCCTCAAGTCATGCACCCCGATGTCGAGGAGGCCTGCCGCCATGGCCTTCCCCACCAGGGACAAGTGCAACGGCGCGAAGTAGTCGGGGAAGATCGACACGACGTCAATCCTCATCGGCGTCCTCCGTCAGGTCGTCCAACAGCCCTGGGATCGGAGTCACCACCAGGTACCCGTGGTCGACGTCGACCTCGGGGACCAGATCGGCCACAAAGGGGACGAGTCGCTCACCGGTGGCGGTCTCGATCGCCAGGACGTCCTGGGCCGGAAGGTGGAGCACCGCGGTCACCGTCCCCAGTCGCTCCCCCATCGGGTTTCTCGCGGCCAGGCCGATCAGGTGCCGGTCGTAGTAGTCACCCTCGTCGGGCGGCATCGCGTCCGCCGGCACCTCCTGCCACAACTCCAACCCGCGGAGAGCCTCGGCCTCGCCTCTGCCACGGACCTGTTCGAAGCGCACCAGCAGGGCGCCCTGATGATTGCGGGTGCCGGACACGGTGAGGCCGCGCCCCTCGCCGGTACGCATCCGCTGCCCGGCCGCGAACCGCTCACCCGGATCGTCGGTCCGGCTCAGGACGGTCACCTCGCCGCGGACGCCGTGCGGTCGTCCGACCGTCCCGACGATGACATCGACGGTGTCGCTCATCGCGATCCTTTCCAAGCCGCGACGCCCCGCTGCCTGATGGCAACGGGGCGTCAGATGCTGGTGGTCAGCGCCGCCGGCGCGGGTGCCGGTCCACGTCGACGAAGTCGATCCGGACATGCTCGCGTCCGGCCAGAGCGGTGATCACCGTGCGTAGGGCGCCGGCAGTGCGACCCTGACGGCCGATGACCTTGCCGATGTCCTCGGGGTGAACCCGCACTTCGAGGGTGCGGATGCGGCCCCGATCCGAATCACGGACCCGGACGTCGTCAGGGTTGCTGACCAGCCCGCGGACCAGGTGCTCCAGGGCGTCGCCCAGCATGATCAGGCCTCGTCGGCCTCGGCCTCGGCCTCGGTGGCCTCGGCGCCGGCCTTCTTCCTCGACCTCGAGATCGCCGAGGTGGCGGGCTCGTTGTCGGCTTCGGCCAGGGCCGCGTTGAACAGGGCGACCTTGTCCTTGCGGGCCGGCTGAGGGGACACTCCGGACGCGGACGTGTCGCCGGTGAACTTCTGCCAATCCCCGGTGCGCTTGAGCAGGGCGACGACGGCTTCTGTCGGTTGGGCACCCACCGAGAGCCAGTACTGAGCGCGCTCGGACTTGACGTCGATCAGCGACGGCTCGTTCTTCGGGTGGTACAGGCCGATCTCCTCGATGGCCCGGCCGTCCCGCTTGGTGCGGGCGTCCATCACGACGATGCGATAGTGCGGGGAGCGAATCTTGCCCAGCCGCTTGAGACGAATCTTGACAGCCACTGCTGCTGTTTCTCCTGTGGGATTCTGGCCAGGCGATCGGCCGGGCCGGACGGATGACCTCTCCGATCGGTGTGGGGCAACGAACGGTGAGGTCGATGGATCGGTGCACGCAGGCTTGAGAGGGCACCTGAACACACGGACGCGCCCATATTCTGCCAGATCCCACGCGTTGTGAGCCAACCGAGGCGGGCATCGTCGGGTAGCCTGCGCTGATCATGAACGGGAACGCCAGCGGCAACGTGGGCCCCGTCGCGCCCACGAATGCCTGGAGGCTCCTGGGGCCGGCCTTCGTGGCCTCGGTCGCCTACGTCGACCCGGGCAACGTCGCGGCCAACCTGACCGCCGGAACGTCCTACGGGTACGCGCTGATCTGGGTGCTGGTCGGGGCCAGCTTGATGGCGATGGTCATCCAGTACCAGTCGGCCAAACTCGGTCTCGTCACCGGTCACGCACTACCCCATCTGGTGGCGGCGCGCGTCGCCGAGCATCGATTCGCCCGCGGAATCGGCTGGTTGTACGCCGGGCAGGCGTTCATCGTGGCGGTGGCCACCGACATCGCCGAGGTGGTCGGCGGCGCCCTCGGGCTCTACCTACTCCTCGGACTGCCGCTGTGGCAGGGCGGAATCGTGGTGGGCGTCGGCTCGGTCGGGTTGCTGTGGGCGCTGAGACGACGAGGGGAGAAGACGTTCGAGGTCGGTGTCGGAGTGGCTCTGGGGCTGATCACCCTGGGTTTCCTGGGAGCCCTGGCCTGGGTGCCGCCGGACTGGCGCGCGGCCGCGTCCGGCCTGGTTCCGTCGATGCCGGATACCGACGCGATCCCGCTGTCGGCCGCCATGCTGGGCGCGACCGTGATGCCTCACGCGATCTACCTCCACTCCACGCTGGCCATCGATCGGCACCGGCCGCAGGGGATCCTGTCGGGGAACCTGAAACGCCTGTTGAGGGTCCAGCGGCTCGATGTGGTGCTTGCGCTGCTGGTGTCCGGCTCAGTCAACATCGGCATGCTGCTGCTGGCCGCCTCGGCGCTCACCGGGGGCCCCGGGGACGCGATCGAGGCCGCGCACGGCCAGCTGCAAGGATCCGTGGGGACAGCACCGGCAGCGATCTTCGCGTTCGGGCTCCTGGCCTCGGGGGTCGGCTCAGCGGTGGTCGGCACCCACGCCGGCGCCCGGATCCTGAAGGACCTCATGCCCCTGCGGCTATCCCCGCTGGTGCGGCGCACCCTCACCATCGGACCCGCGGTGGGGCTGCTGCTCACCGACATCGGACCGACCGTCGTGCTGGTCTGGAGCCAGATCGTGCTCAGTTTCGGGGTGGCCCTGGCGGCGGGACCGCTGGCGTGGTTCACCGGCGACCCACGCCTGATGGGCGAGTATGCCGACCGCGGCTGGCAGAAGCTTCTCAACTGGCTGATCGTCGGTATGGTCATCGCGCTCAACGCGGTGATGATCTGGTGGGGCCTGGGCGGCTGAATTCAGCGGCCCAGGCACGACCCCGGAGCGGACCGGGTCACGCCCGTCGGACGACTCGGCCGCGGAGGATGATCAGGCGGGGCGCCGCCACCACGCCGATGTCCACGCGCGGGTCGGAGTCGTAGACGACCAGATCGGCGGAGGCACCCTCGGTCAGGGCGTCGGCACCCAGCCAGCGCCGGGCCCGCCACGAGGCCGCGCCGAGAGCGTACTCGCGGCCGGCCAGCTGGGACAGCAGGCCCACCTCCGAGGCGATCAACCCGTGGGCCAGTGTGCCGCCCGCGTCGGTGCCGGCGAAGACACCGACTCCCGCTTCGATGGCTCGGCCGATGGTCTCGAAACGCCGGGCGTGCAACGCGCGGATATGGGCGGCGTAGGCCGGGAACTTGGGCTCGCCGGCGTCAGCGAAACCGGGGAAATTCTCCAGATTGATCATCGTGGGGACCAGCGCCACCCCTCGGTCCGCCATGAGGGCGATGGTCGAATCGTCCAGGCCGGTGCCGTGCTCGATCCCATCGATGCCGCAGCGGACCAGTTCGTACACCGATCTCTCGTCGAAACAGTGCGCGGTGACTCTCGCCCCAAGTTCGTGAGCCCGCGCGATCGCCGCGGTCGCGACCTCCACCGGCCACAGGGGACTCAGGTCGCCGGTCCTGCGGTCGATCCAATCGCCGACCAGCTTGACCCAACCGTCCCCGCGCCGCGCCTGGCGCTCGACCTCGGCCACCAGATGATCGGGGTCGACCTCTTCGGCGTAGTGCCGGATGTAGCGCTTGGGCCGGGCGATGTGGCGCCCCGCGCGAATGATCCGGGGCAGGTCGGATCGCTGGTCGATCCAGTGCGTGTCGATGGGCGACCCGGCGTCGCGGATCAGCAGCGTCCCGGCGTCCCGGTCGGCCACCGCCTGTGCTTCGGCAGTCGGCCGGTCCACGCCGCCATGCCTGGCCAGGCCGACGTGGCAGTGTGCGTCGACAAGCCCGGGCACGATCCACGCCCCGGTCGCGATGGTGGTCGCCTCGCGCACCGGCTCGGTGCGGACCGAGCCGTCGACGATCCACAGGTCCCGGTACTCTCCGTCCGGCAGAACGACGCCGGCGAGGTGAAGCGCGTCGGTTTCCGAAGCGATCGCAGGCACCTCGCCATGCTGGTGTGCGAAGTAGGTGGGCTCCCCCAGTCCGGGTGGTGCGTGATGGTGGCCCATGCTCCTCCGATCAGCGTCAGCGCGGACCCTGGTTCTGCTGGTTCAACATACGCTGCAACTCCGGCGGCAACTGGAATTCGCCCATCGCCTTGGCGAGGTCGGCTTCGCCGGGCTGACCGGGGAGTCCGAACGGGGACGCCGGGATCTCCGCCGGTCCGGACGCCGCAGCACCTCCGCGCCGGGCCGGGTTGCCGGAGACCCCGTGGCCGCCCTTCTTCTTGCGGGGCTGTTGCCGTGCCGGCGGACGGCGGGCGCCCGGCATCCCCGGGATCGCCCCGCCGGCCAGCGATTGCATCATCTTGCGGGCCTCGAAGAACCGGTTGACCAGGGAATTCACGTCCGATACCTGGGTGCCGGAACCCTTGGCGATCCTCGCCCGGCGGGAACCGTCGAGGACCTTGGGGTTCGCCCGTTCGGCCGGAGTCATCGAGTAGATGATGGCCTCGATGCGGTCAATCTCCCGCTCGTCGATGTTGTTGATCTGGTCCTTCATCTGGCCCATCCCGGGCATCATGC
>CAZPCM010000146.1:0-6439 GCA_964585085.1 uncultured Propionibacteriaceae bacterium
CGCTCGTCGACCGGGCTGTCCGACCACCCGTCCCCCGCCAGCCAATCCGGCGCGGGGCTCTGCCCCGGGTCGGCCGCTGGAGCGGGCTGAGTGACCACCGGAGCGCCGCAGCGCGGGCAGCTCCGGAGGGTCGTGCGGAACTCATGCCCGCAGATCTGGCACTTCACGCTCGGCTCTCCTTCGGGGAATCGGGGCGCCGACCTCCGACGCTGGTAGCGGGATCTGGCTCGAACCAGACGTCATTGTTACGCAGGTTCGGGACTCGTCAACTCAATCATCACGCCGTGACATCAGCGGAACCCGTACATCTGCGCCGCCCCTTGCAGGTTCTCCATCGGTTCGTTCGTGGCGATCTCCAGCGCATGCTGACCCGTCCCGCTGGCCAACACGGCATGCGCGACGTTACCCAAAGCGGCCGAGGCGTCCAGGGCGATCCCCAGCGGTCGGATCACCCCTCCAATGCCCCGCAACAGCCTGTCCGGATCGCTTCCGTCACCGGTCATGAAGTTCGTGGAACTGTCGTCAAGCTGGTCGTAGCGCAACTCCTCCAACCTGCCGTTGAAGAGGTCCGTCTGCGAGGACATGACAGAGGTGGCGAGTTTTGGGCCCCAGAACTCGGTGGTGGATCTCGCCTGCCCGACAAGTGACGCCAGATACGAATCCGACTGTTGATCATAGGCAGCCACGAAGCCGGCCGGCTCGCGCTCCTGCAGCGCATGCACCAACTGCTCGGTGATGGGCGTCCTGAGCTTGTCGATGTCGGTCTTGATGGCGGCCTCCAGCACATCACTTCCTGATGGGACGGGGATCGCCCCCTGCCCCGGCGTGGAGGCCCAACCATCCTTGACGCCCATTCCCAGGCTGATCCCAGAAATGACCGCTTCGAGCTTGGCATTGTCGGCCGACTCCAAGGAGTCGCAGGCGATCGTGGCGGCCTCCTCCACCCCGGACCGATTGATGTGGGCAATCGCCATGAGGAAGCAGTAACGCCGGAACGCCTCCACCTGCGCCGAGGTCGGATTCCCCGACCCCAGTTCCGTCGCCCAGGCCTCGGCGGCCGCATACGCCTGCGGGAAGTGTGCGTCAGCGTGCTGGCTCTTCAGCACCCGCATCCTCAGGGCGATCTCCTTGATCTGCTCGGCGCTCGCAGGCGTCGACGAATCGAAGTCCGGAGGCTTGCGATGTTGCGCCGAGGGCGTTGCGAGAGTAGTGCCCGACGCGGCGCTTGCCTGCTCCTGCTCGTCGGCCTGCTGCGTGATCACACCCGCCAGCCGATCCAACTCCCCAGCCAAGGACCGCATGCGCGGCGCCAAAGAGGACTGCCATTCCTGGTGGAAGCGAACGGAGTCCTGACCCAACCAGATGTTCGCGTCCATCAACCGGGAAACCGGTTCCAGCACGCTCGTGCTGAGCCGATCGGCGCTTTGCGCCATCAAGCTGGACAACCGCCGCAGATCTTCGACACTCGCGCCAATCAGAGCCATCTCCACAACCCCTTCAGTCCCCGCCCCAGTTCAGATTCGGGCGCACATCTTCGACGGTATTCCGGCGCACATCGACATTCTGCAATTACCACGCGCCGCCACCGCCGCCACCGCCCGGGGCGTACTTGGCTTCAAAACCACGCCTGACCTCATCGAGGCCGTGAGCATCAATTTGGTCCTTCGGGAAGTCCCAGATCCAAGGCGAATCGGTACCGTGGAGGTAGATGTCCCGGCCGTAGGAATCAGGGAGCCCAGAATGGTTCTGGATCAGGGTCAACGGGTCATTATCGGTGTGAAAGGCGGTGATGAGCCCGCCTCCGTCCAGCGTGCAGGCCCCACCGCCCTCACTCTCGGCCGCCATGAGGGCCTGCGGCGACATCCCAGCCGCGTTGAACGTGACGCTCGGGACGCCTGTAGCAATGCTGGCCCCGGCAGCCAGTCTCCCGCCGAGGGAATGGCCAGTGAAGATCAGACCGCCCGAGTCCTCCCCGAGTGCTGCCTTCACCTGCTTCGCCAACATCCGGGCGCGGATGTCCTGGGCGGTGTCGTGGTCGACCCCGAAGTGGTCCGTCATCACGTCGGGGTCGTCACTGGTCCCGAGGACAAGCCCCAGCAGATTGTTGTCCTGATCCAACTTCTCGGTGCCGCGGAATGCCAACACGAACCGTCCCTCATTTGAGACGAAGAAGGTCGCGTCGAATCCCGAACCCTTGTCATGAAAGCTGTTGGGGTCCAAGCCCATCGAACGCAACTCAGCGTCTGTCACCGTGCGCCACCCTCGGGGAACCTCGGTGGGATCACCCGGGGTGTAGGCCGCGTCGGCGAGATCAATCAGGTCACGTTGCTCGCCATGTGGCCCTTGCCGAGGCGAACCGTTGTAGGAGCCGCCGCGCCACCACTCACGCGCAACCGTGTTGTTGGCGTTCGGGTAAGCTCCACTTGCCAACGCGGAGGCGTCGGCGCCACGGCTGCTGGCGTGCTCCTGCTCGTCGGCCTGCACGGCGATCACGACCGCCAGTCGGTCCAACTCATCGGCCATCGACCGCAGTCGCGGCGCCAAAGAGGCCTGCCACTCCTGGTGAAAGCGGACGGAATCGTGACCCAGCCAGAAGTTCCCGTCCATTGACCGTGAAACCGGCTCCAACACGCTGGCGTTGAGCCGATCAGCGCTTCGGCTCATGTCACGGGACAGTCGGCGCAACTCCTCGACCGAGGCTCCGCTGAACACGATGGCCCCTCCTTTCCACCAACGCATGGTGAGGTGAGGGCTGCCACCCTCACCTCACCATCGACTTGGTCAGGCGGACGCGCTTTCCTGCTGGCCGGCATCGCTGCGCGCCTGGTTCGCGGTCGTCCGAAGGGCCTGCGCCACCGTGCGCAACTGCGACGTGTGCTGGCCGGACCAGTCAGAACGGAACCGCGTCGCATCCTGACCGACCCACTGGGTCCCCTCCAGGGTGGCGGTCAGTGTCGAGATAATGGCCTCGATCTCCTCTGCCTTGGAATCCAACTGGGTCGCCATCATGCGAACTCCCTGGATGTCCATTCCCCACATCTGGCTCATTGCATTTTCCCTTTCATTTCTCGGGAGGATTGCTCCTGGATTCCCTCTCCTGTCTGGAGTCTATCGACGCTGACTCACCCCGCCCATGGGAACCTCTCCCCATCACGAGTCGGCGGTGCCGGTCACTGCGCACGAGGTATCTGGACCTTGAAAGCTTGACCGCCCTGAACCCAGAAGCCGCGTCCAGGGATGGGGGGCGCCTTGCGGAAGCGTGGCAAGGTGGTGCGCAGAACTGTGTCCCCGTCGGAGGGGTCCGGGTTCAGCATCAAGCCAGTCCGGGCGTTGCGGATCTCCATCAGCAGGGGCCAGGAACTGTTCCACGTGCTTGCCTCGCCCTCAGCGACCACGAAATGGTCGTTTGCCCTGGCGGCCTTGACCACCGTCATCAACAGCGACTCGACACGGCTGGACAGGAACTCGGGATAGGACTCGATAAACACGGCGATACTCGGCGTTCCCTGCCGGTTCTCCGCTCCGACAATCGGGCTGACCAACCCCAGGATCTTCTCGCAAGCCTCGACGCCGGTAGCACTGTCGCTCCAGACGTCCAACCCCGACAGTGGCGATCTGCGAGCGGCCAGGTGGACGATCCGGAGGTCCGGCCGCCAGACACGCAGGGACCGCGCCAGCCACAGCATCGCGTTCGTCCGGCCCGACTGCTGCGGACCCCAGATCAGGGCTGCACCGAGCGGGCTGAAGGGAACTGGGGCCAGCGTCTCGTCCGCAACGCCCAGCACGGGGAGGTCCCTCACCCAACTGGGCAGGCCGGCGGCCTGCACCTCCTTGGGAAGTGAACCGATGGCCTGCGGACGGGGCGACTCGATCGTGCGGAGCCAATCCGCCAGTTGCTCGATCAGGCGGGACTGGGCGGCGACGTTGACGTTGTCGCCGAGGATGGCCAGTTGCAGCTCCTGCGGTCGCCCGACCTGCATGGTCCTGCCTGGTGGCGATGTGGGAGCCAGTACGTCCCGGGGAAGGCCGAGGTACCGGTAGGCGTCGTCGTCGGTCTGTCGAAGCACGACCTTGCGTTGGAAAGAAGACGCCAGAGACGCCGGCAACGCCGCGGGCCGGTCTGCGGTGAGGGCGAAGTGAATCCCCACTCCACGTCCGTCCACGAGAAGTTGCTGGAAGATGGCGAAAAGGGCCAACCTGTCCGCGGAACCTTCGTACTCAGCCTTGAACGCACCGATGCCGTCGATGAGTACAAGGATGCGCGGCTCGCTGGTGCGGCCCGAGTTGCGGCGGTACTCGGTGATCGTGGTTGCTTTGGCCAACCGGTAGCGGGCGGCGCGCTCGTCGGCCTCCGAGCGGAGCCACCGGAACAATCTCGCGATCCTCTCGTCATCGCTGCCGTCGATGATCGATCCGACGTTCGGCAGCGGCTCCAGCAACGACAATCCTCCGCCGGCGAAGTCCAGGCCGTATACGTGCACGCCGCCCGAGCGAGGCGTGATCGAGGCTGCCAATGCGAGGGAGCGCAAGGCCGTCGTCTTTCCGGAACCTCCCGCGCCGTAGTAGGCGATGTTGCCCTCGGCGTCGGGGAAGAAGCACTCAGCTCGCTGGTCCTGATTCTCTGGATCGTCCATGACGCCAAGCACCAGTTCGGAGTCCCGGCGCTGTTCCAGCTTGCTCAGGTCGTACACCTCGGCCAGACCCTCGAGCCAGGGCCGCCGCGGCTTCGGAATCGCTGAGGCCGCCGCCGCCGCCGAGATCGTGGAGACGAGACGCTCGATGTCGGTTCGCACGTCATCGAGGTTGGTGGTGCGCTCGGGGACTCGCCACGGCAGGCCACCGCCGAAGTTCATCTCCGCCACGTCGACCGGCGCGGCCAGCGGTTTCTGAGGGGTCTTCGCACCCGGGTAGCCCGACTGGAACTGGACGATGCGTCCGGGGCCGGTCTTCGCGGCACCGCGTCCGGGAGTGCCGGGATCGAAGAACGCTGCCGTCTTCTCACCGAGGACGTCCTGCGAATCGTGCTCGTCGGCCATGCGCAGGGCCACGCGCAGATTCGTGTTGGCGCGCAGGTTATCCTTGATCACGCCGGCGGGACGTTGGGTGGCCAGGATCAGGTGAAGTCCCAGAGACCGCCCACGCTGCGCTACGTCCACCACACCGTCGACGAACTCGGGAACCTCTCCGACAAGAGCGGCGAACTCATCCACGACGATGACCAGGCTGGGTGGGCATTCCGGATCCCCCCGCTTCTCCAACTCGGCCAGATCCTTGGCGCCCTTGGTGTTGAGCAGATGCTCGCGGTGGCGCAGTTCGGCCCGAAGACTGGTCAGCGCGCGACGCACCAGGTACGGGGTCAGGTCGGTCACGATACCGACGAAGTGCGGCAGTTCGACGCACTTGGCGAACGCCGAGCCACCCTTGTAGTCCACGAAGAGGAAGGTCACCCGATCCGGCGAATGTGCCGCGGCCAGGCCCAGCACCCACGCCTGCAGGAACTCCGACTTTCCCGAACCGGTGGTGCCCCCGACAAGAGCGTGCGGACCCTGCGTCCGAAGGTCGAGGGTGAAGGGCTCGGTGCCGGCATGCCCCACTAGGGCGCGCAGGCTGACGGGGTGCTTCAGCGACTGGGCGCGTGCCCCATCGCGACGGTCGATGATCGACTGGTTCTCCCGCCACCGTGCCACGACGGCCTCCGGGCTGGTCGCGACTTCCTGCCCAGTCAGGGTGACCAGAGTCACAGACTTCGGCAGGTCCGAGGCGTCATCGGCAGGCACGCCGGCATCCAGCACCGGAGAGAGAATGCGGCCGAGTCTCTCGGCGTTGGCCGCTTCGATGGACTCCACCGCAACCGGAACCACGGTGTCGCCCTGCCTCACCAGTCCCACCCGCGAACCGGACGTGCCCACCTCCAGGAACACCCGGCAGGTGGCCGGGATGGCGGCACGCTGCGCGGCGCACCAGATCATGTGCACACCCACGTCAGGACCCCGCTCGGCGACCCTGGTGAGCCGCGCGAAATCCACCAAGGGGTCGTCGACGAGCACCACGACGCTGGGCAGAACCGGCGGCTCGATGCGCTCATCCCTTTCCAGAGGGCCGCGGGGCTTCGGAGGTTTGCCCGCCTCTGCCCTCTGGTCGACCAACTCCTCCAGTTGTGACAGCAACTGCCCACCGGTCGCCGGATCAGACGCCAGGTGGAGACCCGCCAGCGGGGAATGGGGCGATGAGGTGTGCGGCGTCCAGCGCAGCCAGTTCCAGCGCGCTAAACCAGCGCCTGAGGTCAGGCAGGCAACGACGACCTCGGCCGGCGAGTGCATACAGATCAGTTGGACCAGGACCCCGCGGGCGACACCGTCGAGCACGTCGCGCGGACCACAGAGTCCGAGCGCGCCGTAGGAACGAAGGTCGGCCACGATCGGGGCGTCCCGGAGCACGG
>CAZPCM010000147.1:0-6265 GCA_964585085.1 uncultured Propionibacteriaceae bacterium
AGAGTCTGTGCGACATGTTCACCATGCGCGAGGCCAGCGGACTGGACGATCGTGACATCAGCTACGCCTACGTCGGGGACGCCCGCAACAACGTCGGCTGCTCGCTGCTGGTCGCCGGCGCGCTGCTGGGCATGGACGTCCGGATGGTGGCGCCGTCCGCCCTGCACCCGCCGAAGGAGGTGGTGGCCCGGGCTTTGGAGATCGGCGAGTCCACCGGGGCCAGGATCACCCTCACCGAGGACCTGGACGGCGTGGTCGGCTGCGACTTCCTCCACACCGACATCTGGGTGTCCATGGGGGAGCCCGAGACGGTGTGGACCGAACGGATCCGGCTGCTGCGCGACTACCAGGTGAACACCGCGCTGCTGGAGCGGACGGGGAATCCCGACGTCAAGTTCATGCACTGCCTGCCCGCCTACCACAACCGGGAAACCACGGTGGGCGAGCTCGTCTACGCCAGGACCGGACTGCCGGAGCTCGAGGTGACCGAGGAGGTGTTCGAATCCCCGGCGTCCATCGTCTTCGACCAGGCGGAGAACCGGATGCACTCGATCAAGGCGATCATGGTGGCCACCCTGGCCCGCTGACCCCGTCCGCAGGCTTCTAGGGCCTGCGCAGGAGCCGGGGCCGCCGGCCCCTCCGCAGCCTTGCTCCATGGTCGCCGGGTCGAGCCCTGCCCTGCCTTGCTCGGGCTGTTTGCCATCGTTTGTCCGGTTTGCTGCCGAAGGTTCGATGGCGAAGCTGACTATCGGTGGCGTCTGGACGGGGGGGCGTCTGGACGGTGGCGTCTGGACAGCGGGGTATCTGGACGGCGGTGGCCTCTGGACGTCGGTGGCGCCGTAGCGTGGTCCCATGACCTTCCCGAGCGTGCTGCCCGCGTCCCGCGTTCCTGCTCCGGCTGAGGCGCCGCCGCTGAGGTGGGGAATCCTGGCGCCGGGCTGGATCGCGCGCGCCTTCGCCACCGCGGTGGCCAAGCACACGCGGCAGCGATTGATCGCAGTGGGGTCGCGGTCGGCGGCTCGCGCGCAGGTCTTCGCCGACGAGTTCGGGATCAGCCGCGTGCACGATTCCTACCAGGCCCTTGTCGCCGATCCCGAAGTCGACGTCGTCTACGTGGCCTCTCCGCACAGCGAGCACGCCGACCATGCCCTGCTGGCCATCGACGCCGGGAAGCATGTGCTGGTCGAGAAGGCGTTCGCCCGCAACGCCTCGGACGCTGCGCGCGTCATCGAGGCCGCCAGGGCGCGCGGTGTCACCGTGATGGAGGCGATGTGGACGCGGTTCCTGCCGCGCACCGACATCGTCCGTCAGTTGCTGCACGACGGCGTCCTGGGCGAGATCGAGACTCTGATCGCCGATCACGGCCAGTGGTTCGCCTTCGATCCCGCGTCGCGGCTGTTCGCCCCCAAGCTGGCCGGTGGCGCCCTGCTCGACCTGGGCATCTACCCGCTGTCGTACGCGGTGTTCGCGCTCGGGGTACCGCGCCGGCTGACAGCGCACGGTTCTCTGACCGAGACCGACGTGGACCGGCAGGTCGCGATGATCCTCGACGGCTTCCCGGCACACACGGCGGCCCAGGCTCTGTTGAGCACGACGTTGGCCGCCAAGACGCCGACGACCGCGACGATCAGCGGATCCCGGGCCCGGATCGAATTGGACGGCGACTTCTACGCCCCCGGCGGCGTCCGCCTCATCAGCCGGGACGGGGCCGTCCTGGAGACCCAGTCCCAGGAGATCCCCGGGCACGAGGGCCTGTGCTACGAGGCGGCCCACTTCGCCCAGCTGATCGCCGACGGCTACACCGAGTCCCCGCAGCTTCCCTTGGACGAGACCCTGGCGATCGTGGACCTGCTCGATGGTGCTCGCGCCCAGATCGGCGTGAGCTACCCCGGCGAGTCCCACCGCTCGCAACGCCTGAGGCGCTGAGAGCGTGGATGATGAGTGACGGTTCTGCAGGGGGCGCTGGTGAACGAGCACTGGCTCGCCGATGAGGGCTCGCCGCCCACGTTCGAGGAGTACGTCGCCACCCGCTCGCCGGCCCTGCTGCGCTTCGCGTTCCTGGTGACGCGCAACCACGAGGATGCCCACGATGCTGTCCAGGACGCGCTGCTGGGGCTCTACCCGCGCTGGCAGCAGGTGTCCCGGCGTGGCGGGGTGGACGCCTATGTGCGGCGCAGCGTGGTCAACGCGTCGGTCTCGCGCTGGCGGCGCACCCGGTTGACCAGGCCGTCGGCGGACCCGACGCTCGGGGCGCAGGCTCCGACCGCCGACGACCCCGCGGTGGCCGTGGCCGACGCCGACGAGGCGCTTCGGCTCTGTGCCGAACTGCCCCCGCTGCAGCGGGCAGCGGTGGTGCTGCGCTTCTACGAGGATCGCAGTTTCGCCGAGATCGGACGGATCCTGGGCATGCCCGAGGCGACCGCCCGGTCGCACGTCCACCGGGCGCTGGTGAGCCTGCGGGGGCGCCTGGTCGCAGGGACCTCCGATGACTGATTTCGAGCGCGAGGAGCGCGCGTTCTCCGAGGGGCTCCGCGTCCAGGCGGAGTCGGAGAGCTTTCCGCCGCTGGACCCGGCCGCCTTCCGCGGCGCCCGGGCCCGAACGCACCGCTGGCCCGTGCTGGCCGCGGCGGCGTCGGTGGTGGTGATCGCCGCGGCGATGCTGCCGTCGCTGCTCCTCGGTCCACTTGGCGGGACGACCGGTTCAGCCCCTGGGACGGCAACCGGCGACCAGGCGGGGATGCGGGCCGAGCCGGCCGGCGGTCCGGCGGCGGAGAGCGCACCGGCGTCCGAAGCCGTGCCGTCCCCGGCGGCGGGCACCCGCTGGGAGTCCTTCCGGGACGTGATGGTCCAGGTGCCGCAGGAATGGGGCTACGCCGTCGACCCGGACGCGACCTGGTGCGCGGTGCCGGACGCGGTGCCGGATGCGCCCTATGTCGACACGGGCCGCGGGCTGGGGCAGGTGGCAGTCCCGGCGGTGGACTGCCTGGGGCCGCTCCCTGCCGGGCGCCAGAAGATGCACCTCGGCTTCTCGTTGGTCGGCCGTCCCGGCCCGTCCGAGGTTGCCGAAGGTTGGCGCCGGTACGAACGGACGCTCGGCGGCGTGCGTCTGTGGGTGGTCGCACCAGCGACCCGGGCCGGACTGGCCGAGAAGATCCTCGCCTCGGCCCGCCAGGCGCCGTTGGGGATAGACCACAACGCCTGCCCGGTGGTCCGGGCCGACGCTCCTGCGTCCCCGCTGGCCGGCGTGGTCTCCAAGTCCGTTTCGGTGTGCCTGTACGACAACAGCGACCACGGGCTGGTGGCCTCCACCACCCTCACCGGTTCCCAGGCCAACGCGGCCTGGGAGGCGATTCTGGCCGCACCTGCCGGCGGCGGTCCCAACGGCACTCGTGCCGAGTGCGGGGTCGATGACGCCGGTCCGGTCACGATCGTCCTGGGCTTCGGCGGCGGTTCCCGGGCCGTCCTGACGTTCGCCGGCTGCACCGGCAACGGGCTCTCCGATTCCGGAGTCGACAAGGGGCTTCGCCGGGTGACGGCGGACCTGTGCCGGGCTGTGATCGTGCCGCCCGTGGCGGTCTTCTCCGGCGTGGGCCCCGCCGCCGCGATCTGCCTGGGGGCTACCCGGATTCCGTGAGGGAGGTCAGCCAGTCCAGCGAGTCGGCGTCGTCCACCCACAGATGTGACAACCAGCCGTGGGCAGCGGCGGCCGCCACGTTGGCGGGCCGGTCGTCGATGAACGCGATCTCCTCCGGCGCCACGGCAAGTCGGCTCGTGACGTGGGCGTAGATCGCCGGATCGGGTTTGACCAGGCGGATTTCGGCCGAGACGAACAGGTGGTCGACCAGGCCGTACCAGTCGGCGTCCCGGATCGCCCGTCCCAGCGCAAGCGGGGCGTTGGTCAGCAGGGCGACCGGAACTCCCCAGCCGCGGACGGACTCCAGAAGAGCGCGGGCGCTGGGCCGGATGTCGGCCCAGATCTCGGCGTCCAGGCAGGCGGCCTGGGTGATCAGCTCCCCGGTCGGGGTGACCCCCAGGTCCGCCATCATCGGCTTCCAGTACTCCACGCGCGAGCCGCCCCGGTCGTAGGCGACCCGGTCGCGCCAGTAGACGGCCTCGAAAGCGTCCGGTTCGACGCCGAGCAGGGCGGCCGGAGTGGAGTAGATGTCGGCGGGTGAGGAGAGCACCCGGCCCAGGTCGAAGACGACGGCTCGGAGCATTCCCGCACCCTAGCGGGCCGTCGCCTTGACCAGCGTGGCTCTCACGGGGCCGATCGTCGACGGTCCACGGCGGGTGTTGAGGCGAATCGCGACGCCGACGTCCGCAAAGACCCCTATTCGGGCCTGCCGGAGGCGTAGCGGTCGGGATTCGCCTCACCCAGGCTCGCCGGATCGATCGGCACCGGGTCGATGATCTCCCCGACGAACCTGCCCTCGGCGTCGGCGTTCCGGAACGCCATCAGCACGTGGTCGTCGCTCCCGCGCAGCCTGATCAACTTGCCCACGTAGAGGTCGCTCTTGGTCAGCTGGTGGGCGCCGGCGATGTCGTAGGGCCCCAGCGGGCCGGCGGACTCGGCGATCCAGACCCCCCCAGTCGTGCCGGTGGCCAGTCGGCCCGCCGAGACATCGGAGGCCAGGCAGTTGAACACCAGGTACGGCCGGCCCGCGAGTTCGACGGTCTGCATCACCTCGAGCTGGCCGAAACCCTGTCCGGGCTCACTCAGCGGCGGTCGCAGCTCCCACGTGCGCAGGTCCGACGACCAGGCATGTCCCACGACGCCCCGGTCATCCCGCGGCCCGTGGTTGGCACGGGCCGTGATCAGCATGTGCCAGCCGGCGCCGTCCGGATCGGCGAAGACCCAGGGATCGCGGAAGGCCTCGTCGTGCCACATGCCGTCGGCCAGCTTCTCGTACCAGCGCGCGTCTGCGGTCAGGATCGGCCCGGGCAGCTTCGTCCACTCCAGCAGGTCGTTCGAGGTGGCCGCGCCGATCGTCTGGACGTTGCCCGCCGGGGTCAGCGTGGCCCCGGTGTAGAACAGGAACCAGGTGCCGTCCGGGTGCTGCACGATCGCTCCCGTCCAGGTGGCCAGGTCGTCGAAGGCGGGGGCGTCGCCGCGCACCAGCGCGTCGGTGACCCGTTCCCAGGTGATCAGGTCGTCGGAGACGGCATGGCCCACCGACGCCCGGTAGTGCCGGGCATCGGGGTCCTTGAGGGCGCGGGAGGCGTAGAGGAAGAACAGGTGGTACTTCTCGCCGTCGTCGACGGTCCAGAAGTCCCAGACCCAGGCCTCAGGAAGTCGCAGCATGATCTCAGCCCTTCACGCCGGAGGAGGCGATCGAGTTGATGAACGCCCGCTGGAACGCGACGAACATCGCCAGGACCGGAACGGTGATGATGCTGGCGTAGGCCATGATCTGCCCCCAGGACACGTTGAGCTGTTTGAAGTAGTCGATGCCGACCATGGCCGGACGGAGTTCCTCGCTCTGGACCACCATCAGCGGCCACAGATAGGAGTTCCAGGCGGGTAGGAAGGTGAGGATCGCGACGGTGGCGATGGCCGGGCCGGCCAGCGGCATGATGACGCTGCGGTAGATCCGGAACCAGCCGGCTCCGTCGACGCGGGCGGCCTCGTCCAGTTCCTTCGGGATGGAGTCGAAGTACTGGTAGAAGAGGTAGATCGAGAACGCGTTGGCGATGAACGGGACGATCTGGACGGCGTAGGTGTCCAGCCAGCCTTGGGAGCCGTCGATGTAAGGCAGGGTGTTGACCCACCACAGCAGCGGCAGGGCCATCGTCTCGAACGGGACGATCAGGGTGGCCAGGATCACGCCGAGGATCACCTTCTGGCCCTTGAACGTCATCCGGGACAGCGCGAAGGCGGCCATCGAGTTGACGACCAGGCCGAAGGCGACTGTGGCCACTGAGATGATGACCGAGTTCATCAGGAAGGTCGCGAACGGGACCCGTTCGAACACCCCGAGGTAGTTGTCCATGCTCAGGTCGCCCACGGGCAGGAAGGCGTTCGGGGTGCCCAGGTCGGCGAAGATCTGCAGGTCGGGCTTGAAGCTGGAGACGATCATGAACACCAGCGGCAGGCCGAAGACCAGGGAGAGGGCGATCCGAAGGACCAGCCCGAGGACCTTGCCGGTCGTGCTGGGACGGGAGTCGCCGGGTCGGCGTTCCGCGCTGCGGCGGGTCTTGGGCGCGGCGTTGCTCGTGGCCGTGGTCATCGACGGGCCTCCTTGTCGCGGGTGAGGTAGCGCTGGAT
>CAZPCM010000148.1:0-6260 GCA_964585085.1 uncultured Propionibacteriaceae bacterium
TGGACGCCTCGCAGTACACGTTCAACTACGTGGCCGGCTGGGCCCACCAGGCCGCCACCCCGGACGGACCGAGCGTGGAGGACATCGTGAAGGCCACCGGCCAACGCGTGATCGGAGCCACTGACCGGATCCTTCAGGCCACCCAACCCGCCCCCACCCTGGTCGATGAGGCACTGGCCGACCTGGCCGTCCAGGTCGGCCGCCCCGTGGACGCCGTCGTTCCTGCCGCGCGCGCCGCCGTCGAGGTTGCAGACGCCGCAGCCGTCCGACCGACCAGGACGCCGAACGCTCCGGACGGCGCCGGGGCGTGGACAGCGTCCGTGCCGGTGGCGGTGTGGGAACGCGTGACCACGCCCGCCCTGGATGGTGCTGCGCGGGAGCGTCAGGCACTGCCGCGGCAATCCTTGCGTCCGGCGCCCGCGCTGCGCCGCTGACCTGCGATGGAAGGGATGGAGCCTTCGATGGAGTCCGACGAGACGCCCAGCAGGTACCCGTACCTGATCAGCGTGCGGGGTGGCCGGCCGGTGCCGGCGCGCAAGGACGGTCACTACTACGTGTGCGCCTACCAGGTGTTCCTCGGCCTGTGGTGGTCACCGCGCGAGGTGAAAGTGCTCGCGTACGACCCGCACCGCGACTTCTACCGCGAACAACGCCAGGGGAAGGAAGCCGCCGCCCGCGGCACCGCGCCGGACGCCGGAACCGCGGCGTCCAAGGACACCACCACCGCCGAACCGGACACCGACGGGAACGCTCCGATGTGGGAGCGGGTGGACAGCCCAAGCCCACGGCGTCCGACACCCCCACCCGCGGGAACGGCCCGGTACGTCCCGCGCCGCGCGTGGGGGCGATGAGCATGGACGCCGACACCCCCTCCACCGACAGGGTCCCCACGTGGTTCCTCAACGCCGAGGAGCTGGCGGCCACCCGCGCGAAGATCGCCAAGCTGCAGCAGCGCGCGGCCCGGAAAGGGTTCACCGGGCTGGTCGACGTGACGGCGGTCCCGGCGACGCGCTCCTTCACGTCGGCGGGTGGCCTGCCCGTCACCGTGCACGGCTTCGACGTGACGATCACCGGCGATCCACCCCGCTACGCCGGCTGGCGGTTCGTCGCCGCGGTGGACGCAGTCGAGGGCGGCACCATCCTGTGCTACCCGCCCGGCTCGACCGCCGAGGTGCCGAACGATCAGATCCGGGCCGGGGGGTGCGACCACTGCCACACCACCCGCGCCCGCCGCTCCACGGTGCTGGTCGCCCACGAGGAGTCCGGCCAGATACTGCAGGTTGGCCGCTCCTGCCTGAAGGACTTCCTCGGCCACAGCACCTTGCCCGTGTTCCTCACCACCGACGACGTGTCCAACTCCCTTGGCGGCAGCCTGGGCGGCACGCCCGCCGCGTGGGACGTCCACAGCGTCCTCACCTACGCCGCCGCAGCGGTGGAGGCGTTCGGGTGGACGCCGACGGCGGCGTCCGAACACGCCCGCGTCCCCACCCGCGACCAGGTGCGTCTCGCCCTGACCGGCGGACGGGGCGCCGACCGGCTCCGTGACCAACTTGCTCCCCACCTCGCGGACGCCGAAGCGCGGGCCCCGCAGCTTCGCTCCGACCTGTTGAACGGCTTGACCGGGGGTTCGGGGTATGAGGCGAACCTGGTCGCCGTACTGCGTGGAGATGCCGTCGACGCCAAACACCTCGGGCTGGCGGTCAGCGCGATCCCAGCCCACCAACGCCTGACCGCAGCCCGCGCGCGTGAGGCGCCCCGGCAGGAGGCCGCCCAAGCCGTCGACCACGTCGGCACCCTCGGGGAGAAGATCACCCTCACCGGAGTCGTGCGGACCGCGCTACGGGTCGACGGGTACACCTACCACTCACCCGACAGCGTGCTGCTGGTCGTCGACTGCGGTACCGCGGTCGCGAAGATGACCACCTCCGCGGCCTGGGCCTACCCGGTCAAGGTCGGCGACCCGCTCGCCGTCACCGGCACCGTCAAGGCCCACACCGAGTGGAACGGGATCAAGCAAACGGTGCTCACCCGCGCCAAGAAACACGACCCGCTTCCGACGCAGGAGTCGACGCCGGACGCCGCCCCACCCCTGTGGGAGACCGTCACATCCCCGAGGCTCGACGGCGCCGCCACCGCCCGCCACACCACTGTTCGGACGCCGACCCGCGGCGTCCCCCTCGCCCGCTGAGGAGGTTCCGATGCAGCGTGAACGTCGCCACAACCCCTACCCGTGGACCTGGGAGATCCCGGTCGGGATCATGTGCGCCGTGCTGCTTGTGCTCGCGCTGGGCGTCCACGTCGGCAACGGCCTCGCCCACCTCGCCAGCGGCCACGGCTGGCTCTGGCCGCCGGCGTCCCAGCTGTTCGCCAGCCTCCCCGCCGTCCTCGCCAACCCGACGGACGGCGTCGGCGTCCACGCCTGGATCGTCACCGCCGAACTAGCCCTCCTCAGCGCCCTCGCGTGGGCGGTCGTCACAGGCTGGCAGCGCTGGGGACCCTCCCGCCTGAAGGGCGTCGCCACCCGCGAGCAGGCCGAGCAGGTCCTGGGCGTCACCCGACTCCACAAGGTGGCTGGCATCGTGCGACCCGACCTGCACCCCACCCGCCGCATGGGAGGAGACCACCGATGAGACGCTTCGACCCCACCCAGATCGGCTGGCGCATCGGCCGCGCATGGGAACCCCGCGCCGGCGAGTTGTGGTGCCCGTGGGACCGCACCGCCGGGGTCATCGGCCCTCAAGGATCCGGTAAGACTCTCGACCTGCTGACCCCCGCCCTCCTGAACGCCCCCGGAGCGGCGCTCGTCACGTTGACCAAGCCCGACGACCTGCTGCTCACCATCACCGACCGCAGCAGCGACGACCGGCCCTGCGTGGTTCTGGACCCCTTCGGGCTCGTCACCGGACTGCCAGAGCTGTTGTGGGATCCCGTCGCCGGGTGTGTCGATCCGCTGGTGGCCGAACGCCGCGCCAAGGCGTTCACCGCGAGCACCGTGAAGGGCTCGATGCAGGCCGGGCACGGCGACAGTGCCGCCCGCTTCTACGCCGCCGAAGCCGCCAAGGTCCTCCAAGCCTACTTCCACGCCGCCGCCCTCACCGGCCGGACGCTGGACGATGTGCTCCGCTGGGTCGCCCAACCGCTGGCAACAACCGAGCCGTCAGAGATCTTGCGCGAACACCCCCACGCCGCCCCGTTCTGGCACGGCCTCCTCCACAGCGCTCTGCACGGCGACGACCGGACCTCCAGCAACACCATCACCACCGTCCAACAAGCCTTGGCGCTGTTCTTCCAAGCCGACCTCCGCCGCCGCTGCATCCCCTCAGCCTCACGGCCAGCCACCGACATCGCCGACCTCATCCGGCGGCGAGGCACGATCTACCTGCTCGGCCGCGAAGACCCGTATGCGTCGGCGTCCCCGCTGATGACCGCGCTCGCCGAGCACGTCCTCGACACCGCCCTCGCCCTGGCAAACACCTCGCCGTGGGGACGCCTGTGCCCGCCGCTGTTGGCTTGCCTGGACGAACTGCCGTCCACTGCGCCCTTGCCAACGTTGCGGACCCGGATGGCCAACGAACGCGCGCTGGGGATCTCGTTCATCTATGCGGCCCAGACCTGGCGGCAGCTGGCGGCGATCTTCGGCGACTCCGAAGCCAAGGCCCTGTTCGGGCTCACGAACGTGATCGTCGTGTTCGGCGGCAGCAAGGACGTCGCGTTCAACCAGGAGATCTCCGACCTCGTCGGCACCGTCCGCGTCCCCCGCACCACCTGGCAGACCGGACGCGGCGGGCGTTCGATCTCGGGGGAGGACATCCCGATCCTGCGCGCAGAAGAAATCCGGCAGCTCTCTGAACGCCAAGCCCTCGTCGTCGCCGAGAACAGCAAACCGATCATCGCCAAACTCACCCGCTGCCTCGACGGCCCGACCGGCCGCGCCCTCCTCGAACGCCAACGGGCCGCCCGCGACCGCGTCGCCGCAGTCCGGCTCGGCCAAGTGCCGGCGGACGCCCGCGCCACCGCCGCTCTCGTCGCCGCCCAACGCGGCGGCCTCGTCAACGACAGGCGGCCGCGATGACCACCACCTCGGACGCCGACGCCGGGCTTGTGCGCGCCTTCCCGCTGCCGGGGCCGCTGCTCGGCACCGCTTACCGAGACCTGTACCTCGCGGCAGAGGGCAGCGACAACCAGAAGATCACCATCGGCGACCCCAGCCTGCTGCCCAAGCCGTGGGATCCTCCCACCTGCCGCAACCCGCACCTGCGCGCCGAGCTGTGGGAGTGGCTCGACCAAGTCGTGCTGTGGCTCAACCACGAATACGTGTGGGACCCCGACGCCATGATCCCGCCCTGCTGGCCCCAGCACCCCCACCTCGTTCACGAACTCGCCGTCCTCGCTGACCAACGTCGCCGGGTCGGCCTCACCCTCGACAGCAACGGCCTCGAAGAATGGCACCGCTACTCCCTCCCCGGCTTCCTCGACCGGACGCGTGCCCGCCTCAAAGCCCACTGCGACCAAGACCACCAACCCTGGCCCGCACGCGGACGCCACGCCCGCCACGCAGACCAGCGGCCGTGCCAGCGACGGCAGGAAGCCTTTAACGAGGACGTGCGGCATCTGCTGCCGGCCGAGCCCGTCGTCCCGGCCCGGCCCAAGCTCTCGATCATCGACACCACCACCGGGGAGATCACCGGCGAGTGACCGGTGGTCAGCTCAGACGCCGACTCGGCCCACGTTGGGCATGGACCTCGCGCTCATGCCCAGCGTCGTGAAATGCAAGGACGGGCTGGTCGTCTCCGGTACGCGTGCCTCCCCGGCATCGGGTTCACCCGGGTCATCGGGTCTATGTCTGCGCGGAGGGCCGGGTGAAAGCCAGCTACGTTGGATGCGTGGGCGGCCGTGCGATCCCCTTGGAGGAAGCTGCGACACGCGTGTCCGCGTTCGGCTTGGTGGGGTGGCCCCTCGTCGAACACGCTCAGCGGCTGGTCCACGAACAGTTCCGTGAATACAGCTGCTTGCACTGGTGGGAGTCACCGGCGGCAGCGTTCTCCCGCCGGCGCGGGTATTGCGCGCAGTACAACGGCGCCCTGGCCGAGGTGCTGGCCGAGCTCGACATCGACTGTCGGCTCGTCCACGCGTTTCGCGTCCGCCTCGTCGATGACCCGTCGTGGCGGATGGGTCACGTGTGGGTCCAGGTCCGGGTCGAAGGCGAGGTCCGGGACGTGTGCGCCGGCTCAGCCTGGACCCGTGAGGGGAAGGCGCGGTTCGAGCCACTCACCCCGGTGCGGCGCTTCGGCAGGACTATGCGACTGGTGACGGCGATCGGGATGGCGCCCATCGTCGCAGGCTCACTGGCATGGTCAGTCCTCACAGGCAAGCCGAGGGCCGCGTGGCTCCACCACGCCCTTGAGGATTGAGCGGACGCCCGGATCTGCATGCTTCGGCCGCCGCGTCAGCTCCTTGCGTAGGCCACGAACTCGGGATCGGAGGAGATCAGGCGGCCCACGACTTCGGTGCCGTCACAGGTGATCAGGTCAACGACTGCGCTGTGGTCACCGTCGGATCGAGTGACCCGAACCCAGCTCGCTCCTGCTGCTTCCCACCTCAGCAAGGCGGCCAATGCGTCCGGGGTTTCCTGCTGGGTCATCGCGTCGACGCGTCCCGATCCGGCCAGGAGGCGTGGCGACCGGTCGTGGGATTCGCGGCTAGGTCGCGCGCCCAGGCAACCACGGCCAGCAGGTCCAGTCCGTAGGTGGGGCCCTCGCTGGCGCCGTAGGCGGCGAGCCGGCCCGCGCCCCGCTCAACCAGCCGGAGAGCACCGACGTGGTTCCCGCGGGCGGCGTGTGTCACGCCGACACACAGCTGCGCGAGCCCCTGCCACAGATCCCGCTCCTCAACCGGACCAGCCTTCCAGCGAGCTTCCAGGACCTCATGCGCAGCAAAGGGTCTGCCCTGCTTGACCAGGTTTCGGGCCACCTCCAACGACTCGATGGCCGGCAGGGGCTCCTCCGACACCGGTTCGACCCCCGGCGCCCCATAGGGCAAAAGGCGACCCAGCGCATCCCGCGGCCGCGCCTGTCGCGGGCGACCAGTGGGGTCACGGTCACGGTCCACAGCAGGCCCCTCCCTAGGCTCCACCACTCGGAGTCCAGCACTCCTGGAGCCCATGGTAGGAGCCGTCCCGGACCTGACTCGACTTGCGCCGCCCGGATCTGAGTTCCTAAGGAAAGTCAAGCTGCCTGAGGGCTCGTAGGCTTGGTGGTGGC
>CAZPCM010000149.1:0-6202 GCA_964585085.1 uncultured Propionibacteriaceae bacterium
AGGTGATCGCGATCTGCAACACCAACGGCGCGACGATTCCGCGCGAGTCGGACGCAGTCATCTACACCCACGCCGGGCCGGAGATCGGGGTCGCGTCCACCAAGGGGTTCCTCACCCAGGTCGCCGCTTGCTACCTGCTCGGCCTGTACCTGGCCCAGGTGCGCAGCGCGATGTACGACGACGAGATCCGCGCGGTGATGGCCGAGTTGGCTGCGACTCCGCCGCTGATTCAGCAGGTGCTGGATGGCCTCGACCCGATCAAGGAGCTTGCTCGCGCGTTCGTCGACCAGCGTTCGGTGCTGTTCCTGGGCCGGCACGTCGGCTACCCCGTTGCGCTGGAGGGGGCGCTGAAGCTGAAGGAGATCGCCTACCTGCATGCCGAGGGCTTTCCGGCCGGCGAGTTGAAGCACGGGCCGATCGCCCTGGTCGAGCCCGGGATCCCGATCTTCGTGGTGGTGCCGCCGCAAGGCCGCGACCAACTGCACGACAAGGTGGTCTCCAACATCCAGGAGGTCCGGGCCCGGGGAGCGTTCACCATCGTGCTGGCCGAGGAGGGTGACACCGAGGTGGAGCCCTACGCCGACGTGCTGTTCCGGTTGCCGAAGGTGTCCACGCTCCTGCAGCCACTGGTTGCCACCGTTCCGTTGCAGATGTTCGCCTGCGAGCTCGCGACCCTGAAGGGCTACGACGTGGACCAGCCGCGCAACCTGGCCAAATCGGTCACTGTGGAGTGAACTGAGATGATCGTCGGCATCGGGATCGACGTCAGCCAGGTCTCTCGGTTCACCGAGGCCGCCTCCCGCAAGGGGCTGCTGGCCAGGGTGTTCACCGAGGCCGAGCAGGACTCCTCGATGCAGCGGATGGCCGGTCGTTTCGCCGCCAAGGAGGCGCTGGCCAAGGCGCTCGGCGCGCCCACCGGCATGGTGTGGACCGACTGCGAAGTCCGCAAGGACGACGACGGCCGTCCCTACTTCGCCTGTACGGGGACGGTGGCCGCCCGGATCGCCGAACTCGGCATCGGGAAGGTCCACCTGTCGATCACCCACGACGCCGGCATCGCGGCGGCCGTGGTGGTGTGCGAGGCCTGAGATGATCCACGGCTACACCGTCGCGCAGGTCCGGGCGGCAGAGGCTCTTGCCCTCGCCCGAGTCTGGGGGGACGCCCTGATGCAGCGCGCGGCCGCCGGGCTGGCGACCGCGATCCTGCGACGGCTGCCCCGAGCGTACGGATCGCGCGTTCTGCTCGTGGTGGGGCCGGGCAACAACGGCGGTGACGCGCTGTTCGCCGGGGTGCGTTTGGCGAGCCGGGGCGTTCGGGTGTCGGCGTGGCGCACCGCTCTCTCGGTGCACGCGGCCGGATGGGCGGCATTCTTGGCCGCCGGTGGCCGCGAGGTCGACGCCGCCACCGCCCTGGCCGTCCTGGCCCAGCAGGACCGCGTCGTCGACGGCGTGGCCGGCATCGGCTCCCGGCCGGGCCTATCGACTGAGGTGGCCCGGTTCGCGTCCGCCTGCCGCGAGCAGGGGGTGCCCCTCGTAGCGGTCGACCTGCCGTCCGGGCTGGCCCCGGAGCCGCCGTTCGTGGACGCGTCGCACTTCACCGCCGACCTCACCGTCACCTTCGGCTGCCGCAAGCTGTGCCAGCTGATGGAGCCGGCGCGGACCGCCTGTGGCGAGCTGGAACTCGTCGACATCGGCCTCGACATGCCTGAGCCGACGGTGTCGCAATGGGAGCCGATCGACCTGGCTGCAGCCTGGCCCGTTCCGGACGCGCGCAGCGACAAGTATTCCCGAGGCGTGGTCGGGCTCGACACCGGCTCTCTCGACTACCCGGGTGCAGCTGTCCTCACCGCGGCCGGCGCCATTCACGCCGGCGCGGGCATGGTGCGCTACCTCGGCCCGCCGCAGGTGGCCGGCCGCATCCTCGATCGCTTCCCCAACGTTGTGGTGGGGAAGGGGGCAGTGCAGGCGCTGGTGCTCGGCTCGGGCTGGGGGAACCGCCCGGACGACGGTGCGGTCACCCGTGCCGTCGAGACCGGTGACCCGGTCGTCGTGGACGCGGACGGGCTCCGCTACCTCCCGCCCAAGGGCCATCCGGACGTCCTGCTCACTCCGCACGCGGGCGAACTCGCCCGGCTGGTCGGGATCGAGCGCCACGAGGTGGAGGCCGACCCGCCGTCGGCGGTGCGCGCGGCCGTCGACGCCACCGGTTGCACGGTGCTGCTGAAGGGGGCCACCCAGTACGTCGGCTCGCCGGAGGAAGACCGGCTGTGGCTGGCGCTGCCGGGCACCGGCTGGACGGCCCAAGCCGGCTCCGGTGACGTGCTCGCCGGCATCTGCGGGACGCTGCTCGCCGCCGGCCTGCCCGCGCCGGACGCAGCCCTCGCCGGAGCCAGCATCCAGGCGCTTTCCGCCCGTTCTGCGCCCGGTCCGGTGCCGCCCCAGGAACTCAAGCTGCTGCTCCCATTGCCGGGACCGGTCTCGACCGGTCGATCCCGCTGAACGAGGAAGGCTCGACCCATGCCGACTAGTCATGTCCTCCCGCCGGAAGCTGTGCGCATCCACGCGGGCTCGGCCACCCGCGACCAGGCGATGCAGGAGGCCACCGACCTTCTCGTCGCGGCCGGGGCGGTGACTCCCGCCTATTACGAGGAGATGCGGGAGCGCGAGCGGAGCGTGTCGACGTTCATGGGCAACGAGCTGGCGATCCCCCACGGCACCAACGAGTCCGGGGACGCTGTGCTCGGCACGGGACTCACTTTCGTCCGGTACGACGGCGGCGTCGATTGGGACGGTCAGCCGGTGAGGTTCGTCGTGGGCATCGCCGGCCGGGGAACCGAACACCTGGAGTTGCTCTCGCGGATCGCCGACATCTTCTCCGACGTCGCCGAGGTTGAGCGGCTCACGGCCGCCGCCACCTCCGACGAGCTGTTCGCCCTGGTCACCGCAGTGGATGCCGCCTGACGCAGGGCACCGCTCAACCGTCGATCACAGCCGTGAGCTCGTCCAGGAAGGCCGGAAGGTCGGTCCCCCTGCGGACCAGGCGCTGGACGCTGTCGTGCTCGCTGAACACCTCCACCAACTGCTCGAAGACGGTCTGGAACGCCGCGCGGTCGTTCTCGGAGAAGGCGACCATGACCACCACCTGCACCCGGGACTCCCCCCACGGGATGGGTCGGTCGGCCATGCCGACGGCGATCGCCGTCCGGGTGGCCGTCATGCTCAGCGCGTGGGGCACGGCGAGGGATTCGGTGAATGCGGTGGACGACATCCGCTCCCGATCGATGCTCCGCTCCACGTAGCTCTCGTCGATCACGCCCTCGTCGACCAGGAGCGCGCCGAGTCGGCGGATGATCGCCTCCTCGCCGGAATCGGGGTCGAGGTCGCCCACGAACGACCGCGGGGAGAAGTACTTTTCCAGTTCCGAGCGGAAGCGCGCCAGCCGCCGGGTTCTGCGGACCCGCCGCGCCGCGGAGTGCACCCGCTCGACGGCGGCCTCGGAGAGGAACGGCGGGATCATCACGATCCGGTCGCTGTGCCGGGGAGGGGCGATGGTGGTCAGGATCAGGTCGGAGTCCATGGTCGTCCAGTCGGGGTCCGCCCGGGTCTCCACCCGCACGACCTCGATCGCCTTGCCGAGCGACCGGTCCACGCTGGAACGCAGCAGGCTGTGCAGGTCGTGGTAGCCGGGGCACACGATCGTCGCGGTCGGCAGGGCGTCGTCGGTGCGGCTACGCTCCAGCCTCGCGCCGACATGGATGGCGATGTAGACGATCTCCTCGTCGATCAGGGGGATCCCGAGCCGATCACGCAACCGGGTGGTGATGTAGACCGCGACCTCGAAGATCATCGGGTAGGAAGCCTTCAGAGTGCGGGTCAGCGGATTGCGCGACCACGCCGCTGTGGGCACCCGCGCGACGAGGTTCTGCACGTGCAGGATCAAGCGCCAGATGAAGTCGTCGCCCGAGAGGTCGATCAGGAACTCGGCCGAAGCCGCGTCGCAGGCCTCCTGGACGGCCTCCTTCACCGCCGGGGACACCCTCTCCCGGGCCAGCGCCTGGACCGAGTCCAGGCGCGGCGCGACCACCCGGCTGAGGACGACCGTGGTGAGGAACTCCCGGTCCCCACCGCTGAACCGGATGCCGAAGTGGCGCAGGGCCAACTCATCCAACACCGCGCCGACGGCGACCTCGTCGTCGCGGAGAGGCCCGCTGCCGGTGGACAGCGGCCGGCCGCGGGTAGTCCGGTCGGCCACGATCGCGACGTGCATCAGCACGTCGGAGATGGCGTATTCGTTGACGAAGTAGCCCAGGTCCCCCAGGGCGTCCACCAGGTCATTCTTGAAGTGTGCGTAGGCCTCGGCGCCGACCGAGCCCTCGCCCAGGACGCGCATCAAGGCGGCGAAGTCGAGCGACTTCATGTCGGTCTGGTCGTGGACCAGCCGGCTGAGCAGCCGCCGGTGCGCCATCTCCGTGCCCTGCAGCCACACCTGGGACCCCTGCCGCTTCAGGCTGAGGCCACTGCCGTTGAGCAGGCTGCGGACCCGGGAGAGGTCGGCTTCGATGGTGGCGGAGCTGACGTAGATCTCATCCGCGATGTCGTGCACGTCGAGCCGTGACTCCGACTCCACCAGTCGCCGGACCAGTTGGTGGAGCCGGCCGCGGGGGGTCCCGGGTTCGACCGTGCCCTCGTGCAGCGCGCCGCGTGCGGCGGGTCCCGGGCGGTAGCCCTGCGCTCCCGACTCCACCACGACCCCGTCGGGGACCCTCGCGTTCAACGCCGCCACGTAGGTGCGCACGGATCGGGGCGTCACCCCGAGGTAGTCGGCGAGGGAGGCGGCGGTCACCCAGTTCTCGGTGTCCAACAGACGAGTGAGAAGCCTGTTCTGCCGAGACCTCGACACGTTTCCGACCTCCTTAGCCGAGAGCTGTCCCCGAGCGCGAGTAACCCAGCGCACACCACACAGTCGCACCTCCCCGGCGCGGCGTCCAGCACGGTTCTTTCCGGCCCTGGGGAAAGAGTCGTGGTTGAGCCACCGGTTCGGCATCGCAATGATGGGACGTGGGAGATGATTGGGACTGAGGAGGCATCGATGCGCATCTTGGTTGTGTGCGGAGCTGGAGCGTCGAGCACCTTCGTCGCACGGCGCATCAACGCGGCGGCCCGGGCACGGAACCTGCCCTATGCCGCCGCTGCCACCAACGAGGTGGCGCTGCCGAATGAGTTGATGTCCAGCGACCTCGTCCTCCTCGGACCCCACCTCGCCCCACGTTTCCAGCAGATCAAGGGCCTGGCCGCACCCCACGGGGTCGGCGTCGTCCTGTTGGAGGCGGACGTCTTCGCCGACCGTGACGGCGTCCGGACGCTGGCCGTGATCGGAACGGCCGTCAACGACGGCACCGCCCAACTCACCTCCGCGCCCACGACCTGACCACCATCGCCGGCCCGCGCAGAAGCGGGACCTTCCGGCGCACCACAACCGAGAGGAGTTCAGTATGACCGCAACTACCACGCCGGCGCCTTCGAGAGGAGGCGCGCGCATCGCGGTGCAGAAGTTCGGCACCTTCCTGTCGGGCATGATCATGCCCAACATCGCGGCCATCATCGCGTGGGGCCTCATCACCGCCTTCTTCATCCCGGTCGGCTGGACGCCCAACGCGGCTCTGGCGACCATGGTCGGCCCGATCCTGACCTACCTGCTTCCTTCGCTCATCGCCTACACCGGCGGGCGGATGGTCTACGACACCCGCGGCGGTGTGGTCGGCGCCGTCGCCACCATGGGCGTCGTGCTCGGCACCAGCGACGAGACCCTCTTGGCCGGCCGTCCGGGTTCGACCATGTTCCTCGGCGCCATGATCATGGGCCCGCTCACCGCGTGGCTGATGAAGAAGATCGACGCGATCTGGGCCGGCAAGATTGCCCCCGGGTTCGAAATGCTGGTCGACAACTTCTCCGCCGGCATCCTCGCGGCGGTCATGGCCTGCGCCTCGCTTTACCTGCTGTCTCCGGTGATGCTCGCCATCATGGGCTGGCTGGGCGCCGGGGTGAAGTTCCTGATCGAGAGCGGACTCCTGCCGCTGGCGTCGATCCTGATCGAGCCCGCGAAGGTGTTCTTCCTCAACAACGCCATCAACCACGGCGTGCTGACCCCGCTCGGCATCGAGATGGCCAAGACCGCCGGCAAGTCGGTGCTGTTCCTGCTCGA
>CAZPCM010000150.1:0-6155 GCA_964585085.1 uncultured Propionibacteriaceae bacterium
GGTGGCGTCCGGGTTCGCCGTGGATGCCGATGCCGATCTCGATCTCGTCCTCGGCGAGGTCGAACGACGGCCTGCCGACGTGCGGGACTGTGCAAGCGGTCAGCGCGACCCCCATCGAGCGGACGTTGGCGTTCACCTTCTGGGCGATGGCCACCACAGCGTCGAGGTCGTCACCACGCTGCGCCGAGGCGCCGGCGATCTTCTCGACCAGGACGGTGCCGCCAACACCGCGTCGACCCGCGGTCCAGGTGGAGTCCTCCACGGCCACGTCGTCGTTGACGATGACCGCCTTGACCGTGATGCCTTCCATCTCCGCGAGCTCGGCTGCGGTTTCGAAGTTCAGCACGTCGCCGGTGTAGTTCTTCACGATGTGCAGCACGCCGGCGCCGCCGTCGACGGCCTTGGTGGCCAACAGGATCGGGTCCGGGGTCGGGGAGGTGAACACCGCGCCGGGGACGGCGGCATCGAGCATGCCCAGGCCGACGTAGCCCGCGTGCAGCGGCTCGTGCCCGGAGCCTCCACCGGAGACCAGACCGACCTTGCCCGCAACCGGAGCGTCGGCGCGAACCACGTAGTCAGGATCGAGATGGACGGTGACCACCTCGGCGTGCGCGGCCCCGAAACCGGACAGGGTTTCAGCGACGACGTTGGCGGGGTCGTTGATGAGTTTCTTCACAGGGCTCTCCTTCATTGGGCGCGTTGTGGACATGCCCACTCTGCCTGTTCGGGCTGCCCGCCGAAAGGGGCTCGCTGACGCACTTTCGTGCACGGCGGCGCCGAGACGTCGCACGAGTGTCGCACCTCGGGTGGCCGCCGGAAGGATCCTGCGCCCCGGGCCGCTCGCCGGGGACAGCGAAGGCCCCCGTCCGGGAGGGGACAGGGGCCGTTGCGGCGGTGGCGGTGGGATTTGAACCCACGGAGGGAAGACCCTCACGCGCTTTCGAGGCGCGCTCCTTCGGCCGCTCGGACACGCCACCGTCGGTGAGTTTACCCATCGCCCCCGGCCACGGCGAATCGACGAATCGATCGGCCCGGCAACGCGGATCGGGCCCAGGCGCGGCGGCGTCGCAGTCGAGGCCAAGGCGCAGATCCAAGCTGCGACCTCAGGCTTCACCGAAGCCGGCAGCGCCGCCCTCCCCGTCGGCCCGATCCCGATGTCCGGCGAAGAAGTCGCGGATCAGGTCGCCGCACTGCGCCTCGCCGATGCCACCGACCACCGCGACCCGATGGTTCAGGCGCGGGTCCCGGACGACGTCCCACAACGAAGCCACCGCGCCCGCCTTTGGGTCGAAAGCCCCGAAGACCAGGCGCGCCACCCGGGCCAGGACGAGGGCGCCGGCGCACATCGTGCACGGCTCCAGGGTGACCACGAGCGTGCACCCCTCCAAACGCCAGGTGCCGAGCGCCTCCGCCGCGCGGCGCAGGGCGAGCACCTCGGCATGGGCAGTGGGATCACCGCTCAGTTCGCGCTCGTTCGCCGCCCGGGCGATGACGCGTCCGTCCGCAGCGAGCACCAGCGCGCCGACCGGGACGTCGCCGTGCGCGGTGGCGGCCCGGGCCAGCTCGAGGGCCTCAGCCATGGCGGGCAGCCAGCGGTTCACCGATCACTCGAAACTGGCGACCGCCTTGGCGTACTGCGGCCCGAACTTGATCTTCTTGGCGATCCGTTCCAGCAGGACGGTGGAGTCCTCGTCGTAGTCGGACGCGATCGTCTCCAGTTCGAAATCACGCAGCCCGGCGTCGGCCAGCATGGCCAGGTCTCCAACCGGAGCGGACTCGTCCTCCTCGTCCGGCAACTCGATACCGAGGAAGTCGACCGCGTCGCGGGCGATCGGCCAGTCGCCGGCCGCGACGACATCGGAAAGCACGACCTGGACATGCTTGCCACGCACGCGAAGGATCACGAAGAACTCGGCGGCGATCGACACGAAGCCAAGCGCGCCGCCGTCGCCGGGTATGCGGCGCAGCTGGGTGATCAGGCCGTCGAGGTCGTTGGCCAGATCGAGGTCCAGCGGGGTGACGACGGGCTGGCCATCCTCGCGGTACAGCGCCACCACCAGATCGATGTCCTCCTCCCCAGCGTCCTCGGGGAAGTCGTCCACGTCGTCGTCGGCGTCGAAATCATCACTGACGAGATCGTCGAGGTCATCCAGACCCGGACGGTCGTCGCCTCGGTTGGGCAGTTCAAACTCGAACTCGTCGGACAGACCGCTCACAGCAACTCCTTCCTGGCGAGCTCTCCCCATCGTGACAGATGTCGCGCAGCACGGCACACTCCGATCGCGTCTTTGACTCATACCCCCGGTGTGCCAAGGTTGCGCTGTGGAACTGCGCGCGATCGATCATCCTCTGGTGGCACACAAGGTCAGCCTGCTGCGGGACCACACGACAGCGAATCCGACGTTCCGGCAGCTCGTCGAGGAGCTGGTCACCCTGCTGGCCTACGAAGCCACCCGGGAGGTCAGGGTCGAACAGGTGGAGGTGACCACCCCGATCACCACGACGACCGGCGTGACCCTGTCCAAGCCGCGGCCACTGGTGGTGCCGATCCTGCGCGCGGGGCTGGGGATGCTCGAAGGCATGATGCGGCTGATGCCGACCGCTGAGGTCGGGTTCGTCGGCATGGTTCGCGACGAGGAGACCCTGCAGCCGTTCACCTACGCCGAACGGCTCCCCAAGGACCTGTCCGGACGCCAGTGCTACGTGCTCGACCCGATGCTCGCCACCGGCGGCTCGCTCGGCGGAACCGTGAAGTTCCTCGTCGACCGTGGCGCCGATCACATCACGTGCATCTGCCTGATGGCCGCCCCTGAAGGCATCGAGCGGATGCGGGAACTGGTCGATCCGATCGGGGTGCCCTGCACGCTGGTCTGCGCGGTGATCGACGAGCGGCTCAACGACTCCGGCTACATCGTGCCCGGGCTCGGCGACGCCGGCGACCGGCTCTACGGCCTGGCCGACTGAGCACGAACCGGCTCAGTCCGGTCGAGCCGGGCGCGTCGGGAAGGACGGCGCAGTCCTCGGGATCACCACGACCCGGTCGGGCCGCGGGCCGTGATCGCGCATCCGGTGAACCGTCCGAGTTCGTCGAGAAGGCTGTCCTGGAATTGCTCGTCCTGGACGGCGGGGTGGGGTTCGAGGCGTTGCCGGTGGTGCCAATACCCGCCGGTGGTACGCGCGCGCGGGTCGTCGCTGGTGGCCAGCCAGGTCTGGGTGAGATGCCCGAGCTCGAGGTCGTCCGGCGCGTCTTGTCCGCCCATCCTCGTGGGCACCCAGCCTGGATCGACGGAGTTGCTGAACGTGTCCGGCCACAGCCGGGCGACCGCCGCCGCCAGGGTGGTGACGAGAAGCTTGCTGTCGGCGTAGGAGCCCGGCCCGCGGCGTCCGGTCCAGTCGAGGCCGGTGAGCCGCGGGCGCCCGCTGCGGTGCAGGCCGCTGCTGAGGTAGACCAGCCGCCGCGGCTGCCGGATGAGCGCGGTGAGGACGTACGGGGCGACGATGTTGACCGGCAGGATGTGCGGTCCGGTGTACACCCCGGCGTTGTGGATGACGGTGTCAAGGTGGCCGAGCCGGTTGACCTGGTCGGCGACTGAGCGGGTCTGTCCCAGGTCGGCAAGGTCACCCACGACGACGTCCGCGCCACGGTCCACGAGCCCCCGGACGGCTTCGAGCCGCTGCTTGTTGCGAGCGTGCACGACCACGCCGTGGCCGCCGTCCAGCAGGTCGTGCGCGGCCGCCTTGCCCAGACCGTCGGCCGATCCGGTGATGAAGACGCGTGCCATGGCTACCTTCCCCGCCTCCGAGGCTGGATCAGCCCGCCGGGACGGGGCTCGCCGTGGCGGCCCACGAGGCCAGTAGGGCGAGGGCTTCGGCAGTACGCGACCCGGGTTCGGCGGCGTAGATGGTGAGGGTGAAGCCGGGCTCGCTGATCATGTCGACGCTTTCGTAGGCCAGTTCCAACACCCCCACGGCAGTGTGGTGGAAACGCTTGGTTCCCGCGCCCAGCAGGCGGACGTCGTGGCTGCTCCAGCGGCGACGGAACTCGCTGCTCAGCGTGGAGAGCTCTCCGACCAGGTCGTGCATCCGCTTGTCGTGGGGATCTCGCCCGGCCTCGGTGCGCATGATCGCCACGGTGGTGTCGGCTGCGCCGTCCCAATCGGGGAAGAAGCGACGTGAATCCTCGTCCAAGAAGATATAGCGGGCGAAGTTCGGCGGGCCCGAGGTGGTGCGCTCGTACAGCGAGGAGTGCATCGCCCGGCCGAGCGGGTTGGCCGCCAGCAGATCCATCCGTCCGCTGCGGACGATCGCCGGACCGCCGGTGATGGTGTCCAGCACCCATTGCAGGCTCGGCCGCGGCGTCCAGGCACGGGACGGACGGCGCCGCGGGCGCAGCATCGCACTGGTGCCCTCCACCGCCTGGGCCAGGTGGAACAGGTGGGTCTGCTCTTCGTCGTTCAGCCGCAGCGCGCGGGCGATCGCGTCCAGCACCGACGGGCTCACCCCGGTGGCAGTGCCGCGCTCGATCTTGGCGTAGTACTCGATACTGACCCCGGCCAGGGTGGCGACCTCGTTGCGCCGAAGGCCTGGCACCCGGCGCTGACCCACATCCGGCAGGCCGACGTCGGCCGGGTTCAGTCTGGCGCGACGGGAGGTCAGGAATTCGCCGATCTCGGCCCGGTTGTCCATACCCACCACGGTAGGGGTGGCCCACCGGCCGTGGGATGCCCTGCGAGTACACCTATTCAGCCGGTGTTCCTCGCGCGGCTCGCAGCCGGTTCCATAGAAGCAGCACCACAGCCAAGCCGAGAGAGAAGCCGATGACGGTGACCCTGGATCTCCCCGATAGCACCACGACACGCACCGCTGCCCAGCGGATCACCTGGCGGCACTGGGCGGTGGTCGTCGGCGCCGGGTTGCTGATGGCAGTGGCGATCCTGATGTTCCTCAGCGCCAGCCTGATGCTGCCCCCGCTGGCCGAGTCGCTGGGAACCGGGCTCGGCCCGGTGATGCTGTTCGTGTCAATCAACTTCGTCGCGGCCTCGGCCGTGATGGCGCTTGCCGGGCCCACCCTCGTCCGGCGATTCGGCACGCGCACCCTGGTGATCGCCGGCGGCGCCTTCTCCGCCGCGATGGTCTACGCGGTGTCGTTCGTGACCAGCCTGACCGGCCTGTACGCGTTGGCGTTCGCCTCCGGCGTGGCGTTCAACGTCGCAACTCAGATGGCAGCCACCGTGCTGATCAACGACTGGTTCCACCAAAGTCGCGGGTTCATGATGGGCCTGGTCATGGCCATCGGCGGGCTCGGCGGTATCGCCGCCGGCACCGTTCTTCCCCCGATCGTCACCGCAGGCGGCTGGCAACTCGGCTTCCAGGTGGCCGGGGTCACCATCGCAGCTGTCACCTCCGCGGTCGGTGTCCTGCTGATCCGCTCCAAGCCCGAACACCTCGGCCTGCGCCCCTACGGCACCTCCACCAGGCGTGAAGACGCCACCAGCAGCCCCGCGGAGCTTCCCGGGCCGGCCGCGGCCGTCCGCACCCCTCAGTTCGCAGCCCTCGCCCTGGGCTCCCTGGGCCTGAACGCGATCCTGGCCCTCCAGCAGCACTTCGCTCCGCTGATGGCCGAGCACGCCCTCGACGTCACCGCTGCTGGGTCGCTGATCTCCATCCTCGCGCTCGTGAACGTGGGCGCCACCCTGCTCGTCGGCGTCCTCGGCGATCGGATCGGCCCGCTCGCGACCTACCTGTTCGCGATGGGGTTGCTCGTCGCCGCCCTCGCGGTGTTCAACGCCTGCAGCGGGTACCTCCCCCAACTCGCCGCGATCCTGCTGTTCTCCCTGAGCTCGGTGGTCGCCCCCGTCCTGACCCCCCTCATGCTGCGGCGCGTCGTCGGCAACCGCGCCTTCACGCCCCTGCTCGGCGTCGGACTGGCCACGATGCCCATCGGCGTCGCCCTCGGCTCACCCCTGTGGGGCCTGGCCAAGGACCTCACCCACTCCTACAGCACCGCGCTGCTCATCGCGATGGCCGTGGCCGCCGCCTCCGCAGCCCTGATCGCCTACGCGCTGACCGCGGGAAAGAAGCACTGACCAGGGGTTTCGCCAGTTCGCCGCGGCCCTTGGCCGCGCGGCTCGTCCCGCTAGTAGTAGTAGGGGAAC
>CAZPCM010000151.1:0-6125 GCA_964585085.1 uncultured Propionibacteriaceae bacterium
CCAGCGTGACCACCCTGGCCAAGGTCGTGTCGGCCGCAGCGGCGGTCACCACCATGTCGAAGGCGCCGGGGCCGTTCACCGTCCCGGCGAAGACCCGGGATCCGCTAGAGATCGCCGCCGGGTTCGCCAACGCCTTCTCGACACTGGGCACCGGCGCCTTCTCCACCGGCATAGACTCGCCCGTCACCGCGGACTGATCGATCGCGGTCGACCCGACACTCACGAACCCGTCCGCCGGAACCCGCGAGTTGGGCCGCACCACCACCACATCACCGACCACGAGCTCCTCCACCAGCCGTTCCTCAGTGGCTTCCGGCCCGACCCGGACGGTCGCGGTCCGCGGAGCAAGCTCGGCCAACGCCTCGATCGAACGGGTCGCCCGCGCCATCGCGAACTCCTCCAGCGCGTGCCCGATGCTGAACAGAAACAACAGCACCGCGCCCTCAGCGAGCTTGCCGACCGCAGCAGCCCCCACCGCCGCCACGATCATCAAGAAGTCGACCTCGAAACGCCCCCGCCGCACCGACCGCCACGCCCCACGCACCGTGAAGAAACCGCCGAAGAAGTAGGCCAGCAGATACAGGCCCACAAACACCGCCCCCGGTGCCCCCAGGCCGAACTCGGCCAGCAGGCCCGACAGGTACGCCACCCCGGAGGCGATCGCGAACCACAACTCCCAGCGGCCATCCCCATGTGCATCCTCGGAAGACCCGTCACGATCGATAACACTCATGATCGCATCATATCATGATATTGTGACGTGATGGTCGACTCGTGACTGCGTGCGGAGTCGGCGCCGATCTGGTTTGATCAAGGGTGCCCAACTGCTCGGAGGTTCCACGATGCTGCTGACCGAAGCGGAACGCGTGGCGGAAGTGATGGGCGGTCTCGCGACACCCGCCCGCGTCCTGATCCTCGCGCGGCTGTTGCAGTCACCCGCCACGGTCGGCGAACTGACCGCCGAACTCGGTCTCTCCCAGACCGCAGTCTCCAACCATCTGCGAATCCTCCGCCACCTCAACCTCGCGACCGGCGACCGCCAGGGCCGTCATGTGACCTACCATCTTGAGGATGACCACGTCCGCGCCATGATTGAGCAGATCCTCACCCACGCCAGCCACGGCTGACGGGGTCACACCGGCGGTGCAGAGAACCGATAGACTGAGTAGAACCTGAGAGCACCTTAGGCTATCCTCATGCTGCCGGGAGGGGAGAATGGCTGACGGTCAAGCGGGGCGGCTCGCACGGCTCGCCATGAGCGTGGTGGCACTCTCCACGCTCCTCGTTGTGAGCAACTCGGTGGAACTCAGCCACCAAGCCCACGCCGCGGACCTACCCGCACGCCAACCGCTGATCGGCACCGCCAGAACCGACCCCCCCTCCACAAGACAACTCGCCGAACAGCGCGCCGCGAGCCTTCACCAAGCCGCTCGCCTGGTGCAGACCGCAGCCCAGCAGTCCCGGCTGCAAGACCATCGCAGTGGGGAAACGGAGCAAGCCAACGCCATCCAGGCAGAGGTTGATCGCCTGAACAACCTCACCGAGTTCGCATGGCCCACCAACGGTGGCGTCTCCTCCGGGTTCGGCATGCGCAAACACCCCATCCTCGGCTACGTTCGCCTGCACAACGGAGCCGACATCGGCGGCGCCTGCGGAAACCCCATCTACGCCGCCCAGTCCGGAACAGTCACCAAAGCCGGCTACAGCAGCAGTTCGGGCAACAACATCCGCATCGACCACAGCACCATCAACGGCAAACGTGTAGAGACCGCCTACCTTCACATGAGCAAGCTCGCCGTGCGCAACGGACAGAGAGTCAACAAGGGCGACATCATCGGCTACGTCGGAACCACCGGGCTCTCCACCGCCTGCCACCTCCACCTCGCCCTCTACGAGGACGGCAGCGGCAGCGACCCACTCGACTACCTCCAGCGCAGTTGATGGCATACGCCAGCAGCACCGGGCCCTCGTGGAAGCCTGTGACCCCGTCGATGGGACGCCACCCAGCGGCCGCCAAACACACCACCGGCACCCCGACCGCTGGGCGCATTGGGCACCTTTGAGGTTCCCCCGGATCGGCATCGGGATTGAGGTCTACGCTCGACAACCTCAACCCGCGGTCGCCTTGGTGTCTTGTACCGCGCCTTGCTGAGCGGCCTCTGCCAGGCGGCGGGGGAGGTGGTCGTCAGGCAGGCTCAACGACCCGACTGCAGCGCCCCGGTGGTGGCGACCACGTGGGTCAGCACGTCGATACACGTCCTGCTCCACCATCCGGGCCAAGCCGCGTAGCTCACCCTCGATCCGGTAGAGGTGGCTGATGAGGGCAACTCGTCGAAGTCGGTAGTCACAGCCATCACCTCCTGTACTCCGTGCGCTCCTGGTGAGTGTGGCTGGTCTTGGGGTGGCCGTATCGGTGGGGGTAGGCGTCGAACGCCGCCGCACACCCGGTCGAGCAGAAGCAGAAGGTCCGGCCGTCATGAGCGCAGGTTGCCGCGGGGCGGGCCGGGTCAACCGCCATCCCGCAGACCGGATCGATCGCCTTGGCGGTCTTCTTCCTGCCGAACACTCTCGTTTCCTCGCGGCGAACGGTGGGCTTGGACTCGTCCCTGGCGCTGACCATGGGGACCACGATGGTCGACGCGGGCACGGGGATCGGGCGTGGCTGGAAGCGACGAAGTCGGTTGGAGTTGGCCACCATCGACAGCGAGGACATCGCCATCGCCGCGGCCGCGATCATGGGGCTCAGGGTGATCCCGAAGGTGGGGTAGAGGGCACCGGCGGCAATCGGGATGCCGAGGCTGTTGTAGAGGAAGGCGAACACCAGGTTTTTCCGGATGGTGCGCATGGTGGCGCGGGAGAGGTCGACGGCCGTCACCACTCCCGACAGCGCCCCGGAGATGAGCGTGATGTCGGAGGACTCGATCGCCACCACATCGGTGCTCCGTGTGCCGATGACTGAGCCGACATCGGCTTGGGCGAGCGCGGGCGCATCGTTGATGCCGTCCCCGACCATCCCGACGATCTTACCTTCGGCCTGGAGCCGCTGGACCTCGGCCGCCTTGTGATCGGGCAGGACTTCGGCGATCACGCGAGCGATGCCGACCTGGCTGGCGATGGCAGTCGCCGTGTTGCGGTTGTCGCCGGTCATCATGACGACTTCGATCCCTCTGGACTGCAGCGCCTGGACCGCCGCGGCGGACCCCTCCTTGATCGTGTCGGCGACGCCGATCACACCGGCTGGGTGTGCATCGATGGCGACCATGATGGGCGTCTTGCCCTGTCCGGCCAACCAGTCGTGGCCGGCCATCAGCGCCGCTGGATCGATGCCGGCCGCCTCGAGCAGGCGGCGGTTGCCGACACGGAGGATCTGGCCGTCGATGACGGCCTGCACACCCTGCCCGGGGATGGACATGAACCCTGCCAGCTCGGGCAGGCTCACTCCGCGATCGGCGGCCCCGCGTACGATCGCGGTCGCCAGGGGGTGTTCGGAGGCCTTCTCCGCTGCCGCGACCAGACCGAGGAGTTGGTTCTCTCCGATGCCGCCAGCCGGCAGGACGTCGGTGAGCGCCCGCACCCCCTTGGTGATGGTCCCGGTCTTGTCCAGGATCACCGCATCGAGTTTGTGCGCTGTCTCCAGCGCTTCGGCCGAGCGGATCACGACGCCGTGGGTGGCACCCTTGCCGGTGCCAACGGTGATCGACATCTGGGTTGCCAGGCCGAGGGCGCACGGGCAGGCGATGATCAGCACCGATACCGACGCGACGAGGGCGAAGTTGAACACGGGCGGGGGGCCGAACACCAACCAGGCCACGAAGGCCCACACCGCGATCACCATGACCACGGGCGCGAAGTAGCTGGACACCTTGTCGACCAGCCGCTGAATCGGGGCCTTGGATCCTTGCGCCTCCCGAAGCAGCTTGATGATCTGGGCCAGCATCGTGTCGGCACCGACCTTCGTGGCCCGGTAACGCAAGGTGCCGGTGGTGTTGATCGCGGCCCCGATCACGGCATCACCCGGTGCCTTGGCAACCGGCAAGGACTCGCCCGTGACCATCGACTCGTCGACGCTCGCGGAACCGGCGACCACCTCACCGTCCACGGGGAGCCTCTCCCCCGGCCGAATAACCACCTCGTCACCGACGATGACCTCGTCGACTGCCACGTCAAGCTCCTGGCCGCCGCGAACGATTCGCGCGGTCCGGGGCTGCAGCCCGATCAGCTGGCGAATCGCGTCGCCCGTTCTAGCCTTCGCCCTGGTCTCCAGCAGTCGGCCGAGCAGGATCAGGGTGATGATCACGCCAACGGGCTCGTAGTAGACCTCGCGCGACTCCGGCGGCAGGAGACTGGGGAGGAACGTCACCAGCAGGCTGTAGGCGAGGGCGGCCATCGTGCCGACTGTGATGAGGGAGTTCCTGTCCGCGTTGCGATGGGCCAGCGCCCGCCAGCCCGTCCGGTGGATGGGCCAGCCGGCGTAGAACATGACCGGAGCCACCAGCAGCAACTGGAGCAATGGGCTCATCAGGAAGGCCGGAACCCAGGCCACTTTGAACAGCTCGGTGGCCGTCACCGCGAACAACACCGGAGCGGTCAGGACCGCGCCCACGATCACTCGGTGGGACAGGTCACGGATCTCCACCGTCCGCTCGGCTTCTTCCTCGTCGGCAGCCGTTGCGAGAGCCGCCGCTGTCGCGGGCTCGGCGTGGCGTCCGTCGGCCTCGGGGGAGGCCCCGCCGGATGGCGGGGGTCGTCTCGGCGCCTCGCCCTGGACCCGGAGGAGGCCCGAGACCATGTTGATTCCGCACGCGAAGCGGTACTCCCCCGCGCTGGTCGGGGTGAACTCGACGGCGGTCGTTCGGAACGCCGGCAGTGCCGCGTTCACCTTGAAGTCCGGCACGACCACGCGGGAGGTGCACTCCCCGCCCTCCCTGCGATCGAACAGCAGTCGCAGCGGAACGCCCGGACGGACGCCCTCGATGAGGTCGGGGCGGTAGCCGCCGTCCACGACGATGCGCACGACCTGGACCCCGTTCTCAAGCTGCACGCGCCCGGCCCTCTCGGACCCGAAGAAGTACCAACCGAGCAGCCCGGTGATCCCGACCGCCACTGCCACCACAAGCCAGACCACGTCGCTCTCTCCACCTGCGCGTATACGGGGTGCGGGTATCCCAACTCGGCAACGCTATGTCCCCAAAACACCGGTCAACAGGCGCGTCCGGTCAAGAATCGGTCAAGATCGCGAAGGCGTCCCGGACGCCGACCACGGCACGATCAGGGGCGTCTTCCCCAGACGGGTCCGGTCGAGATGGGACACGGGCTCGACGTCGATGGGCACGTCGGGGCCCACGCCTGCGTGGCAGAGTCCGGCCAGCACGGCGCTCCTGATTCGGGGAAGGTCGAGGTGATGGTCCGGGTCGAGAACCCTCACCGCGAGGCCGTTGGGCAGCTGGCGAACCTGCCAGCCGTGAACGGCCAGCGGGCCCACCGCGTCGTGGAAGACGTCGGGGCGGACGACAACCGCGCCGCCGGCGTTGGCGGTCAGGCGGAGGCAGGACTCGGTCCTGCCGATCACCGTTTCCAGCACCCGATAGGGCGAGCCGCACGGGCACGCCCTGGTCGCCAACCGGACGGAGTCGTCGAGCTCATACCGGATCAGCGGCAAGGTGCGGGAGAACAGGACGGTGACCAGCAGCCGGTCGGCGAGCTGACCGTCCGGCACCGCACGGTAGGCAGCGTCGACGGGCTCGACGAGCACGAAGTCCTCGTACAGGTGCAGCGAACCCATCGGACACATGGAGGCGATTGTGGCTGTTTCGGTGGCGGCATAGGTGTTGAGGACGTCCACTCCCCACGCGTGGACCACCATTCGTTGTGCTGCGGGGAGGAGTTCCTCTGAGGCGGTGATCACCTTCTCGGGAGCAATTCTCAGGCTGCCCGCAAGTTGCGCCTCGGCCAGCGGGGCGAGCATCGACGCATAGCAGACCAGGAGCCTGGGACGGAACCGGGTGAGCTGGTTCACGATCTGCTCCAGAGGGTCGGTTGCGTTGACCCTCAACGTGGGCACCAACCTGCTGCGAATCGAGGCCCCGACCACGGCGGACTGGTGGGTCGGGTTCCGGGTCGACACG
>CAZPCM010000152.1:0-5837 GCA_964585085.1 uncultured Propionibacteriaceae bacterium
CCCAGTCCAGGGTCATGAAGGGCCAGGCCGGATCGACCCTCGGATTGATGACCGTCAGGTCCACCCCGAGCCGCTCGGCGATGTAGCCCCAGTACTGCACCGAAGCGCCACCCATGGGATCGGCCCCGATGTGCACGCCCGCGGCCGCGATGGCATCGATGTCGAGTACGTTGCGCAGGTCCTCGCAATAGGCGCCCAGGTAGTCGACCCGGGTGACGTCGGCGGCCGCCTGCGCATAGGGGGTGCGCTTGATGGCGGAGGGATCGCGCAGGAGCTCGTTGGCGCGGGCTGCGATCACGCTGGTCGCGTCGGTGTCGGCCGGGCCGCCGTGCGGCGGGTTGTACTTGAATCCGCCGTCACGAGGCGGATTGTGGGAAGGAGTGACGACAATGCCGTCGGCGCGTGGACCGTCGTGGGTCTTGTTGTAGACGATGATCGCCCGGGAGACCGACGGCGTCGGAGTGAAGTCCTCGTCCCGCTCGGCGCGGATCGCCACGCCGTGAGCGTGCAGCACCTCAATGGCCGTCCGCCACGCCGGGCCCGACAACGCATGGGTGTCCTTGCCGATGAAGAGCGGACCGCTGACGCCCTGCGAGGCGCGGTACTCAACGATCGCCTGCGTGGTGGCGGCGATGTGGGCATCGTTGAAGGCGGCGTCGAGGCTCGAGCCGCGGTGGCCGGAGGTCCCGAAGACCACCTGCTGGTCGGGGTTGTCCGGGTCTGGCGTCAGGTCGTAATAGGCGCCGAGGACGGCGTCGACATCAATGAGATCTTCGGGCAGCGCGACCTGCCCGGCGCGTTCGTGAGCCATGAGGCCATCTTGCCGCCTGAGCCTGCCGCGTGGGGCGCTTTGGCCACTTCGGCGTTCGCCCCGGGGGCACCCTGCTGGAAGAATGGGTCCATGACTTCCACGCCGTTCAACGCCTCCCGCGCAATCGATCTTTCCGGCCTTGCCGCGGCGGCGAAAGCGCCCCCTCCGCCGCCGGGGGCGACGTACGTGATCCAGGTGGACGAGTCGACCTTCGAGGCGGTGATTCAGCTGTCGATGAAGCACCCGATCGTGCTCGAGCTGTACTCCCCGCGGGCCCAGGGCGCCGATGCCCTGTCCAGGGCGCTGATCGAACTGGCGAACGAAGCTCAGGGGAAGTACCTGCTCGCCCGGGTCAACGTCGATGCCGCACCGCGGATCGCCCAGGCCTTCGGGATCCAGGCCGTCCCGACCGTCCTAGGCGTGGTGGGCGGTCAACTCGCGCCCCTGTTCCAGGGCACCAAGCCCAAGAACGAGGCAGCGGCGTCCATCGCCCAGCTCCTGCAGGCGGCGGTGGCCAACGGCGTGGTGGGTCGCGCTGAGCCGGTCAGCGTGCCGGACGCGTCCGAACCCGACCCGCGGTTCGCCGAGGCGGACGCGGCACTGGAGCGCGGCGACTTCGCCGCCGCAGTGGCCGAGTTCGACAAGCTCCTCGCCAAGACCCCCAACGATGCCGAGGCCAAGGCGGGGAGGGCCCAGGCCAGCTTGCTTGATCGGCTGTCCAGTCAGGATCCGGCGGCTGTGCTCGCCGCCGCGGAAGCTGCCGTGGACGACGTGGGGGCGCAATGTGCAGCCGCCGACATCGAGCTGGCCGCCGGGCAGGTGGAGACGGCGTTCGCCCGGCTGATCGACCTTATCCGCCGGGTCTCAGGCTCGGAGCGGGACGCCGTACGGGTGCGCCTGCTGGAGCTCTTCGAGACGATCGGCGCCTCCGACCCCGCCGTGCTCAAGGCGCGCCGGGACCTGATGAGCGCCCTGTTCTGAGCGAGGGATAGGTCGCCAGCAGGAGAAGCCCGACCAGACTGGTCGCCAGGACGAACAGATAGATGTCGCGGAAGCCCTGATTCAGCGTGGTCTGGAAGGCACGCTCGAGGTCAGGGCCACGCGTTTCGATCTCGGCCAGGTAGTCGGCTTTCGCCGACTCGAACGCAGCTGGGACGGCATCGCGCAGGACGGTCAGCTTGCGCGCGATCTCGGCCAGGTCCCCCCTTGCGTCCACGATGGCTGCTCGGGCTTTGACCAGCTCGGTGCGGCTGCGCTGCGCCTGGTCGAGCTTGGTCAGGACGGTCTCACGCTTGTGACGCAGAGACTGGAGTTCGTCGCTGGTGGCGGTCCGCTTGGCCTGCAGGGATGCCGCCCTGGAATGAACGGTCTTGAGCTGCCCGCGCAGGGACGCCCGCTTGGCGACCAGGCTCGAGCGCTCCGTCCGGCTCTTCTCCAACTGCCCTTCCAGCGCCTCCAGACCCTTCTGCATCCCCTTGCGCTGGGCCAGGGAGTCGTCGAGCGCGGATTGGAGCGCGGCAACCTGCTCGGGAGGGGAACTGGACGCGATCGCGGAGGCAAGGGCGCCCTGTTGGCCGGCAATGGCGGCATCCAGGCCTTTGATCCCCTTCCGCAGGTCGGCGGCCTCGGCCGACATCGCTGTCAGCCCTTGCCCGACCCCGTCGATGGCCTTCGTGGTGCCGAGGATGCCTGATTCCAGGCCGCGGGCGGCCTTCCCCAGGCCCGCAAGACCCTGATCCATGCCGCGGATGGCCCTAGACATGCCCGCGATTCCGGAGTCCATGCCACGCACGGCGGTCTTCATTCCGTCGATGCCTCTGTCGAGGCCGGCGATCGCCCGGCTGAGTTGCTCCTCCTTGGCGGCGAGGTCGTCCTGGGCGCCGGCCAGGCCCGCCAGGCCCCTGTTGACCCCTTCGGTGATGTCGGCCACCACGGCGGGGGTCTTGTCGGAGAACATGCGTTCGGCAACGGTCTGGGTCCGCTGGGTGATGGTGGTTACGTCGGCGGTTCGCAGGAGTTCGACCAGGTCGTCAGGCAGACCGGCGCTGCCGTCGCCGGTGTCGATGGTCACCGCGTTGCGCATGGTCAGGTCGGGGAACTCGACCCCGTCCAGGCGGTCCTTGAGCTGCTCATTGTCGGCAAAATCGGCGAAGGCGGCCTGCAGTTCGTCGGCGTAGGGCAGCGTGGGGACGCTCACCTGCGTGGGGAGCAGTGCTGTCAGCGCCGGCTGCAGGCTGGTTCCCGCCTGGGCCAGGAAGCCGACGAGCACTGCCGGGGCCACCGCCGTCCCGATCGATCGCACCAGGGACAGGGTTGCCAGCGCTGAGGTGGCCTCGGCTTCGTCGGTGTGCTCGAGCATCATGTAGTTCAGCGCCGAGCCGACCGTGTAGCCCAGCCCCAGCCCGCACAAGGCCAGGGAGGCCGACACGCTGAACCAGCCCGGCTGGGGGATCGCCCACCACACGATGGACGCCGCGCCGACGGCCGAGAGGGCGAAGCCCAATCCGAGGACACGCTTCGGGCCGCGAGCATCGACCAGGCGTCCGCTCATCGGAGCACCAACGCCGGCGAAGACGCCCAGGATGATGACGAAGTAGCCACCCGTCCCGGACGGCATCCTGATCGCGTTCTCGGCGAACTGCGGGATGAAGATCGTCCCCATCAGGATCACCCCGGTTACCAGCGACAACGTCAACGTGGTGAGGATCGCGCGATCAGTGAAGTAGGACAGGTTCAGCACAGGATCCTCGGCGCGTCGCTCGGCCAGCACGAACAGCGGAAGAAGCACGAGGAACGCCAGGAGGAACGGGTAGACGTCCGGGCCGGTCGCCGAAGCGACGACATCGAAGAAGTCGATGCCACGCAGACCGTAGAGCAGCGACAGGATGGCACTGACCAGCAGCAGGTTCCCGAGCACATCGATCTTCTTGCCGCCCGCCACTGTGTGGTTGGGCAGGAAGACGACACCGGCGACCAGGATCGCTGCCGCGATGGGGACGTTGACGTAGAAGATGTACTGCCAGTTGTGGTGCCCGACGAGATCCAGGATCAAGCTTCCGGCCGATGATCCGAAGATGTTCGCGATCCCATAGACCCCACCCACCAGGCCAAGTGCCAGTCCGCGCCGCTCCGGGGGCATGGACGTGCCGAACTCGGCGTTGGCGATCGGCACGATCCCGCCGCCACCCAGGGCCTGCACCGCCCTGGCCGCGATCAACATGCCGAAGCTGCCGAAATCCTGCGCCAGCCCGCAGAACAGTGACCCGACCCCGAACAGCACGATGCTCAGCAGGTAGATCGGCTTTCGTCCGAACCGATCGGCGAGCTTGCCCATCACCGGGATACTCGCCGCGTAGGCGAGGGTGTAGACGGTGATCATCCAGATACCGGTCTGGTCTGACACACCGAGGTCGTTCTGGATGATCGTTCGTGCGGGAGTGACGATGCCGGTGTCGATGGCCCCCATGAAGATGCCGAACAGGTAGATGCCGAGGATCACCCACAGCGGACGGCGTACGGCGGGCATGTGCGGGGACTCCTTCCGGCCCCTCCCTCGGACCGGGCCATTGCCACGGTAGGTCGCCGCAACGTCCGGACCGCCCGAGGAGCCGGGAAGATCATCCGAAGGATGGACCGGACCTCAGCTGATGGGCCGTCCGCCCTCCAGATAGGCGGTGCGGCCCTGCCGGGCCTCCAGCGCCGCCGTCAGCCTGCCACGCGCGAATGGTGCCAACCGCTCATGAGCGTGTTCGAGGCACAACCAGTGCGCGGCACGGATCTCGCGAAGATCAGGACGCAGCAACGCCTTGCTCCGACGGTTCAGGACGCCGCCATCGAAGATGAACTCGACCGCGTCCTCCCAGCCCAGGTAGGGCGGCAGCCAGTCGATGACCAGCAGCCTGCCGATCGCGATCTCGTAGTTCAGTTCCTCGCGAACCTCCCGCGCCAGCCCTGCCCTCGGGCTCTCGCCGGTGTTGAGAATGCCGCCCGGGAACTCCCAGTCGTTCTTGAAGGTGGTCTCCAGCAAGCAGACCCGGTCGCGCTCATCGGTGAGAAGGACGTGCGCGATGGCCCGCTTGCGTGCTGTGACCGAATTCATCACCGAGGTGAAGCCTTCAGCGCCACCTACGACGTCATCACGCAGACGCGCGTACCCCAACTCGTCGGGATGCGACCCGTCCCCTGCACTGAGACGCCGTCGGCGCACCGCCTCCAGCCTGAACCCTGCCCGATGCAGCGCGCGTCTCCGGGGCCCGTCGGCCCCGGAGACGTTGATCTCCACTCGACGCACGCCTGGGTCGGCGAACGCCAACCGGCACGTCGTGGTCAACAGCAGATCGAACCGCTGTGGATCTCCCCCGTCGGGCCAGTCCACGACGGCTAGACCATCGCGGACGGTGAACGGGAAGGAGTCGGGGATCATTCCTCAGCGACGTACTGGAACATCACCGCGCCCAGCGGCGGAACCACCACGGTGGCGCTGGCAGGCAGTCCGTTCCAGTCCTCCTCGGTGGCCACGACCTGACCGAGGTTGCCATGTGCGTCCGAACCGTCGTAGATCCCGGCGTCGGAGTTGAAGATCTCCTTCCAGGTGCCGGCCTTGGGCAGTCCGAGGCGATACCGCGTCCACGGCTCGGACGAGAAGTTGACGCAGATCGCGATCGCATCACCCTCGGAGTCCACCCGCAGCCAGGAGTAGGTATTGGCTCCTGCGTCGTCGGCGTTGATCCACCGGAACCCGGCCGGATCGCAGTCCAGCTCCCACAGGGCCGGGTTGGCCAGGTAGAGCGTGTTGAGATCCTTGATCATCCGCTGCAGACCGTGATGGCCCCACAGGTCCGAGACCCACCACTCCAGGCTGGTGTTCTCGTTGAACTCGGTGCGCTGTCCGAACTCGCAGCCCATGAAGAGCAACTGCTTGCCGGGGAAGGCCCACATGAACGAGTAGAACGCCCGCAGCGTCGCGAACTGGCGCCAGGAGTCCTGCGGGATCTTGTTGATCATCGACCCCTTGCCGTGCACCACC
>CAZPCM010000152.1:5847-6111 GCA_964585085.1 uncultured Propionibacteriaceae bacterium
GGAGTCGTTCATCCAGCCCATGGTCCACTTGAAGCCGAAGCCCAGACCACCCTCGTGCACCGGCTTGGTGACTCCGCCGAAGGAGGTGGATTCCTCCGCGATCATCACCACTCCCGGCACCCGCTCGTACAGGTGGCGGTTGACGTAACGCAGGAAGTCGATCGCCTCCAGGTTCTCGTTGCCACCGTAGATGTTGGGCACCCACTCGCCGTCCTCACGGGAGTAGTCCAGGTAGAGCATGGAGGCCACCGCATCCACCCGGAG
>CAZPCM010000153.1:0-1102 GCA_964585085.1 uncultured Propionibacteriaceae bacterium
TTGCCCTCCATCCGCACCTTGCCGGCCGCGCGCGCGGCCGCCATGGAACCCGCGGCGATCAGGTCGTCGAAGCTGACGATCTCAGCCTTGATGAAACCCTTCTGGAAGTCGGTGTGAATCACGCCGGCCGCCTCGGGGGCCGTCCAGCCCTTCCGGATCGTCCAGCCACGCGCTTCCTTCGGGCCCGCCGTCAGGAAGCTCTGCAGCCCGAGGGTGTCGTAGCCGACCCGGGCCAGCACGTCCAGGCCTGGCTCGTCGATGCCCATCTCCACCAGGAACTCCCGGGCCTCGTCAGCGTCCATTTCGACGAGCTCGGACTCGATCTTCGCGTCCAGGAAGATCGCCTCCGCCGGCGCGACGAGCGTCCGCATCCGTGACTGCAGGTCAGAGTCGGTCAGCTCATCGGAGTCGCAGTTGAAGACGTAGAGGTAGGGCTTCGCGGTCAGCAGGAACAGCTCACGCAGGGGGGTCAGATCCAGACCGGCGGCGTGCACGCCCCGGCCGGAGTCGAGGACCTCCTGGGCCTCGCGGATCGCCTCCAGGACCGGCTGACGGTCCTTCTTGAGCCGCGCCTCCTTCTCCAGCCGCGGCAATGCCTTCTCGATCGTCTGGAGGTCGGCCAGGATCAACTCGGTCCGGATCGTCTCGATGTCGTCGGCCGGATCGATCCTCCCCTCGACATGGGTCACGTCCGGATCCCGGAAGACGCGGGTGACCTGGCAGATCGCGTCCGCCTCCCGGATGTTGGCCAGGAACGCGTTGCCCATGCCCTCGCCCTGGGATGCTCCCTTCACGATGCCGGCGATGTCGACGAAGGTGACCGTGGCGGGCACGACGCGCTCGGAGTGGAACAACTCCGCCAGCACCGCCAAGCGAGGATCGGGAACCCCGACCACCCCGACGTTCGGTTCGATGGTCGCGAACGGGTAGTTCGCTGCCAACACGCTGTTGCGAGTGAGAGCGTTGAAGAGAGTGGACTTGCCCGCGTTGGGAAGTCCGACGATGCCGATCGTGAGAGCCACGAGCGACAAGCCTAGTGGTCGGCTTCGGCAACCCTGCCCCCTCCCCCAGGATGATCCACGCCGTACGACTCACCGTTGCC
>CAZPCM010000153.1:1202-4259 GCA_964585085.1 uncultured Propionibacteriaceae bacterium
CCGTACGACTCACCGTTGCCTGGTCCGCAGCAGTTGGTGGAGAACCCAACGGGGGCTCCACCGATCCTGCGACAGCCGTTCCTCAGGCCCTCGTCGCCTCCGTGGACTCCTGCACACACTGAGTCACGAGCCCGAGAAGTAGGCGCGCAGCGCCTCGGCAAGCCACCGCGGGTCGGCGACGCCACACAGTTCGCGGGCCGAATGCATGCTCAGCAGGGGGATTCCGACGTCGACACTCAGGATCCCGAGCCGGGTCGCGGCCAGCGGGCCGATCGTGGTGCCGCAGGGCACGGCGTTGTTCGACACGAAGGCCTGTGTGGGGACTCCGGCCTCTGCGCAGGCCCGGTACCACAGGGCCGCCGATGGCCCCTCGGTCGTGTAGCGCTGATTCGCGTTGATCTTGAGCAGCGGCCCTCGGTTCGGCAGGGGTCGGTGTTCGGGGTCGTGAAGGTGCGCGTAGTTGGGGTGGACGGCGTGGCCGGCGTCGGCCGAGATCAGGCTGGAGCGGGCAAGCATCCGGTGGTAGGCGTCGCCCGGCATCCCAGCTGCCAAGGCGATCCGGGCCAGGACGTGCTCCAGCAGCGGGCCTTCAGCGCCGGTGCGGGATCCGCTGCCGATCTCCTCATGGTCGAAGCAGGCCCAGACAGCGACGTCGGACGTGCGCTCAGCAACCAGCAGGGCGGTCAGCCCCGCGTGGACGCTGGAGAGGTTGTCGAGCCGGGGCGAGGCGAGGAGGTCGACGTTCAGGCCGATCACGGCGGGGGGCTCAGTGACGTAGGCGAACAGGTCGTGCCCAACGATGTCGGACGGGTCGACTCCGACCAACTCGGCGATCGACGACAGCAACTCCCCTGCCGACGCCGCCATGCCGAACACCGGTTTCAGGTGGGACTGCCGGTCCAGGCTGAGATGCTCGTGCACGCTGCGGTCCAGATGCGGAGCGACCTGCGGGATCCGTAGCCAGGGCCCGGTCTCCACCAGGCGTGAGGTGCCGTCGAGAGTGACGACGCGGCCCGCGAGCCCGAACTCCCGGTCGAGCCATGAGTTCAACAGAGGCCCGCCATACACCTCCAGACCGGCCTGCGCCCAACCGGCTGAGACGCTGACCGGCTGCGGCTTGAGCTTGAAGCCCGGCGAGTCGGTGTGGGCCCCGACGATCCGGAACCCCGACCCGCCCGTGAGTTGCGGGGGAAGCCACCAGGCCACCACTGCCCCATCCCGGACCACGAAGTGGCCACCGGGTGATGGATCCCAGGCAGCCACCTCGAGCTGTTCGGAGAAGCCTGCTGCGGACAAACGGCGGGCCGACTCCGACGCCGCGTGGTAGGACGACGGCGAGGCGGACACGAACGCGGCGAGGTCGCGAAGGTGGTCGAGTTCGGACATGTCCCCCAGTTTGGCCGGTGGGTCGAGAGTCGGTCGCGGAATCTGTCAGTGGCGACCGGCAGGATCTTCGGCATGGGAGATCTCGGTTTGCTTGTGCCCCTGTTGGCGGTCGGAATGACGATCGGTGCAGTGACGGCCTGGATGCTGGCGCGTGCCCGGCAGGGCGCGGCGACAGCCGAAGACACAGCCGCGGCGGAGCGTGCAAAGGCTGAGGTGGCGCTCGCACATGCCCAGGCCGCCGAGGCTCGGGCTGAAGCTTCCCAGGTCCGCGCGGAGCACGCGAAGCTGGCCGGCGATGCCGCTCAAGCCAAGGCGGACGCCGCAGGGGCGCGCGCCGAGGCGGCGGACGCGCGAGCCGACCTTGCCATGGCGCAGGCGGCGGTGGCAGGCGCCGTGGCGCAGCGAGAGGCCGCGGTGAAGCGGGCGGAGGAGCTTTGCGCCGATCGCGAAAGCCTCGTCGCGCAGTTCAAGGTGCTCTCTGCGGAGACCATCGAGCGCCAGGGGAGACAGGCCGACGCTGCGGCCGAGCACCGGTTGAAAGCGACCGAGCAGTTGATGGCTCCGGTCAAGGAGAGCCTCGAGCGCTTCAATCTGCGTTTGACCGACGTGGAGAAGGAGCGCGCCGCCATAGCGGCCGATCTGCGCAGCCAGGTGGCCGAGGTCAAGTTCACCGGCGAGCAGTTGCGCCGGGAGACGAACGCGTTGGCCACCGCCCTGCGCAAGCCCCACGTGCGGGGCGCCTGGGGCGAACTTCAGCTCAGACGGGTCGCGGAGGTGGCAGGCATGCTGGAGCACTGCGACTTCGTCCAGCAGGAGACCGCGCAGACGTCGGCTGGAACCACGATCCGGCCGGACATGAAGGTGACCCTGGCCGGGGGCACGTTCGTCTACGTCGACTCGAAGGTGCCCCTCGCCGCCTTCCTCGACGCCCACGAGAGCAACAACGAGGACGAACGGGAGCGCCGGCTGCAGCAATTCGCCAAGAACGTGCAGAGCCACGTCGACCAGCTATCAAGCAAGTCCTACTTCATGGCCGGGACGGCGTCTCCGGAGTTCGTGGTGCTGTTCCTGCCCAGCGAGGCGCTGGCCGCGGAAGCGCTGATGCACCTGCCGGACCTGCACGATTACGCTGCCCGCCGGAACGTCATCCTGGCGACTCCGACGACGCTGATCGCGATGCTTCGAGCCGTCGCCTACTCCTGGCGCCAGGCAGTGCTCGCCGATTCGGCCCAGGAGGTGTTCGCGCTGGGGCGGGAACTGTACGACCGTCTCGGCACGCTCGGGAAGCACTTCGATCGAGTCGGTCGCTCGCTACAGACCGCGGTCAACGCCTACAACGAGGCGGTGGGATCGATCGAGGGTCGGGTATTGCCGACCGCGCGCAAGCTCAAGGACCTGAAGGTGGTGGCGGCCGAGAAGGAGCTTCCGGCGGTCAACTCGGCCGAGGCGGCTGCACGGCAACTCACCGCCCCCGAGCTGGTCGAGGACGCGGCCGGGGTCGCGCCCCTGATCGGACGATCACGCGGCCTCTCCAGCGACGAGTCGGCCGAACTCGTCCGACCACAGCCTTCGCTGGAGGAACTCCTGACGCCGGAGCGCGCCGCTGGACGGGCAGAGGCTCGGACGGCCTAGCTCAAGGCGCCCGCCCGGTGGATCCCGCCCGGTGGATCC
>CAZPCM010000153.1:4359-6101 GCA_964585085.1 uncultured Propionibacteriaceae bacterium
GGTGAAACCCCTTGTCCCGGTGGAACCGATTTGTCCCTGCGAGACCCCTTCTCCCGGTGAAGCCCTGGGCGCCGGTGGGACAATGGCGCCGTGACACTCGATGCCCGCAGCGTGGACGAAGCCGCTGCCCGATTGGCCCCGGTGGTCGTGGAGACTGCGCTGCAGCTCAACGAGCGACTCTCCGAACGAACCGGAGCCTCTATTTGGATCAAACGCGAGGATCTCCAGCCGGTCCGTTCCTACAAGATCCGCGGTGCCTACAACCTGATCTCCCAGCTCAACGACCGTGACCGGAAAGCCGGTGTCATCTGCGCCAGCGCCGGGAACCACGGACAAGGGGTCGCCTTCGCCTGCGCACGACTGGGCATCAGCGGCCAGATCTTCGTCCCGTCCACGACACCGCGACAGAAGAGGAGGCGGATGCTGCAGCTGGGCGAGGGGATGATCGAGTTGGTCGTGCACGGCGACACCTACGATGAAGCCGCCTCGGCTGCGCGGATCGCCGCGCTCGAAACAGGGGCCAGCATCGTCCCCGCCTTTGATGATCCCCGCACGATCGCCGGTCAGGGCACGGTGGCCAGGGAGATCGTGACCCAGTTCGGGCAGGCTCCGGACGTGCTGATCGTCCCGGTGGGCGGTGGCGGCATGCTGGCCGGGTGCCTGACCTGGCTGGCCGAGCACCATCCGGAGACCAAGGTGGTGGGCGTCGAGCCGTCCGGGGCCGCTTGCATGGCGGTCGCGCTGGAGGCCGGGTCCCCCCGCGACCTGACCAGGATCGACACCTTCGTGGACGGGGCCGCCGTCCGCCGCGCAGGGGATCTGACCTTCGCCATCGCCAAGAAGTACAAGCCCGCGATGTACTCCGTCCCCGAGGGGCGGATCTGCAGCGAAATGTTGGACCTGTACCAGACCGAAGGAATCATCGCCGAGCCGGCCGGCGCGCTGGCGACCGCGTCCCTGGGCGTCTACAAGCCCAAGCCCGGCCAGACCGTGGTGGCGATCCTGTCCGGAGGCAACAACGACGTCTCCCGCTATTCCGAGATCGTCGAGCGGGCCCTGGTCTACGAGGGACGCAAGCACTACTTCCTGGTCAACTTTCCGCAGGAGCCCGGCGCGCTGCGCCGGTTCCTCGACGAGGTCCTCGGACCCGACGACGACATCACCCTGTTCGAGTACGTCAAGCGCAGCAACCGCGAGACGGGGCCGGCGCTGGTCGGCATCGAACTCGGTGACCCTGCGACGCTGCCCGGCCTGTTGCGCCGCATGCATGACAGCCCGATCAAGGCCGAAGTGGTCGCCCCGGACAGCCCGTTCTACCGGTTCCTGGTGTGAGGGGACTGAGCTTGGGGTCAGTCGCCGAGGGTCGTGCGGCGTAGGTCACGGCGCAGTTCGGGCGGCAGCGCGAAGACCAGGTTCTCTTCGGTCAGGACCTCCTCGCGGGCCTTCGGGAAGCCCCGCGCCTCCAGGAAGGCCAGCACCCCCTGTACGAGCGCGTCCGGGACCGAGGCGCCGGAGGTCACCCCGACACTGTCGACACCGACAAGCCAGTCCGGATCGATCTCGCCGGCATTGTCGACCCGATGGGCGGCTTTGGCGCCGGCCTCCAGGGCGACCTCGACGAGGCGGACGGAGTTGGACGAGTTGCGCGATCCGACCACGATGACCAGATCGGAGTGTGCGGCGATCTGCTTGACCGCCGACTGCCGGTTCTGGGTGGCGTAGCAGATGTCGTCGCTGGGCGG
>CAZPCM010000154.1:0-6100 GCA_964585085.1 uncultured Propionibacteriaceae bacterium
AGGGGGTCAAGATTCCCGGCCCCGCAAGGGGTCAGTCTTCAGGAAGCGTCAGCACCCCGCCCGAGCCGCTGCCGATCAACCGGCAGGGGGTGGCGGGGCCGGTGCCGGTTCGGGTAACCCGCCGACGTGGGCTGTGACGCCCTGTGCGCCGAACTCGGCACGTGAGGAGACCAGCAGCTACGGCGCCTACCGCAAGGGCAAGGGCTTGCCCAAGTACGAGTGCATCGCCGGCTACCGGGCGCACGCGAATCGTGGGCGGGTCGACACCAGGATCAAGCAGGCCGGCGCCACGACCGTGGGCAAGGTGTACGGCCTCGGCGCCGGCAGTGCGGAGTACATCGCCGAAGGCAGGCTGCTCGCGCGACTCCACGGCGCCCCGACCGACATGGTCAGCCCCACCTACCAGTGGGAGACCTCGATGCCGACCAACGGCAAGCGGCTCGACGTGATGCGATACCTCGACTCCCATACGAGCAACACCGTCGAGGTCGCCGAACTCAAAGGCAACTGGTACCAGGACGCACCAGCGGCCAGGGAACAGGTCGACAGATATGTCGATGAACTCGGCGCTGCGGGCGCATCGGCGTCGCCGTGGCTGGTCACTCTCGGTGGCGCGCCGTTCAACGATGTGTTCTACAAGGGTGAGCAGTGTGTCGATTCGCCGGGGCAGGTGGAGGGCTGGGAGTACACGGTGTCGGCCCCGCTGGCCGGGGTGGTGTACATCGAGAGGGCCCGGGTGAGTTGTCCGGACGGTCAGGAGGAGTTGACCGAGGCGGAACGGGATGCGTACGAGAAACATGAGCTCGCCCTCGACCAGGCCGAGGACGGCGAGGACGTTCCTGAGCTGACGGTTGGTGAGGACGCCGACGGCAACGGTATCGAGGACTCCATCGAGATCGTGCGTGCCGCTGACACCGAGGACCAGCAGGCGCTCCCGGCGCCGACGAACGCGGACTCACCGGTGATCGAGGTCGGCCAGATGGCGATGACGCTCACCCGGGGGCAGTTGTACCTGTTGAATCGTGCCTACATCCGGGTGGCGATCGAGTACGGCATGTTCAAGGCGTCGCAGCTGTTCAGCGAGACAGCGATCCGCATTGCCGGGGTGACCACGGAGACCGAGCTGGGCTCGGCTGCCGGCCGAGTGGTGTTGCTGGCCGGGGAACTGGTCGGCGAGCGGATCCCGGCCAGTCTGGCGGCGCTGGGCCGCGAGGGCACGGTGGTCGTGACCAGGGCTCTCACCGGTGCTGAGGTCACGTTTGCGACCAAGGGCCTGAGCCGGGCCGTGGTGAAGGAGTTGCTGGTCAGGGGCCTGACGCTGGCGGCCCGGGCCGTGCTGATGGGGACGCTCCTGACCGCCGGGATGGTGATCCTGGACGGCATCCTGCTCGCCTGGCTGATCTTGGAGGTCGCCGGTGCGTTCGGCGTCAACGTCTGGGGGGATCCGCATCTGGTGACGCTGGACCGGCGAACCTACGACCTGCAATCGGCCGGCGAGTTCGTGCTGGCGCGGACACCGGACCAAACCTTCGAGGCGCAGGTCAGGTTCGCCGCCGTCACTGACCATGTGTCGGTCGCGGAGGCATACGCCTTCCGGCTCGCCGGCGACGTTGTGGAGGTCAGGGACGACGGGGTCGCCCTGGTCAACGGCGTCCCGGTCGACTCCGAAGAGGTCGTTGTCACCACTCCTGGCGATGTCACCATGGTCCATCTCGGGAGCCGTTGGTCGCTCCTGGGGCGGGACGACGTGCTGATCGAGGCGCTGGGCTGGCGTGCCTCGGTGATGTTCCCGGCGGGTGTGGCCACGTCCGGGCTACTGGGCAACAACAACGGTGTCGGCGCCGACGACCTCGCCCTGCCCGACGGGACTCCCGTGGAGGAACGCGTCCTTTACGAGAGCTTCGACGACGCCTGGCGGGTGAGCGATGAATCCTCCCTGTTCACCTACCCGGAGGGGACGGGCACCGCGGACTACACCGATCTGAGTGCGCCGAGGTCAGTGGTGCGGCTGGCGGACTACACGACCTCAGCCCTCCAGGTGGCGCAGGACCAGTGCGCGGATGCCGGGGTGGCATCGGGCCCCGTGCTGGAGTCGTGCCTGCTCGACATGCTCCTGACCGGCAACACCGCGTTCGCCGCGACAGCAGGCGCCGTGCCAGCCGACGTCGGGGCGTCCGGGCAAATACGGTTCGACACCCAGGGCACCTGGACGCAGGACTTCGACGCAGCGGTAACCCGCGAGCTCGCCTACCAGCGAGTGATCCCGGTATCTGCATCCTCTACTGCAGTCGGCCCGATCTACGACCACGACCCCTACCGGTTCACCGTGACCGGGATGCCGCGCCACGATAACAGCACCGTCACGCTCACGCTGCTGGCCCTGGGCACCGCCAACCCATCGCAGCGAGTCAGCCTCGAGGTCAACGACCAAATCGATGCAACCCTCGACGTCTCGGGCGAGGGCTCGGTGGTTTCCGGGCCGACCGGGACGACGATCACCGCCGAGGGCCAGGGCACGACCGAGACCGGCGTCGGCTACCGCGCCTTCCAGGTGCAGATGCCGAGCGGGTACGCCGGAAGCTTCATCAAGGCAGTGGTCAGCACAACCGGCTTCAACGCCATCGAGTCCACCGGTCTCGCCGTCGACCAGGTGCAGGTCACGACCGACGCGCCGTCCGCACAGAGCGCCACCGGCCTCGACCTGCCGTTCGCGGCCGCCTCGACCGCGGGAAGCGGGCTGGGAACCCTGGAGACCGCCGGAGCGGCCGACGAGTACGAGTTCACCCTGAGCCAGGCGACGGACGTGCTGATCGAGACAAGCCAGGCCTCCACGGTTCGCGTCGAGCTGCGCGCCAGCGGAGCCAACACCCCTTTCACCGCCACCGAACGGGACTATCACCTCCTCTACCGCGCCCTCCCGGCCGGCACCTACCGTGCCGTCGTCACCAGCCGGGGCGCGCCGGTACCGACCTACCACTTCGACGTGTTGACGGCGCCCGACCCGCAGCTCTTCACCCTCACTCTCGGTGACCGCGTCTCCGACGGGATGATCGCCAACCTTCCCACCCCCGGGGCTGGGAACCTTGAAACGACCGCATCAAAGGACATCTACGGCTTCGAGGTGTCGGCAAGCCAGGCAGGCAACTGGGTGTTCGAGACCGGTGGGCTGCTCCCGGTGTGCCGAGATGCAGTACTTGTGGACGAGTCCACGCAAGAACAACTGGGCTCACCCTGCACCACCACCGGGTTCCGGCTGGACGTGGAGCTCACCGAAGGCGCCTACCGCATCGAGGTCCCGGTGTGGGGTGCAGCCACCGGCGGGTACTCGATCACCACCTACCGCAAGCCCGACGTGCAGGAGTTCGCCTACACCATGGGGCAGTCCATCACGCCGGGCTACATCGGAGGCGCCCTCGCCGAGGGCGCCGGCAGCATCGAAACCCCGGCGTCGTTGGACGTCTACCGGTTCACCATCAGTCCCGCACAGGCAGACACAACCTGGGTCTTCCCCGCCCAGGCAGTGGTCACGCACTGCCGCAACGCCACCCTCCACCAAGGGGCGAGCGAAGGAACAGTGCTCGGCGGCGTCTGCGTGACCGGCACGATCAAGGAGTACACCCTCCCGGCCGGCGAGTACCGGATCGAAGTGCCCTCCTACAACTCCGAAACAGGCGACTACAGCCTGCGCCCCTACGTCAAGTCGCCCGCAGAAGTCTTCGCCTACCAACTCGGGCAGACCGTCACCGACGGCGCGATCGGCGACCTCACCGTCGCCGGCGCTGGACGCCTGGAGACGAGCAGCTCCAAGGACATCTACCAGTTCACAGTTCCCGCGGCCCAAGCCGGCAAGACCTGGACGTTCGAGGGCTTCAGCAACGGGATCTGGCCCAGGTGTGCCGGATCAGGGATCTTCCCGGGGGCAACCGGCGGCAGCTCCCTCGGCTCCGTCTGCGGGCATCTGGAGATCCTCCTGGCCGCAGGCGACTACCGGATCGAGATCCCGGCGGTCAGCCCCGGGTGGGCAGGTTCGTACTCGTTCCGGTCCTACGAGAAGCCACCCGCACAGGAGTTCACCTACAGCCTCGGACAGACCATCACCGACGGCCAGATCGGTGGCGACCCGGCGGTTGGCGCGGGACGACTGGAAACGACGTCCTCCAAAGACGTGTACCGCCTCGTCGTGTCCGCCGACCAAGCTGGCAAGACCTGGGTCTTCGAAGGGCTGTCCGGGACCAGCGTCTGCGCGGCGGCACGCCTCTACCCCGGCACCTCAGGCGGCACCTCTGTCGGCTCGGTGTGCAGCCGCCCAGAGGTCGTCCTCCCCCAAGGCGACTACCGGGTCGAGGTGCCGACGACGAGCAGCTACAAGACCGGCCCCTACTCCTTCACCTCCTACGAGAAGCCCGACCCGCAGGAGTTCGTCTACGAACTTGGACAGACCGTCGCCGACGGCACCATCGGTGGAGTCGCCACCCCCGGCGCAGGCAGGCTGGAAACCTCCGTCTCCAAGGACGTCTACCGCCTCACCGTCACCACCGACCAGACAGGAGTCTGGAAGTTCTCCGGCACTAACGGCCTCTACCCACGATGCTCAGACTCCAAGCTCTATCCCGGCGCCACCGGCGGCACAACCATGGGATCGGTGTGCTCGAGCCTCACCGTCACACTCAACCCCGGCGAGTACCGCATCGAAGTCCCCGTGGGAGGCAACGGATCAGGCAGCTACACATTCAAGTCGGTACGACAGTAGGGCACCACCACAACTCGAACCATGGGCCGCGACGCCGGACGGGTCATCCCACCGCCACGCCGCGCGCCGAGCCTGACAGTGCCGCCAAACGCCGCGCAATTGGGGCCACGCAGATCGCCGTGGATGGCCGACGGTCACCCTTCCGCCAGTCTCGACAGCGCCTCGGCTATTGCCTTGTCGCGGTCGGCTGCCGCGTGTTGGTAGCGCATCGCGGCGTCCGGTGTCGAGTGGCCGAGCCGGCCCATGAGTTCGGCGAGGGTGGCGCCGGTCTGGGCAGCAAGGACGGCGCCCGTGTGGCGCAAGTCGTGGAATCGCAGGTCTGGCCGTCCGGCCTTCACCCGCGCCTGGTGGTACTGCCAGCCGAACGCGCGCGGGTGGATGTGGCGCCCGGTGGACGACGCGAACAGCATCGCGTCCCGGCCGCGGTCGGTGTGCTCGGCGAGGTGGGCCTTCACGGCCGGGAGGATGTGCGGTGGAATGTGGACCTCGCGGAGGCCGGCCGCGGTCTTGGGCGTGCCGACGACGGCCGTGGAGGTCAGCTTGCCGGTCTCGGGATCGCGGATACTCGGCCAGGTCACGCCGCGGGCCACGGTGATGGTCCCCCGCTTCAGGTCGATGTCCCGGCGGCGGAGTTCAGCGATCTCGCCATAGCGCAGCGCGCACCAGCCGCCGAGGAGGACGGCCAACTGGAGACGCTTGGGCATGTTCGCGGCGATCGCCGCCAGTTCGGCGGGAGTCGCCGGCGTGATCTTCTTGGCCCGCTGGGCACGTCCGGCGCCCGGGATCTTGCACGGGTTGGCGGGGATCAGCTTCTTGTCGGCGGCCGTCGTAGCTATCGCCCGCAGCAGCTGGTAGACGTGCGCTCGCTGGGTGGGCGTCTGGGCGTCCAGCTCGTCGTACCACGCCTGAACGCGCGCCAGGGTGAGTTGTCGCAGCGGCAGGCTCCCCAGCGCCGGGAGGATGTGCCGGTCGAGGTAGCGGCGGTAGTCGGCGGCCGTCCGCGCCTTCAGCGGCTCGCCCTTCGCGGTCTTGCGGCCGGACAGCCATTCGTTGGCGAACTCTTCGACGGTCTGCCCCGCGACCTTGCGGACGGCCCGGCGCTCGGCGGGCGGCGTCCACGTGTCGAGGTCGATCAGCTTCCGTTCGGCGGCCAGCCATGCCACGGCGTCGTCCTTGGTCATGAACGTCGATGGTGGGCGGTGCAGGACGAGATCCGGGCCGGTGTAGGCCGCCTGCCAGCGCTTCGAGGGCAGCTTCCGGAGACGTCCGAAGCCCCTTCGCTCCCGCTGTTCGTGCAACATACGTGCAATATAACAGCCCACGAGAGCCTCTGTCTGCCCACTTCTGACC
>CAZPCM010000155.1:0-6078 GCA_964585085.1 uncultured Propionibacteriaceae bacterium
GCCCCATGACGGCTGAGCTTGACGAAGCCTCGCTCGCCCACGACGGCTGAGCTTGACGAAGCCCGTGGTTGCTGGGGACGACCCTTCGTCGGGCTCAGGGGTCGTCCGGTGACCGACTCCCGATGACTTCCCCAGTAGTGCTTGTCGAAGTCTCGCTGCCCAAGACGGCCGAGTTCGACCAAGCCCGTGGTGGCCGGGGTCACTCTTCGACAGGCTCAGGGGCTGTCCTCTCGCAGACTCCCACAACTTCCAACACGAAAACGCATCCTGCGACTTGCAAACCAAGGCAAACAGGAGTAAAAAAAGACGTAGCAACATTGGTGTTGGTTGGGAAGGGTGGAGCGATGTACGCCGAGGAACGGCAACGGACGATCGTGAACATGGCGCTGCGCTATGAGCGAGTGTCGGTCGCCGAGCTGGCCAAGCGATTCGACGTGACCACGGAGACCATCCGGCGCGATCTGGATGTCCTCGATCGGCGCGGAATCCTGCGTCGCGTCCACGGCGGAGCCGTTGTCGCCGATAACGTCAGCCTCGTGGAGACCACGGTCACCGACCGAGAGCCGGCGTTCGTCGCGCAGAAGACCCGCATCGCGCAAGCCGCGTTGCAGTACCTTCCGACGAACGGCGGCGCCACCGTCCTCCTCGACTCCGGGACCTCGGTTGCGCGGTTGGCCGCCGCCGTGAGCCCGGGTGCGGTCAGCACGGTGGTGACGAACTCGGTTCCGGTGGCGGCGCAACTGGCCCAGGTCAACGGGGGCACCCAGATCCACCTGTTGGGCGGGCGGGTCCGGGGAATCACCCAGGCGACCGTCGGTGGCGAGACCATCGACGCTCTCGCCCGGATGCGCTGCGACGTGGCGTTCATCGGGACCAACGGCATCTCGGTGCGGCACGGTTTCTCCACACCCGATCCCGACGAGGCCGCGGTGAAGCGCGCCATGGTCGGGGCCGCGCGCAAGGTGGTCGTGCTCGCCGACAGCTCCAAAGTCGGAGTCGAACTCCTGGTCACCTTCGCTTCGCTTTCCGACATCGATGTCCTGATCACCGACAGCGGCATCTCTGACAACGATCGCGTTGAACTCACCAACGCGGGAATGGAGGTTGTGGTCGCATGATCGTCACCCTCACGGCCAATCCCAGTCTCGATCGCACGGCCACCCTGGACAGGCCCCTGACCAGGGGTGATGTCCATCGGGTGTCCGGTGTGACCGTGGAGCCCGGCGGCAAGGGCATCAATGTCGCCCGGGTCTGCCACTACGCCGGCCATCCGGTGCGCGCGCTGCTCCCGGCTGGGCCGCACGATCCCATCCTGCATGGACTCGATGAGATCGGCGTGCCCTATCGGATCGTCCAGATCGACGAGAGGGTGCGGATGAACATCACCCTGACCGAGGCGGACGGCACCACCACCAAGCTGAACGAGCCCGGGCCCACCCTCGACGCCGGGACTATCGAGCGGCTGGCTCACCTCATCGTGCGGGAGTCCGAGCGCGCCGACTGGGTGGTGCTCTCCGGCTCGCTGCCCCCCGGCGTCCCGGCCCGTTGGTACGCCGACCTGGTCAAAGCTCTCCGTCCCTGGGGAGTCATGATCGCCGTCGACACCTCTGACGCCCCGCTGCTGGCCCTGGCCGCTGAGTTCCCCGAGTCGGCTCCTGACCTGTTGAAACCCAACTCCGAAGAGTTGGCACAGCTCACGGGCGCGGACGCTGAGCAGTTGGAGGCGTCGGCCAAGGCCGGTGACCCCAGCGCATGCGTGGCTGCCGCCCGGACACTGGTCGAGCGTGGGGTCGGTGCCGTGATGGCCACGCTGGGCGGCGCGGGCGCCGTCCTGGTCACCGCTGAAGGCGCCTGGCACGCCACCCCACCGCCGATCACCCTGCGCAGCACCGTGGGCGCCGGTGACTCCTCCGTGGCGGGCTACGTCCTTGCCCACACGCGCGGCGCGTCCGCGCCCGACAGACTCCGTACCGCCGTGGCGTACGGATCAGCCGCAGCCTCGCTGGCCGGCACTGCATTGCCCCATCCCGACCAACTGAATATCGCAGCCGTCACGGTCAGCGCCGTCGGCTAACTACCAGAAGAAGAAAGGATCCAACATGCCCGATTCGGCGTTGATCAACACCGAACTCGTCTTGCTGGACGCGGATCTTGGTGCCACCAAGACCGACGTGATCAACTCGCTTGCCGCCCTGGTGGCCAAGGCGGGCCGCGCGGACGCCGCCGGCCTGGCCGCCGATGCGCTCGCCCGTGAGGAAAAGGCGGTCACCGGCCTCGGTGGCGGGATCGCCATCCCGCACTGCCGCTCCGCCGCTGTGACGCAGAACACCCTGGCCTTCGCCCGGCTCTCGCCGAAGGTCGACTTCGGTGCCGCTGACGGCCCCGCGGACATCTGCTTCATGATCGCCGCGTCCGAAGGCTCCGACGACGCGCACCTCACCTTGCTGGCCAAGCTGGCCCGCTCGCTGATGCGCGCAGAGTTCCTCGACGGGCTGCGCACGGCCAAGACCCCGGCCGAGATCGTCGCCCTGGTCAATCAGGCAACCGCTCCCGAGGAGGCCACCAAGGTCGCCCCGGCAGCCGCGGCAGCCGCTGCTGCTGCCCCTGCCGCTGCCGGCCCGAAGAAGCTGCTGGTCGCCGTCACCGCTTGTCCGACTGGCATCGCGCACACCTTCATGGCCGCCGACGGCCTGGAGCAGGCCGCGAAGGCCGCGGGTGCGGACATCTACGTCGAGCCCCAAGGCTCCGGCAAGGTGACCCCGATCGACCCCGCCATCATTCGCAAGGCGGACGCGGTCATCTTCGCGACCGATGTCGGCGTCAAGGAGAAGGAGCGCTTCGCCGGCCTCCCGGTGATCGAGTCCGGTGTCAAGCGGGCTATCAACGAGCCCGGCAAGCTGGTCGCTGAGGCGTTGGCGGCCGCCGCCAACCCGAACGCGCGCCGGGTCACCGGGGACGCCGCCGCTGCCGCGGCCTCGTCCGGCTCCCAGCTCAGCGTGGGCAAGCGGATCCAGCAGGCGCTGATGACCGGTGTCTCGTACATGATCCCGTTCGTCGCCGCCGGCGGTCTGCTGATCGCTCTGGGCTTCGCGCTGGGCGGTTTCGACATCGCCCTCAAGCCGGGCGCACCCGGCGGCCGCACCTGCGCCGAACTGGCGTGGGCTGGGGAGGCCTGCGCCAAGGGCGCCCAGTCCATCGGTGCCATGGCCATCGACGCCGGGCTCGCCTCCGGCTTCGGCAACTTCTTCGGGGCCATCCTGTTCACGATCGGCGCTGCGGCGTTCGGCTTCCTGTTGCCCGCCCTGTCCGGCTACATCGCCTACGCGCTGGCCGGTCGCCCGGGCATCGCACCCGGGTTCGTCGGCGGCACCATCGCCGGTGCGGTTGGCGCTGGCTTCCTCGGCGCTCTTGTGACGGGCCTCCTGGCCGGTGTCGTGGCCGCTTGGATCGCCGGATTCAAGGTGCCGCGCTGGCTGGCCGGCCTGATGCCGGTCGTGATCATTCCGCTGATCGCAACGCTTGTCACTGGTGGAGCGATGTACCTCTTCCTCGGCAAGCCGCTGGCAGCCATCACCACCGGGCTGACCACCACCCTCAACGGCATGCAAGGCGGCTCCGTCATCGTGCTCGGCATCGTGCTCGGCCTGATGATGTGCTTCGACCTCGGCGGCCCGGTCAACAAGGCGGCCTACCTCTTCGCAACTGCGGGCTTGGACGTGAACAACCCAGCTTCGCTGAGGATCATGGCCGCCGTGATGGCTGCCGGCATGGTGCCCCCGATCGCGATGGCGATCGCCACCACCGTGCGTTCGAAGATGTTCACCGAACCGGAGATCGAGAACGGCCGCGCAGCCTGGCTGCTGGGTGCGTCCTTCATCTCCGAGGGTGCGATCCCGTTCGCGGCGGCCGACCCGCTGCGCGTGATCCCGTCCATGATGGTCGGCGGCGCGGTCACGGGCGCGCTGTCGATGGCCTTCGGTGTCGGCAGCAAGGCTCCCCATGGCGGCATCTTCGTGTTCTTCGCGATCGAGCCGTTCCTGATGTTCCTGTTGTCCATCGTGGTCGGTGCCGCCATCTCGGCGGCGGCGGTCGTCGCCCTCAAGATGGTCTGGCCGGCCAAGCAGGTCGGGGCCGTGGCCTGACAGCCACCTCCAATCCCCAATGCCCGGGGGCGGTCGGTTCGCCGGCCGCCCCCGGGTTTCTTCCTTTGTGGCCGCAGCAACCTGGTCGTGTCGCATCGGCGCCGCCAGGTGCCGCTCGTCCGATTCCCCCGGCGACGCGACGGTTGCGGGATGTGCGTGAGTGAGGCTGGTCTGGGCTGCGGCTTGGTTCGGCCGATCCCCACTGCGCGCGGTGCTGCAGAGAATGCGCCGTGCTGCCGGGGCCTGTGTGGCGTGGGTCGTTTTGGGTAGCGCGGCTGGTTGTGGTGGGGGCCGGCGCTGCAGAGTTGCGCCGTGCTGCCGGGGCCTGTGTGGCGTGGGGCGTTTTGGGCGGCGCGGCCGGTTGTGGTGGGGCCGGCGCTACAGAGATTGCGCCGTGCTGCCGGGGCCTGTGTAGCGTGGGGCATTTTGGGTAGCGCGGCGGCACTCGGGGATGCCTGCGGGACGGAGCGGCGGGCGCGAGGACGCGGCAGCTGGCCGGACTGCACATCCCGAGGCCTGCTGTCAAGACCCCTAATGACCCCCTGGCAAGCCCAAACGGTTCTGAGGCTTGCCTAACCCGTGCTACCATGGTCGTTGGGGAAAGGGGTCAAAGCGGATATGACGTTCACAGTCGGTGAAACGGTGGTATACCCCAATCATGGAGCGGCCGTCATCGAGGACATTGAGACTCGGACGATCAAAGGCGAAGACAGGCTCTATCTAGTGTTACGCATCGTCGGTCAGAACGACTTGGTGGTGCGTGTGCCGGCGTGCAATCTCGACCTCGTCGGCGTCCGCGACGTTGTGGACGCTGCGGGTCTGGAACGCGTCTTCGGTGTGCTGCGTGCGCCGCACACCGAAGAACCGACCAACTGGTCGCGCCGCTACAAGGCGAACCTTGAGAAGCTGCACTCGGGCAATGTCATGAAGGTCGCCGAGGTCGTGCGCGACCTGTGGCGCCGTGAGCGCGAACGCGGCCTGTCCGCCGGGGAGAAGCGGATGCTGGCCAAGGCGCGCCAGATCCTGGTCTCCGAGTTGGCGCTGGCCGAGAAGGTGGCTGAGGACCGCGCCGAGGTTCTCCTCGACGAGGTGCTGGCGTCCTGAGTCGCGTGGCCTCCTCGAGGCACTTGCGCTAAGCAACACAAACCCGCTGCGGCCCTGACTCTTGGTCAGGGCCGCAGCGGTGCTTGCTGTGGGCGACTGTTGTCGCCGCCTGTGTTGCCGCGCCTGTGCGCAAGCTCGGAGCGAGTCGACGACGGTCGGGTCCGGTTTGGCTCTCGTCGAGATTGGAGCTGAGCCCGAGGGCTTGATGCCGCCGGTACTTGTCCCGGCCATCGATGTTTTCGGTGGCGGTTTCGGTGGCTGCGAGGCCGCGGGGGTCGAGGTCGGCGGCCCCCGGCATCCGGGTCTTGGTCGGTGCGGCGGCAAACCGCGGCCATCCTCGATGCTGATCCGCTCGTCAGTCCCCTGACGTGACGTGGCTCGCGGACGCGGAGCGCTTGATGCCATCGAAACTCGGTCCAACATTCGATGTTGTGGTGGCATGAAGCCTTCTGGGTGGCATGAAGCCTTCTGGGTGGCAAGAACCCGCTTGGGTGGCCGGAAGCCGGTCCGCAGTCAGAAGCCATCTGGGTGGCCAGAGGCCGGCCGAGCGGGGTCGAGGCGGGCCGAGCGACTCCGGGACTGAGGTTCACCCGACCTCCACTGCGTCGGGCGAGATGACAGACCGCGACGAGCAAGCGCATGAGCGCTGCCTCGTCACCGCGGGACGGAAGCGCCGCTGCACATGCCTGTCGGCGGTCCTTGCGCAGTAAGGACGCGTGTGCCACACTTCCTTCGTGCACATAGTTCCAACCGCATGTGCAAAAAAGTGCACACCAGAACAAGGGGGTTGCTGATGTCGTCGGTCTTGCTCGTGGCTGTCGGTCCGGGCTTT
>CAZPCM010000156.1:0-6056 GCA_964585085.1 uncultured Propionibacteriaceae bacterium
GCCCGTAGCGGTCGCACAGCTCGTAGAAGAACGAGTTGTTCGGGTAGTGGCTGGTTCGGACCGAGTTGATGCCGGCCGCCTTCAGGAGCCGGATGTCGGCCTCGGTCTGCTCGCGGGTCATCACCCGTCCCTGCAGTCCGAACTCGTGGCGGTTCACGCCCTTGAACACGATCCGCCGGCCGTTGATCGCCAGCAGCCCGTCCTCGATGCCGAACCGCCGGACGCCGACCTGCTGCGGGATGTACTCGACCACCTCCCCAGCCTCGTCCAGCACCTCGATCGCCAGGTCGTAGCGGTACGGGTCCTCCGAACTCCACAGCCGGGGTGCCGGTACGCGGACGGTGAGCGTCCCGTCCCCGGCACCGGCCAGTTCCCCCACCCCCGCAAGCGTCGCGCGGGCGTTCCCCGACCCGGCCAGGGTGACTCGGACCGACACCACGGCCTGGCTCAGATCGTCCGACACCTCGGTGGTCACCCGGATGTCTTCGGCGTGCACGGCCGGACGTCGATACAGCACCACGTCGCGGAACAAGCCCGAGAACCGGTAGAAGTCCTGGTCCTCGATCCACGAGCCCGCGCTGAACCGGAACACCTGGGTGGCCAGCTTGTTCTCGCCTGCCACCAGGGCGTCGGTGAGGTCGAACTCCGAGGGTGTGAACGAATCGGTGCCGTAGCCGATCCAGGTCCCGTTGAGCCACACCGCGATCGCACTCTCCGCACCTTTGAAGGACACGCTGAGCCGCTCCCCGGCCGCCAAACCGCGGTCGAGGGTGAACGTCCGCACATAGCTCGCCACCGGGTTGAAGTGCTGGGGCACCTGACCCGGTACGACCGACTCGTGTCCGTCCCAGGGGTATTGGACGTTGGTGTACTGCGGCCGGCCGTAGCCCTGCAGCTGGAGGTGCCCCGGGACGTTGATGTCGTCCCAGCCCGAGCAGTCGAAGCCGCTCTCTTCGAACCCCGCGAGCGTCTCGTCGGGCTTCGTCGCGTAGTGGAACTTCCACACTCCGTTCAGAGACTGCTCGAACGAGCTCACGGCAGACGCCGCTTCGGCGATGCCGGCGAACCAGCGGTGGTCGGAATGCGCGGGTAGACGGTTCTCCCCCACGTAGGTGGGATCCGCGATCCGCTTGACGTCGAACTTCATTTGATCGCTCCTGTGATGCCTTCGGCGAAGCTGCGCTGCAGGATGAGGAAGATGACCATCGTCGGCAGCGAGGCCAGCAGCACCGCCAGCATCAGTACTCCGTAGTTGGTCACGTAGCCGGCCCGCAGGTTTGCGATGAGCATGGGCATGGTCTGGTAGGCGTTGTTGACCAGGATCACCTTCGGCCACAGGAAGTTGTTCCAGGCCGCCATGAAGGTGATCACCGCGGCCGCGGCATAGGTCGAACGCATGGTGGGCAGGAAGATGCGGTAGAAGATGCTCAGTTCGCCCAGCCCGTCGATCCGCGCCGCCTCGATGATCTCGTGCGGGAACGAACGGGACGCCTGCCGGAACATCAGCACCAGGAAGGGCGTGGCGATGGCCGGAAGGATGACCGCCGGGACGGAGTTCACCATCTCGAAGTTCGCGAACATCTGGAACAGCGGGATCATCGTCGCGGCGAACGGAATCATCATCGCCAGCAGCAGGAAGCTCATCAACCGATCCTTGCCGCGGGAGTGGAAGACCTCGAAGCCGTAGCCTGCGATCGAGCACACGATGAGGGCAAGGACGGTCGTCGTCACCGCGTTCACCGTCGAATACCACATCGCCGAGCCCACATCCTGGGACGCCATGAGCTCCCGGAAGTTCTCCAGCAGGTTGCCGCCAGGCAGCATCCGGGAGGAGAGGACGTCCTGGCTGGTGTTCGTCGCCGACACCACCATGAAGTAGAGCGGGAACACCGAGAGGATCGCGAAGACCCCGAGGAAGAGGTAGCCGGGCACCCGGCGCCAGACCTTAGTCACGCTTGTCACCAACCTTCATCTGGATCCACGCCAGGATCGCCACCATGATCAGGATCACGTAGGACAACGCCGCCCCGTAACCGAAGTTCGGGTTCTTCTGGAACGACAGTTCGAACAGGTAGTGCGACATCGTCATGGAGGTGTACGCAGGCCCGCCCTGGGTCAGGTTCCAGGACTCGTCGAACAACTGGATGGTGCCGTTGGTGGACATGATCGCTGTCAACACGATCATCGGACGCAACTGCGGCACGGTGACGTACCAGAACGTCCGCCAGGAACCCGCGCCGTCGATCCGCGCGGCCTCCAGGGTGGAGTAGTCCAGGTTCTGCAGGCCCGCCAGGTAGAAGACCATGTTGTAGCCGGTCCAGCGCCAGAGCAGGCCGAGGATGATCACGAAGCGGGCGGTACCGGTCTCGCCCAGCCAGTTGATCGGCGAGTCGACCAGGTGCAGCCCCATCAACATGTCGTTGACCAGACCGTCGGTGGAGAACATCGTCCGGAACACCAGCGAGTACGAGACCAGCGACATCGCGCAGGGCAGGAAGATCGCCGTTCGCCACAGGCCCTTGAAACGCAGGTTCCGGTCGTTCAGCAGGTTGGCCAGGACGAGCGCCAGCACCAGCATGATCGGCACTTGGACGATCAGGTAGATGAAGGTGTTCTGGACGGTGAGCTTGAAGATCTCGTCCTGGAGGAGCCGCTGGTAGTTGTACCACAGCGGTTCGGCGAAGGTCAGCCTGGTGCCCCGTCCGGTCTTCAACGACAGGATGAACGCCTGCACCATCGGATAGAAGCTCATGATCATGATGAGCAGCGCAGCCGGGAGCAGGAACACCCATCCGGTCAGGTTTCGGCGCTGCTCGTTCCCGAACCGCCGTCTTCCACGGCGAGTGGGCGCTGCGGCGCCTGGCGCGGTTCCGGACGCCGGTCCGGAACCTGGTGATGTTGCCAATTGCGACAAGGGGATCTCACTTCTTCAGTAGCTAGACAGGGGGCGACTTCTGTTGGGCTTGTTGGCTGGGTGGGCTTGTTGGCCGGGGGTGGCCTGTTGGCCGGGGGTGGCCTGTTGGCCGGGGGCCGGCGCTGCGGCCCCCAGCCACTACAGGGGAGGACAGGTCACTTCATCGCGAATTCGACGGTCTTCTGCGCCTCATCCAGTGCCGTGTTCGGATCCGTGCCGTTGAGGATCTTGGTGATGGCGGCACTAACGGCGTCGCGACCCTCGTAGTAGTAGACGCCCGTGTTGTTGCTCGGCACCTGCTTGGAGAACTCGAGCACCTTGCTGAAGACGGGCTGGCCACCGAAGAACGGCTGCGGAGCCGCGTAGACCGGGCTGTCGGCCATCGGCAGCCAGTTCGCCACCGCGCCCGAGGATGGCAGGATCGTCTCGTACAGGGTCTTGGAGCCGGCGAAGGTCTTGGCCAGGAAGTCGGAGGCGAGTTCGTAGTTCGCGTTCGCGCTGATCGCCCAGGAGGAGCCGCCGTTGGCGGAGTAGTTGGTCGCACCCGTCACGCCGTCCAGCTTCGGCAGGTTGGTGACGGCCCACGTGCCCGACTGGTCCTTCGCGGTCTGGATCGAGCCCATGATCCACACGCCGTTGATTGTGCCGGCCACGTTGCCGTTGACGAAGGAGCCGACGTACTCGTCCCACGAGTTCACCTGGACGAAGACGCCGGTCTGCACCAGTTCCTGGTACACGCTGATGGCCTTGAGCAGCGCCTGGTTGCCGCTGATCGTCGGGTTGCCCTTGTCGTCGAAGAGGCTGGCGCCTGCGCTCTGCAGCATCATCATGATCGTGTCCGACGAGCCGGCCATGCCGGACAGCAGCGCCTTGCCGCTCTTCGCCTTGACCTGCTTGGCCTTGGCGATGAAGTCACTCCAGGCGATGTCGGTGAAGTCGTCGATCGTCAGTCCGGCTTCCTTCAGTACGTCGGTGCGCAGCGCGGTGATCGCCGTGCCGTTGTCGAATGGCAGGCCGTAGCGCACGCCCTCGACGGTGGAGTAGGCGGCGACTCCCTCGGGGAACTGGGCGAAGTCGACGGCCGACTTCGAGTAGTCACGGAACAGGTCGGGGTAGTTGATGACGTTCTTCTGGAAGGCGTTGTTCTGCATCAGGAAGATGTCTGGCAGCTGCTTGGTCTCCTGGGACTGGGCCAGGGTGGTCAGCTTGGTCTGCAGGTCGTCCCAGGGGGTCTCGACAACGTTGACCTTCACATCAGGGTTGTCCTTGGCGTAGATCTTCGCTGCTTCCTTCATCGCGTAGATGTTGAACGCGGGGTCCCAGCACCACACAGTCAGCGTGCCGCTCTTCGGACCGCCTGCGGCGGCGGTGGTGGTGTTGCTGGTCGCAGCTGTGGTCGCGCCGGTGCCACCGGAGCAGGCCGCCAGCGCCAGGCTCAGCGGCGCGATCACTGCCAGCGCCAGGAGTTTGCGGAGCTTGTTCATCGAATGACGACTTCCTTCTTGTTGCGGTTCCACCGAGTTCGGGCGGTGCTGTCCCGGAAGGCGCTACGCCTTCGTCTCACCCTGGGAGGCTCCAGATGTTTACGTAAACGTAGCAGGTGGAAGCCCCCTTGTCACCCCCATCCACGGTCAAATTCCGGGAACGGTGCGATCAGGCGACGCCGCGAATGTTGACGTGGCCATTACTTGGCCGGACGCGCTACGATCCGCCCATGCCAACAACCACTGGCCGCGGCCGCCGGAAGACCGGCCCTTCGATCGAGGATGTGGCCCGGCTGGCCGGGGTGTCAGCGCAGACGGTCTCGCGGGTGTCCACCGGGTCAGCCCCCGTCCGTGAGCCGACCCGAGCGCTGGTCCTCGCTGCGATGGACCAACTGGGGTACTCCCCCAACCGGGCGGCGAGGGCGCTCCGGAGCGGCACCTTCGGCACGATCGGTCTGGTCGTGAGCCGGTTGGGGCGCACCGGTGAGACCCTGATCACCGAAGCCGTGGTGGACGCGGCCGCGAAGAAGGACTATTCAGTCACGCTCCTCCAAGTGCGCGCGTCCGATCCGGACCAGTGGCAACACGCGTCGCACCGGATCTCCCAGCAGGCGATCGACGGCCTGGTGATCATCCGGGCTGAGCAGGCCACTCCGACCTCGCTCATGCTTCCCGCAGGCCTACCGGTCGCCGTCTCCGACTCCCGTCTCCTCGGCCACTACCCCTCGGTGGTCGCCGACCAGGTTCAAGGAAGCGCCGGCGTGGTCCGGCACCTGCTCGAACTTGGCCACCAGACGGTGCACCACGTGGCCGGACCTTTGGACTCAGGGGCCGCGAAGGTGCGCGCCGCCACCTGGCACCGGTCGCTCGAGCAGGCGGGAATCCGTCCGCCCCGGTTGTGCCGGGGGGACTGGACGGCCGCCTCTGGCTATCGGATCGGACGTAAGATCGCCGTCGATCCGTCGATCACCGCGGTGTACTGCGCGAACGACGAGATGGCGTTCGGCCTGATCCGAGCGTTGCACGAAGCCGGGCGCCGAGTGCCGCACGACGTGTCGGTGGTCGGCTTCGACGCAATCGCGCTGACCGAGTTCTCGTGGCCGCCACTGACCACCGTGAAGGTGGACTTCCACCGGATGGGACGCGAACTCGTCCGGCTGGTGATCGAGCAGATGGGGTCAAGGACCGGGCGCCTCCAGGACAGCGTGATGGTCCCGACGGAACTGATCGTGCGGCGCACCACCGCACCGCCGCCGGTGCGCTGAGCGGTGTGGCGGACGCCGTAGGCGGCGAAGTCGACCAGCGGCGGTCAGTCGGCCGGCCCCATCGAACTTCGGCTCAATCGAACGTCGGGACCATCAGCGCCTGCCAGGTCGCGGGCCCACGACCCCGTCCGGCGGTGGCAGGAACACGTCCTGGAGCGCACGCACGGCAGTCTCGGTGGCCGGCCCGAACACCCCGTCCACAGCCACGTCCTGCCCCCATCGCCACAACACCGAGCGTCGCTTGTTTGGTCAACAGGACAAGGGCCGGCGACAGGCGAACCGTGCGCTGCAGCAGCGTCGGAAGGGTCGGTGCCGAACGGTGAATCCACCACCAGAGTCCTGGAAATCCACCTCGGGACGACTGAAAATCCACCGTGCCAAATCCACCGTGCC
>CAZPCM010000157.1:0-5849 GCA_964585085.1 uncultured Propionibacteriaceae bacterium
GCTTGACCGCCGACTGCCGGTTCTGGGTGGCGTAGCAGATGTCGTCGCTGGGCGGGTCCATCAGCAGGGGGAACTTCTCGCGCAGCTTGCTGACGGTCTCCCAGGTTTCGTCCACGCTCAGGGTGGTTTGGCTCAGCCACGCGACCTTTGACGGATCGCTCACCACGACGCCGGCCACGTCATCGGGGGTCTGAACCAGCGTGATGTGGTCGGGCGCCTCACCCGTGGTCCCCTCGACCTCCTCGTGCCCGGCGTGACCGATGAGCAGGATCTCGATCCCCTGACCCGCGAAGCGCCGGGCCTCGTTGTGCACCTTCGTCACCAGCGGGCAGGTCGCGTCGATGGTCTTGAGCCCTCGAACGGCCGCCTCCTCGTGCACCGACGGCGCCACGCCGTGAGCGGAGAAGACCACCGTCGCGCCGAAGGGCACGGCGTCGAGCTCGTCGACGAAGACCGCGCCCCGAGCCTCGAGGTCTTCGACCACGTGGCGGTTGTGCACGATCTGCTTGCGAACGTAGACCGGCGGCCCATAGAGGTCGAGCGCCTTCTCCACAGTGACCACAGCCCGGTCCACGCCTGCGCAGTAGCCACGCGGCGCGGCAACGACCAGTCGTTTGGTTGACGATTCAGCCATGCCACCAGTCTAGGGCGCCTCGAGGGTGGGTGCTTCCGGAGCCGGTCGGTGGCCCGCTCTAGGCTGGGGCCGTGCCATTGACCAGCTCCCCCGAATCGCCGCAGCCGCTGCGGACGGTCGTGGCCGCCACGAAGGACTGGGTCGAGCGGCTGCGTCCGATCTGGGTGGAGGGCCAGCTCATCGAGATCAAGCGACGGCAAGGGGTTCCCACGCAGTTCCTCACGCTCCGCGACAAGGTGGCGGAGGTGTCGGTGACCGTGTCCACGACGACGGCGGTCCTGGACGCGGCGGGTCCGCTGGTCGAAGGCACGGTCGTCGCAGCTTGGATCAAGCCGACGGTGTGGACGAAATCGGGGAGCCTGACCTTCGAGTGCCGAGACCTGCGCCCAACCGGCGAGGGACGGCTGCTGGCCGCGATCGAGCACCGCAAGCGGCTGCTGCAGGCCGAGGGGCTCTTCGATGCGGCGCTGAAGAGACCCCTGCCGTTGCTGCCCCGTCGCATCGGCCTGATCACCGGCGCCGGGAGCGCGGCAGAACGCGACGTGATCGACAACATCGCCCGCCGCTGGCCGGCGGCACGGGTCGAGGTCCGTCACACGTTGGTCCAAGGACCGCAGGCCGCGGCGCAGGTCGTCGAAGCGCTTCGCAGCCTCAGCACTGCGCCCGACGTGGACGTGATCATCATCGCCCGCGGCGGCGGATCACTGGAAGACCTGCTGCCCTTCAGCGACGAAGCACTGGTCCGGGCCGTCCACGCCTGTCGGACCCCCGTCGTCAGCGCAATCGGCCACGAGACAGACACGCCCATCCTCGACCTGGTCGCCGACGCCCGGGCGTCGACTCCGACCGACGCCGCCAAGCGGGTGGTGCCCGACGCCGTCGAGGAGGCCGCCCGGCTGTCGCAGGCGCTGTCCCGGGTCCGTCGGGCCATCGGGACGCGGGTGGACGCCGAGTCGCGACGCCTGGCCGAGCTTCGGTCGCGTCCGGTGCTTCGGGACCCGGCAGCGGCTCTGGCTGTTCATGGCGAACTCCTCCAGGCGATCACGCATCGCCTGGACCGGGCCATCGACCACCGACTGGCGGAAGAACGCAGCCACCTGGGCTACGCGCTGAACCGGATCAGGGCGATGTCGCCCAAGGCCACGCTTCAGCGCGGCTACGCGATCCTCGTCGATTCCTCAGGGGGCACTGTCGTCTCCGTCGAGGACACCAGCGCCGACGCGAGCCTCACCGCCAGGGTCGCCGACGGGCGCCTGGAGCTGATCGTCACCGCCGTCCATCCCGAGGAGGTCCCATGAACCCACCGGAGCCGCAACTCAGCTACGAGGAGGCCCGCGACCAACTGGCCGAGGTCGTCCACCAACTCGAGTCGGGCAACGTGCCGCTGTCGAGGGCGATGGAGCTGTGGGAGCGTGGCGAGAAGCTCGCCGCGACCTGCCAGCGCTGGCTTGACGGTGCGAGGGCGAAGATCGAAGCGTCCCGGAGCGGAGCGGCCGAAGCCTCCCGGACGGGGACCTCCGACCCCGCAGAGTGACGAGGGTCGCAGGTCATTCTTCGAGGGTGGTCAGGTCCCCCTCGTCCTGGCCCAGCGCCCGGGCCTTCAGCACGCGCCGCATGATCTTGCCCGAGCGGGTCTTGGGAAGCTTCTCGGTGAAGTCGATCCAATCCGGCTTGGCGATCGGCGACAAGTGCACCGAGACGTGCTTGCGAAGGTCCTCGGCGAGCATCGGCCCCGGCTGGTGGCCCATGCGAAGCACCACGAACGCGTGGATGGCATTGCCCTTCACCTCGTGCGGCAGTCCGATCGCGGCCGCCTCCGAGACGGCGGGGTGCGAGACGAGTGCGGACTCGACCTCCGCCGTCCCGAGCCGGTGGCCGGACACCTTGATCACGTCGTCGGTCCGTCCGATGATCCAGAAGTAGCCGTCAGCGTCCCGGCGCGCCGAGTCTCCGGCCAGGTACTTACCAGGGTATTTCGACCAGTAGGTCTGGACGTACCGTTCATCGTCGCGGTACAGCGTCCGCAGCATCGCCGGCCACGGGTTCTTCAGCACCAGGAAACCTTCGTCGCCGTCCGGCACCGGATTCCCCGCCTCGTCAAGGATCTCCGCCTCCTGCCCGAAGAACGGCTTACCACCCGATCCGGGCTTGAGCGGCATGGACGGGGTCGGGCAGATCTGGAACATCCCCGTTTCGGTCTGCCACCAGGTGTCCATGATCGGGCAGCGCTCCTTGCCGATCACCCGGTGGAACCAGTGCCAGGCTTCGGGGTTGATCGGCTCGCCGACCGAGCCGAGCAGCCGCAGCGAGGACAGGTCGTGCCGGTTCGGCCAGGCCTCACCGAACCGCATCAGCGACCGGATCGCCGTGGGGGCGGTGTAGAAGGTGGTGATGCCGTAGTACTCGATCAGCTGCCACCAGCGGTTCGGGTAGGGGTAGGTGGGCCCGCCTTCGAACATGAACGACGTGGCCCCGTTCAGCAGCGGCCCGTAGACGAGGTAGGAGTGCCCGGTGATCCAACCGGGATCGGCGGTGCACCACCAACGGTCCTCGTCGCGGATGTCGAAGGCGTATTTCAGTGTGGTGTAGGTGCCGACCATGTAGCCGCCGTGGGTGTGCAGGATCGCCTTCGGCTTCCCGGTCGAGCCCGAGGTGTAGAGGATGAACAGGGGATCCTCGGAGTCCATGGGCACGGTGTCACACGGCCCCTTGGCGATGGGCAATGCAGTGAGATCGTGGTACCAGTGGTCCCGCAGCGCGTCCATCGTCACCTCATGCCCGGTACGGCGGACCACGATCACGTTCTCCACGCTGGGCGAGAACCGGATCGCCTCGTCGACGATGTCCTTCAACTTGAAGATGCCGCCGTTGACCCAGGAGCCGTCGGCGGTGATCACCAGCTTGGATTCGGAGTCGTCGATCCGGCTGGCCAGCGCGTCGGCCGAGAAGCCGGCGAAGATCACCGAATGAACCGCGCCCAGCTTGGCGCACGCCAACATCGCGAACATGACCTCAGGGATGCGGGGGAGGTAGATCGTCACCTTGTCGCCCTTGGTGACGCCCATGGCCTTGATGACGTTCGCCATCTTCGTGACTTCGCGGTTGAGGCTGAAGTAGGAGAAGGTCTGGTAGTCGGTACCGTTCTCCCCCACCCAGATCAGCGCCAGCTTGTTCTTGTACGGCCCCGAAAGGTGCCGGTCGATGCAGTTGTGGACGATGTTGGTCGTGGCCCCCGTGAACCACTTGAAGAATGGCGCGTTCGAGTCGTCGAGCACCTTCTGCCACGGGGTGTACCACTCCAGTTCGGCAGCCCGTTCGGCCCAGAACGCGATCGGGTCGGCCGCCGCGGCGGCTCGCAGCGCCCCATCGTCGGGGACGACGGTTGCTGCCGCCCGGTCGGGGTCGGGGTAGTAGACGTCTCCGGACAGTTCGCTCATGGGGGCCTCCAGGACTCGATCGGGTGCGGGTTTGGCGAGCCTAGCCCGCGTCCGGCGCGGCGCGGAAGGCCCATCGGCCCCGGCGATCCGCGCCCCTGCGAGTAATCCGCTGCCCTGGAAGGGCGCCGCCGGGGCTTGCGTTGTCCTTGCTGCCCGTCGGCGGAGCGAATTACTCGGGTCCGCCCACGTCGCCAGCGCCAGGTTGCTCAGCGGTGGGCCAGGCCGACCGCGACGTGGAGCAACCCGACCGGAGGTGGCACAATGCCCGCCATGATGACGCCCCCGAATGCGCTGGTGGTCTCGGTGAACGCCAGCGGAGGCCACAACGTGCGCAAGGAACCGGCCGCGGCGATTCACCTTGTCGAGAACCACGGGGTGGCCGGCGACGCCCACGCCGGGACCAGCGTCCAGCACCTCCATGCCCGGCGCAAGGAACCCGCCAAGCCGAACCTCCGCCAGGTGCACCTCATCGGACGTGAACTGCTCGACGATCTCGCCCTCTTCGGCCACGAAGTGACCGCGGGCGACCTCGGCGAGAACATCCTGACCGCCGGGATGGACCTCGCCGCACTCCCGGCCGGGACCCTGCTGCACGTGGGCCCGGACGCCGTGGTCCGGGTCACGGGCAAGCGCAATCCGTGCAGTCGGATTAACGAGGTCCACCCCGGGCTGATGAAGCACTGTTTTACCACCGACCCCGAGGGCCGCAGAACCGGACGGATCGGGGTCCTCGGGGTGGTCGTGCGCAGCGGCACGGTCCGACCCGACGACCCGATCGTGGTCGAGTGGCCCGCCGAGCCGCACCGAGCGCTGGAGTACGTGTGATTTCCGCGGTCGTGGTCACGGTGTCCGACCGGGCCAGCGCAGGGACCTACCCCGACCGTTCGGGACCGCTCGCCGCCGATCTACTGGCCGCCCACCAGGTGAAGGTGACCAGCGTCGCCGTCGTGCCCGACGAGCTGAACGCCATCACCTCGGCCATCGATCGCGCCCTCTCGACCGGCGCACGGCTGGTGCTGACCACCGGCGGCACCGGCGCGGGGCCTCGCGACGTGACGCCGGAGGCGACCCGTCCGCTGCTCACGCGCGATCTGCCGGGGCTGGCCGAGGAGATCCGCCGGCGCGGCGCGGCGAACGTCCCGACGGCGGTGCTGTCCCGCGCGCTCGCCGGGTTGGTCGACCGTCCGGGCCGCCCGAGTGCGCTCATCGTCAACGCCCCGGGATCGACCGGCGGGGTGCGTGACACCGTCGCCGTCCTCGGACCGCTGCTGGCGCACCTGCTCGACCAGGCCGACGGCGGCGACCACCGTCAGGACTAGGGCGTGAGCGAACTCGGATCGTCCGGGACGTCGACCGCCATCTCCTGGAGCGCTGACAAGGGCACATGCTCCAGAACCGCCTCGTGGGTGGACGCCAGTACCACCGGCGCCGCGACCCCGGCCAGGAAGGACCTGGCCCAGTTGACCGCGGTGACGCACCAGCGATCCCCGGGCACCAACCCGGGGAATCGGTATCCCGGCATCGGGGTGATCAGGTCGTTGCCGATCTGGCGCTGGTGGGCCAGGAACTCGGTGGTGACCACGGCGCAGATCGTGTGGCTGCCGAGGTCACCGGGCCCGGTGTTGCAGCAGCCGTCCCGGTAGAACCCGGTCAGCGGATCGGTGCCGCAGGCCTCCAAGTCGCCCCCCAGGACGTTTCGCTCTGCCATCGCCCCATTATCGGCGCCACTGGCCCGATCTCCCACCCGACTTGGCCACGACCCTGCAGTCGGTGATCGC
>CAZPCM010000158.1:0-5774 GCA_964585085.1 uncultured Propionibacteriaceae bacterium
CCCCGCCCCTTACCCACCCGCCGGGCGCGCCGCGGGGCCCCCCGCCCCCCCCCCCCCCCCCCCCCGCGGGGGGGGGGGGGGCCCCCCCCCCCCCCCCCCCACCGCCGTCGCGCTGCGTGGGGAGCCAGGCGCTCAGCTGGCCCAGCGTCCGGTGAAGAACAGCCACGCCCAGGCCAATTGGACCGCCACCGCCGCCGCGGCGGCGGTGGCGACCACGCCCACCCGCGTCGCCGAAGGCCGCCCGCGGCCTTCGGCGACGCGGCCCAGGAGCTGCCACAGGGGGAACCACAGCAACACCGCGCGATTCACACTCATGAACCAGTAGGACACCGAGAACGCCAGCACCTGGATCCCGACCCAGAAGGCCTCCGCCCAACGCCGTCGGGCCAGGCAGATGGCGGTCACCAGCGCACCGACCGCCATCGAGACGATCTCGGCCCGGAACACCCACGACCATTCGGGATGCTCGGCATAGGCGCCGGGCGCGACGGCGTCCAAGGTGTGCTGCAGCGAATCCCACGGCCAGGTGAACCCTCGCGACCAGCCGGCCGCCTGGGTCTCGTACCAGGAGGTCCAGCTGCCGGTGAGTTGGAACAGGTACCACCCGTAGCCGAGCACCACCAGCGACGGCAGCGCCAGCCAGGCGAGACGGCGTAGCCGCCCCAACCACAGGCCGGACTGGGTGAGGGCGAGGACCGCCAGCGCCCCGATCAGGAAGACCCCGGACACTCGGACGCCGGCGGCCACCGCCGCAAGGGCGGCGGCGGCCCCCCAGTGTCGCGACGAAGCGCGTTCCCAGGCCCAGAACGCGGCCGCGCAGAACACGGCTTCGGTGTAGGGCACGGCGGTGAAGACCGCCGTCGGAGCGAGCAACCAGGCGATCGCCACCGGCGCCCCGCCGAGCCGGTACAGCGCTGCAGCCGCCAGCGCACTTGCCAGCAGGGCAAGCCCGGTTCCCACCACGAGAATCGGGATCCCGACCCCCGACGCGATCCGCAACAACAGCGGCCAGCCCGGGAAGAACGCGATGTCGACAGGGTCGGCATAGCCGACCTCGGCGATGACTCGAAAGTGCGCCACGTCCCAGTTCCCAAGCACCTCGTCCAGGGTCCGCCCGTCGGTCAGCATCACCCAGACGGCGACCAACGCCATCAGCAGGCGTGTTCCCAGCCACACCTGGACGACCAGCCGAGCACCATCATCAGTCGCGGGGAGCCGGGTTGTCCGGGTGGTGCGCGCAAAATCCGACACTCGATCTCTTGACGGGGTCATGTGGGCCGATTTTCGTCATCGAGTGAGGGAATTGGCGCGGGCCAGCCGACTGCGCAGGCCGACCAGCCACGGCGCGTCCGGACTCCCGTCGAGCAAGCCGCCGTCCGGGTCGTCCAGCCCACCGCGGCGGACGATGTCGTGCTCTGGGCGCCAGAGATCCAGAATCACTCGGGCGCACAGCCACAGCTGAACCCCGACCCGGATCACGACGGCCGCCCAGTAGAGCCGCTCGGGCCCGATCTGACCCAGATGCGCCCAGATGGCCGCGCAGTAGACGAGCTCGCCGACCGAGAACACCGTCCAATCCACCCAGCGCGGACGGGCCAACACCAGCAGCGGCAGGAGCCACAGCACGTATTGGGGGGAGTACACCTTGTTGATCACCAGGAACAGGGCCACGATCAGGAAGGCCCCCTGGGCGTAGCGCGGCCGACGCGGAGCCAGGAGCAGCATCAGGCAGATCGCCGCGGTCCCGGCCACCATGAGCGCCGAGACCATCCGGGACAGGCCGGGCACCTCGACGCCAGCCAGGCCGAGGACGTACCAGATCGACCCCAGGTCCCCGCCCCGGTCGACGTTGAAGGTCCAGAAGTTCAGCCAACCGGTGGGGGTGACCAGGTAGACCGGGAGATTGACCGCCACCCAGGCGGCCGCCGTGGTTCCGGCTGTGACGAAGAACGCCCTGAGCCGGTCGGCCCGCAGGCACAGGACGGCCAGCGGAACGAGCAGCAACACCGGGTACAGCTTCGCCGCCACGCCGAGACCCAACCAGACGCCCGACCACGCTGGCCGCTTGCGCGCCCAGGCCAGCAGGCTGAGCGAGGTGCAGGCCACCACCAGGGCGTCCCAGTTGATCAGGCCCGTGGTCCACACCGCCGGGGCGATGGCGATCATCAGCGCATCCCAGGGACGGGACATCTTCAGGTGCGCCCACACCACCACCCCGAACAGCACGAACAGCAGGACGGCGTTGACGCCGAGGAAGAGGCCGGCCGCGTGGGACACCTCAGCATCGGTCAGCCCCGGCTCACTCCGACCGCCGAGCAGAACCACCAGGCGCCGAGCCAGTTCCATCAGGCCGCCGGTGAGGACCGGATACTCCAGGTTGGAGTCGACGAAGGGGATCTTCCCCTCACTCAGCCCCCGCCAGTAGTAGAGCGCCGTGATGTCGGTGTAGCACATGTCCGGGAAGGTGTCCGTCCCGTCACGACACGGCAACTGACGCAGCATTAGCAACAACCAGGACAGGGTCAAACCCAGCATCGCCCACGGTCCGGCCGTGAACCACACCCCACCGGGCCGGGCACGCGTGCCGAGTTCGCCGCCGAGGAACCGCGTGAGCGCGGGTGGGGTCGGCGACGACATGCCCACGATCCTACGGCCCGGTGGTGGCCGCCGGCTGGGTCGCCTTGGGGGGCTGCGGTGCCGAGCTGGTCGCCGGCGGCTCCTCGGGCGGTTGGGTGGTCGCCGGCGGCTCCGACGTCGGGGCCTGGGTGGGCTCACTCGTCGCCGTCGGCTCAGAGGTCGGCTGCTGCGTCGGCTGCGCGTCCTTGGTCGGGTTGTTGTTGTTGTGGCTGGAGCCTCCGTCGGACTTGTTGCTGTCCGGCTTGGGCGTCGACGTTTTCGTGGACGTGCGATCGGTCGGCGGAGCGAAGTCCTCGCTGGGCAGCCCGTCCATCGCCTTCTGCATGTAGGTCAACCAGGTCAACGCCGGGTATCCGCTGCCGTAGAAGCTGTTGCCGAGATCCTGGTTGCCCTGGTCGCCGCGCACGTACATCACCGAGGTCGTGATCTGCTTGGTGAACCCGACGAACCACGCCGCGACGGTCTTGGTGGCCCCGGCGGTGGAGTAGTAGGCCGTTCCGGTCTTGCCGGCAACCGGGTACCCGAGTTGGGCGGCACGCCGTCCGGTCCCGTCCTCGGCCACCTTGGTCAACGCGTAGGTGACATCGGTGGCCACGTCCTCCTCGATCGTCTGGGTCGGAGACACCGGGGCGGTGTAGAGCTTGTTGCCCTGAGTATCGGTGACCTGCGCGACCACATGCGGGGTGACCCGCAGGCCGAGGTTGGCGAAGGTGGAATACGCCGAGGCCTGGCTGAGCGGGCTGACCTCCGAGCCACCCAGCGGGATGCGGTCACTCAGATCCCAGGAGCCGTTCTCCGGGACTCCGGCGTCCACCGCGGCCTGCTGAACCTGGGTCGGGCCGTCAGCCAACTGCGACACGAGGTCGACGTAGGCGGAGTTGATCGAACTCGTGGTCGCCTTGAGCAGGGTCACCTGGCCGTAGCTCGCCCCGCCGGCGTTGTGCACCGGGGTGGAATCACCGGGCGGGGTGAAGGAGTTGCCGTTGACCTTGTCCGTCAGCGCCCAACCGTTGCGCAGGGCCGCGGCGAGTGCGTAAGGCTTGAACGTCGAACCGGTCGGACGCGGGGTGGTCGCCCAGTTCCGGGAGCTCTTGACGAAGTCGGGCCCGCCGTACAGGGCGATCACCCCGCCGGTGGCGTTGTCTATCGAGGCGATGGCGGCGTGCAGGTTCTGCGCCGCCTTCTTGTTGCCGCCAGACGCCCCCAGCGTCATCGTTTGGGCCGCCGAGACGGCCGCGTCCTGGGCATCGGCGTCGAAGGTGGTGACCACCTTCAAGCCCCCGCCGTTGATCTGGTCCTCGGTGAAGCCGGCCGCCACCAGTTCGTTCTCGACCATCTTCAACAGGAAGCCCTTCGGCCCGCCGAAGCGGGAGTCGCTGGCCACCTTGGGGAACTTCGGCAGTGCGGGGTAGAGCTCGCTCCGCTGCGCCTCGGTGATGGTGCCGAGTTCGACCATCCCGTTGAGCGTGTACTGGTAGCGCTCAAGAAGGTCCGCGGCCTGCTTGTCGCCCTCGGCCGGGTCGAGGTTGCCCGGGGAGTTGACGATGTCGCACAGCGCGACGGCCTGGGCGAGGGTGAGCTTCGACTGAGGTTTGCCGAAGTAGGCCTGGCTTGCCGCTTCGATCCCGTAGGCCCCGCGTCCGAAGTAGACGGTGTTGAGGTAGCCCTCGAGGATCTGCTCCTTGGACAGCTCCTGGCCCATCTTGGCCGCCAGGATGATCTCCTTGGCCTTGCGGACGAACGACTTCTCCTGAGTCAGGTAGAGCACCTTGATGTACTGCTGGGTGATGGTCGAGCCGCCGACCATCTCGTCCTTGTTCCCCAGCGACATGACCGCGCGGAACAGGCCCGGGATCGAAATGCCCGGGTCGGTCCAGAACGAACGGTTCTCCGCAGCCACCATCGCGTCCTTGGCGTACTGGTTCATGTCCGCGTAGGCGATGGACGTCCGGTTCTGCACCTGGAAGCTGCCGATGCGCTCTTTGCCGTCGGCGTAGTAGACGAAGCTGGTGTTGGTTTGGAAGTCCGCATTGGGATCGGGGATCTTGACTGTGGCGTAGGCCACTCCCAGCGCGACGCCGCCGATCACGGCCAGGCTCAGCAACGAGATGCCGAGCCATTTGAGGGTCGTGAGCCACGGATTCCTTTTCCGCGGCTTACCCCGCGAGGGGTTGGCAGTGGCACGTGTGGGTTCAACCATAGATGTCCTCAACTGTTTGCTGACGCCTCGGCGGCCGGCGCTTGACGCCGTCCCCGAGGAGGTACGAAACGATCATGTGATTCCAGGCGCACTCGAGGCACACCTCGACCACGCACACTTTGAACTCGCCGAACTCGCTCTGCATCTCGTCCAACTCTGCGGTGGACTTGATCCGTCCTGAGTACTGGCCCAGTTGGTCGCCGAACACGAAGTGCAGGTTGACCATCCGGTCGGTGGAGCAGATGGGGCACTGGACCCTCGACTGCTCCCCGTGGTGGAGTGCGGCACGGACCAACATCGGGTCTGCGTCGCACACCTCTGAGCGGTCCAGGGTGCGCTGCGGACGCCGCAACGCCTGCAGGGTGTTTCGGCGTTGCAGCGCGTAATCAACCTCTTCGCGCTTGGACCACATACCTCAAGGGTACGTGGAGGGCGTACCCTTGGTCGATTCGGCTCCTGCTGGTGGAGCATCTCACCTTGTCAGAGCGTTTCGCGGTCGGACAGCGCGACGTGGGCGCAGCGCCTTCGAGTGCCCTGGCCGCCCACGGGGAAGTCCCGACGGGCACTGACAACCGCCCGCACCCAGTGCCCGGCACACCGCAGCCTCCCGGCCCCCCGATTACCTGCATCGCCCCGGCCCACCAGAGCCTCTTGTCGATGGGAGAGGCAAATCCCGCCCGATCCACCTCCGGGAGCGCTCCAAACAGTCCCTTCGGCGCGGATCGGGCGGGATTTGTGTCATGCTCCTTCTGCCGGGCAGGCAATCCGCGGTCGCAACTCGAGCCGATCGATTCTGAGACCTGGCGTCCGTCAAGGCCGGACTTGGCCCCGCCGGTTCGGGCTGCCACAATGAGCTTGTCACCGGGGCTATGGCGCAGTTGGTAGCGCGGTTGCTTTGCAAGCAATAGGTCAGGGGTTCGAGTCCCCTTAGCTCCAC
>CAZPCM010000159.1:0-5726 GCA_964585085.1 uncultured Propionibacteriaceae bacterium
ACAACGTCGACCAGATCCGTCCCGCGATCGAGGCGGTGCGGGAGACGGATCACGCGGTCGCTGAGGCCGCCCTGTGCTACACGGGCAACATGGCCTCCCCGCGGGAGAAGCTCTACACCCTCGACTACTACCTGCGGTTGGCCGAACAGTTGGTCGAGTCCGGTGCCCACATCCTGGCGATCAAGGACATGGCCGGCCTCCTGCGGGCCCCCGCGGCGGCACAGCTGGTGACCGCCTTGAGGAGCAATTTCGACCTCCCGGTCCACCTGCACACCCACGACACCGCCGGCGGCCAGCTCGGCACGCTTCTCGCGGCGATCAATGCCGGGGTCGACGCGGTCGACGTCGCGTCGGCGTCCATGGCCGGGACGACCTCGCAGGTGTCGATGTCCGCGTTGGTCGCGGCGACCGACGGGACCGAGCGCGCCACCGGGCTCGACCTTGACGCGGTCACTGCGCTGGAGCCGTACTTCGAGGCCGTGCGGCGGCTGTACGCGCCCTTCGAGTCGGGCCTGCCCGGGCCGACCGGACGCGTCTACCATCACGAGATCCCCGGCGGCCAGCTCTCCAACCTCCGGCAGCAGGCCATCGCGCTGGGGTTGGGAGACCGCTTCGAGGACATCGAGGACATGTACGCGGCCGCGAACAAGATCCTGGGCAACATCGTCAAGGTGACGCCGTCGTCCAAGGTCGTCGGGGACCTCGCCCTCGCCTTGGTCGGACGCAACGCCGACCCGGCGGATTTCGAGGCCAATCCGTCGAAGTACGACATCCCCGACTCGGTGATCGGCTTTCTGAACGGTGACCTGGGAGATCCGCCCGGCGGTTGGCCTGAGCCGTTCCGTACCAAGGCGCTGGCCGGACGGGTGACCAGGCCGGTCGAAACCGAGCTGTCGCCGAGCGAGGAGGCCGCTCTTGACGCTGAGCCGCGGCGCACCCTGAATCGGCTGCTCTTCCCCGGGCCCACCAGGGATTACGAGGAAGCCGTGGAGGACTTCTCCGAGCTCACCGTCCTGTCGACCAGGGACTTCCTCCATGGTCTGGTGCTGGGCGCGGAAACGGAGGTCAGCCTCGAACGCGGTAAGACCCTGCTACTCACCATTTCGGCGATCGGTGAGCCGGACGAGCGTGGGATGCGCCAGGTCGTGTGCGCGATCAACGGCCAGATGCGTGTGGTGTCCGTGCGCGACGAGTCGGTGAAGTCGACCGTGGCCGTGGCCGAGCGCGCGGATCCCGCCGTGGCCGGCCAGATCCCGGCCCCGTTCGCCGGAGTGGTGACCCTCACCGTCGAGGTCGGCGACGTCATCGAGGCGGGCGGCCCCGTGGCCACGATCGAGGCGATGAAGATGGAGGCCGCGATCACCTCGCCGGTGGGCGGTGTGGTGCAGCGACTTGCGATCGGGCACGCCCAGGCCGTGGAAGGTGGCGACCTGCTGCTCGTGGTCGGCTGACGTCCGCGCCGGGCGCAGCCGGATCAGGCTCGACGGGCGCTGGGCGGCCCTGTCCAGGGAGGGTCGGCACGCTGTGCCGAGCGCGGTCAACCGGAGACGTCACCGCGGTCTCGCAGGGGGTGCGCGGGTCGGCGCCTCGGCGTTCTATCCCGCCCGAACGGCCGGATCTGACGCCGCCGTGCCAACCCATGCCCCGTGGCTGAGCGCGGTCACCAGGAGGCGTCGTAGCGCTGGAGGATCACGTCGAGGACGCGCGGGTCGGTGCCCAGAGGCCCGCTGACGGCGTCCGCTCCGGCCGAGGACAGGCTGTTGTGGAAGTGCCCCGGCGCGAGCAGGTAGGACGCCACCAGCACCCGGGCGGCGCCTACCGCGCGGGCCGCGGCCACCGCGTCCGCCACCGACGGCCGGGCGATCGTCCCGTAGCCCACCGAAACCGGTCCCGGCCAGCGCTGTTGCAGCAGCCCGGCCATGGCCGCGACATCGTCGAGGGTCGCCGGACGGCTCGACCCGGCGGCGGCGAGGACCACAGCATCGCCGGGGCCCCCGCCCGCTTCGCGGAGTCGGTCGGCCAGCACGTCGGCCAGCAGCGGATGCGGGCCCAGGGGGCCCGTCGAGGTGGCCTGGTCGAACGGACGGACCGCCCTGCCCACGTCCACCTGGACGTGGTAGCCGGACGACAGCAGCACTGGCACGACCACCACTGACCGCCCGGACGCGATCAGGGCCGCCACCTTGTCGGCGACGAAGGGCCGGTGCACGTCGACGAAGGCCAGCCTCACGTCCAGGCCCGGGCGCCGGGCGCGCAGCGCGGCACAAAGCGTCCCGACGGTGGCCCGTCCGGACGGGCTCCGCGTCCCGTGGGAGCACAGAACGAGCACCGGGCCGGACGGGGGCGAACAAGCTGTGTCGAATTCGTCGTGGACGACGAATTCGACACAGCTTGTTCCGGAAGCCTCAGCAGATTCCATCGTCGGCCTGGTACAGCGGGCGTGCCGGGAACGGCACCACGGCGGGGTCCACGCGCACACGGTACCCGCGTTTCACCACCGTCTCGATCAGTTCGCGGTGCCCCAGCGCATCCCGCAACCTCCCCACCGCCACCTCCGCAGCATGCAGCGTGGCGCCGGGTCCGGGCAGCGCCGCCACGATCTCCTGCCTGGTGACGACGCCGCCACGGGCGTCCGTGAGCAGTCGCAGTGTCGCCAGGGTCGTGGGAGTCAGGGCCAGCTGCCGTCCGTCCAGGCAGGCACGACGCCGCTGGACCAGAATCGTTCCGAATGCCGTGGGCAGCTCGGTGCGTCGGTCGACGCCCAGCCGGGCCACCAGCTCACGCACCAACGACCCCATCCGCCACCGATCGGGAACCAGCGGCTGGATGCCCACTGCGCGCAACGGCGCCGCGGTGACCGGGCCGACGGTCGCGGCCAGCACGCCTTCCGAGCCGTGGCAGGCGCTGATCACGTCGAAGAGCCGGCCCTCACGTCGGGCGGTCTCGATGAAGGCGGATGCGCCCGGAGCGGACGTGAACACCACCGCGTCCACTTCCACGTCGGCGACCAGGTGAACTCCCCGCGCCACGGCCCCCTGGTCGGCAGGCGGCCCCCACCGGTAGACCACCAACGAGATCACGCGGGCCCCGGCGGCCGCCAGGGCCTGGTCCAGGCCGTCCGCGCCCGATCCATGGTGCTGGACGGCGATGGTCAGGCCCTTCACGCCCTCGCGGAGCAACCGATCGGTGATCTCGGCGGTGGTCTCCGAGGGCGCCACCCACTCCGGGATCAGTTGTGCTGCCTGGATGGCGCCGAGCGCCTTGGGCCCGCGGGCGATGATCCGGGAGGCGGCCAAGGTGTCCAGCAGCGCCGGGGCGAGCCCCTCGGCGTCCGCCGCCTCGATCCAGCCGCGCAGGCCGACTCCCGTTGTCACCACGACGATGTCGGGGCGGTTACGGATCGTCTCGCGGGTCCGGGCCAGCAGCCTGGCGTCATCGACATGAGGGACGATCGACAGCACCGGGGCGTGGATGACCTCGGCCCCGCGGCGCTCCAGAGCCGCGCCGAGTTCGGCCGCCCGCCGGTGAGCGGTCAGCAGCACTCGGCACCCCGCGAGTTGGTCGGTGGCGAATTCCATTTCAGATCCCCGCCGCCACATCGCCGATGACGATGACGGCCGGGTTGCCCAGTCCTGCCGCGGCCGCCGCCCGCGGCAGCGCATGCAAGGGCGCGCGGACCTCACGCTGGGCCGGCGTCCAGGCGCGCTCGACGATGGCGGCCGGGGTGCTCGGGTCCTTTCCTGCCGCCATCAGGTCGGCCACGATGGTCGGCAGGCGGAACATGCCCATCAGGATCACGATCGTGTACGGCCAGCCTGCCATCAAGGCCGGATCGGTCTCCTCGTGCCCGGAGATCACCAGCACCCCCGGCGACAGCCTCCGCTGGGTGACCGGGATCCCCGCCGCGGCCGGCCCCGCGATCGCGCTGGACACTCCCGGCACGACCTGCACCTCGATGCCCGCGTCCAGGCAGGCCCGGACCTCCTCTCCGCCGCGGCCGAGGAGAAACGGGTCCCCGCCCTTCAACCGGACGACCATGTTCCCGGCCCGAGCCTCGGCGACGATGATCCGGTTGATGTCGTCCTGGGTGACCTTGTGGTGGAACGGCAGCTTGCCCACGTCGACGATCCGAGTGGACGCGGGCAGCGCCTCGACGACACCGTCCGGCACGAGGCGGTCATGGACCACGACGTCGGCCTCGGCCAGCAGCCGGTGGGCCTTCAAGGTCATCAGGTCGGGATCGCCCGGACCAGCCCCGACCAGCCAGACGGTGCCGTTGCTCACGACGCCTCGGCCAGTGGTGTCGCTTCGGCGTCGGCGCGCTGAGTCCCGACGAACACGCCGCCGTCGATGACGGTGACCTCCCAGACGCCCAACGATGCCGGCACCTCACCCAGGCAGTGCCCGGTGCGAAGGTCGAAGGCCTGCTTGTACATCGGGGACTGCAGGGTAGGGATCTCCTCGTCGCCGCGGAGGATGCTGCCGACGATGCCCCGCGACATCACGTTCGCGCCGCTGAACGGGTCGTGCTGTCCGACCACGAAGACGCGATCGTCCACGAGTCGGACGACGACCACTTGGACGCCGGCCACCAGGGCGGCCACCGGGCGTTCGGGCTGCAGGTCGGCCAGACGGGTGATGTAGGCAGCGGTCATCGCGGCTCTCCCTGGAGGTTGATCGGAGGGGACTGCTTCACGCCGCTGCGCGGCTGCTCGGCCGTCGTGGGGGTGGGGCGGGTGCGCACGGCCGTGGTGGGGGCGGCGTGGCGCGGGAGGCCGAGCAGAACCGGCTCCTTGGGGTGGCCGTCCGGGCCGACCACCTCGATGTCGCTGGAGGCCCGCTCGGCAGGCGTCGCCGGACGGCGCTGGCCGCGCTCGTAGACGTAAGCCAGCGAGTCGTCGGCGGCGTCCGGGGCATTGACGAAGGAGGTGAAGCGGGCCAGCTTGACCGGGTCCTCCAGCACGTCGCGCCACTCGTCGGAGTAGGACGCCACATGCGCGGCCATCGCCGCGTCCAGGTCAGCGGCGATCCCGAGCGAGTCGTCCAGGATCACCGAGCGGACGTGGTCGAGCCCGCCCTCGATGTCCTCCAGCCAGGGGGCCGTCCGCTGCAGCCGGTCGGCGGTGCGGATGTAGTACATGAAGAAGCGATCGATGGTCCGGATCAGGGTTTCTGTGTCCAGACTCTCGGCGAGCAGGACCGCGTGCCGCGGGGTGAACCCTCCGTTGCCGCCCACGTAGAGGTTCCAGCCGGAATCCGTGGCGATCACCCCGACGTCCTTGCTGCGCGCCTCGGCGCATTCCCGGGCGCAGCCGGAGACGCCGAGCTTGAGCTTGTGCGGGGCGCGCAGGCCGCGGTAGCGCAGTTCGAGGTCGATCGCCAGGCCGACGGAATCCTGGACGCCGAACCGGCACCAGGTCGAGCCGACGCACGACTTCACGGTGCGTAAGGCCTTGCCGTAGGCGTGTCCGGACTCGAACCCGGCGTCCACCAGACGGCGCCAGATGGCCGGAAGCTGCTCCATCCGGGCGCCGAACAGGTCGATCCGCTGGCCGCCGGTGATCTTGGTGTACAGGCCGAACTCCTGCGCGACCTGGCCGATCACGATCAGCCTCTCCGGCGTGATCTCGCCGCCGGGGATCCGGGGCACAACCGAGTAGGTGCCGTCCTTCTGGATGTTGGCCAGGACGTGGTCGTTGGAGTCCTGCAGCGCGGCCTGCTCGCCG
>CAZPCM010000160.1:0-5724 GCA_964585085.1 uncultured Propionibacteriaceae bacterium
CTGACGATCCCTGAGCCTGACGATCCCTGAGCCTGACGATCCCTGAGCCTGACGATCCCTGAGCCTGACGAAGGGTCGGACGCAGTCCTGGAGGCGGTTGTCCTGGTCGATCCAGGGCTTCGTGACGCCGCCTGCGACGGCTCCCTAATCGAGGATGAGCGCCCGGACCTCGGCCAGGCGCGTCACGGTGTGGGTCGCCCCAGCGGCCAGCAGGGCACCGCTGCTGAAGGTGGAGGTGAGTCCCACCACCCGGCCCACGCCGGCCGCGGCTGCGGCGGTCACCCCGGCCGGGGCGTCCTCCACAGCCACCGATGCGGCCGGAACGGCGTTCAGCAGGTCGCAGGCCAGCGCATACCCCTGCGGGTCGGGCTTGCCGACCTGGACGTGGTCCCGGGTGACCACCACGTCGAAGAAGTCGGCCAGCCCCCGCGAGCCGCCCAGACACGCGTTCACCCAGGTGTGATCGGCCGAGGTGACCAAGCCCAGTCGGGTGATCCGGGCCACCTCCCGCACCAGGGCCGGCGCCCCGGCCATCGGTTCTGGGGGCGGTAGGGACGGAAGTTGCTCCAGCATGCCCGCGACGAGCCTGACCGCGTCGACACCGGTCCACGGCCCAGGGACGCGGGCGAACACGTCGTCGGCCCGGCGGCCGGTGAACAGCGCCAGGGTGGCGTCGTCCGCCGGCCAGCCGAGCTCGGCGAACATCCGCCGGTAGAACGCCCGGTGGAAGGGCTCCGAGTCGACCAGGGTGCCGTCGAGGTCGAACAGCACCGCCGCAGGCAGTGCGCTCATGAGCGGTGGGCGGGGTCAGGCATCGACGCTGAACAGGACGTCGCCGGCGACCACATCCGTGCCGAGGCGCGGTGACGCGACACTGCCCGCCGGACGGTCCAGAGCGACCACCATCACCGTCGTGGCGATGTCGTCCCCGGTGATCAGGGACGGATCCCAGCGAACCATCGGTTCTCCCGCGGCCACGGTCGAGCCTTCCTCGGCCAGCACGTCGAACCCGGCGCCGCCGAGCCGGACGGTGTTGATGCCCAGGTGCACCAGGACGCCCACTCCGTCGACCGCTGCCATCGCGAAGGCGTGCGGATGGATCTTCAGGATCGTCCCAGCGACCGGGGCGATCACCACCGTGTCTCCAGCAGCCGGCTCGATGGCGACCCCCGGGCCGACCATCTCGGCGGCGAAGACCGGATCGCTGACCTCGGCGAGCGGGAACACCCGCCCGGGGCAGGGGGCGAGCACCTGCGTCACATCAGCTCCTCGATGTCGTCGGCCAGTCGGTCGGCCTCGGGGCCGACGACCACCTGGACGACTTTCCCTGCCGCGATGACGCCGTGGGCGCCCGCCGCCTTCAGGGCAGCCTCGTTGACCAGTGCGGGGTTCTTGACCTCCGTACGCAGGCGGGTGATGCACGCCTCGATCTCGGTGATGTTCGCCGCTCCGCCCAGCGCCACGAGGATCTTCTCTGCCTTGGTGCTCATGGGTTTCCTTCCCTGTTCCCGGCCCCCGGAGGATCTCCCCGGACGACCTGCTTGACAACGTGGCCTCACCCTAGCATGATTTTGGCTACTGGTACATACCAGTACGAACCAGTACGAACCAGTTGGAGGTGAAGCGATGCTGGCAGAGGCGGCGGGAATCCAGGAGGGGCCCCTCCCGAAGCACCAGCAGGTGCGGGAGCTGATCATTCGGCTCGCCGTCCCGGGCAGCGCCATCCCGTCCGAGCGTGAGCTGATGACCACCTACGGGGTCTCGCGGGCGACCGTCCGCAAGGCCATCGACGGGCTGGTCGCCGATGGGTTGCTGCAGCGCACCCACGGTCTGGGCACCTTCGCCGTCCGTCCCCGGCTGGAGACGAAGCTGCACCTGGCCTCGTTCAGCCAGGACATGCGACGGCGCGGGCTCGTTCCGTCCACCCGGATCCTCTCGGTCGCTCTCGAGCACCCGACAGGGGAGATCGCCGCAGCCCTGGGCCTGTCCGAGGACGACCAGGCGTGGCGGATCGTCCGAATCCGTCTGGCTGACGGCCAGCCGATCGCTCACGAGGACGGCTGGTACCCGGCATCGGTGTTGCCCGACCTGGACCGGCAGGACCTGGTCGGGGGCTCGCTCTACCAGATCATGGGAGAGCGCTACGGACTCTGGGTCGACAACGCCGCCCAGACGCTGTGGGGGGAGAGCGCCGACGCCAACCTCGCCGCACAACTGGCCGCACCACTCCACACCCCGTTACTGGTCTTCCGGCGCATCTCGAGTGCGTCCGGACGTCCGGTCGAATACGTGGTCTCCCGCTACCGCGGGGACCGCTACCAAGTCCATATGGATCTGAGCCGTGACCAAGAGTCGACGGGTCTCAACGAAGGGAACAAGTCGTGACAACCGACACCATCTCCACAGGGGGCCGCATCAATCTCGCCCCCATCCAGAAGTTCGGCAGGAGCCTGATGCTGCCGATCGCCTCGCTGCCGGCGGCCGCACTGCTCCTGCGTATCGGCCAGGACGACGTGCTGGGCAAGGACGGCCTGGGCTGGAACCAGGTCGCCGCGGTCATCGGGGCCGCCGGCAACGCCCTGTTCGCCAACCTCGCCCTGCTGTTCGCAGTCGGCGTGGCGATCGGCATCGCCAAGAAGGCGGACGGCTCGACAGCCCTTGCCGCGGTCGTGGGTTACCTGGTCTTCAAGGGCGTCGGCGACGCGATGTCCCCCTTCGTGCTCGGCCTTCCGGCCGAGGGGGGCAAGCAGGCCCTGATCAACTACGGCGTCCTGGGTGGCATCCTGATGGGCCTGGTCGCCGGGTGGCTGTGGCAGCGCTACTACCGGATCGAACTCCCGCCCTACCTGGCCTTCTTCGGCGGACGCCGGTTCGTCCCGATGGTCACCGCGGTGGCTGCCATCGTGCTCTCGGTCGGCCTCGCCTTCATCTACCCGGCCTTCAACGGCGGCCTCACCGCGGTCGGCAACTGGGTGGCCCAGAACGCCATCATCGGCGGTTTCGTGTACGGCACCCTGAACCGGCTGCTCATCCCGCTCGGCCTGCACCACATCCTGAACAACCCGCCGTGGTTCATCCTGGGCGAGTTCACCAAGGCCGACGGCACCGTCGTCCATGGCGACATCCTGCGCTTCCTGGCCGGCGACCCCACCGCCGGGACGTTCATGACCGGCTTCTTCCCGATCATGATGTTCGCCCTGCCCGCGGCCGCCCTGGCCATCTGGCAGGAGGCCAAGCCGGCCAACCGCAAGGCCGTCGGCGGCATCATGATCTCGGTCGCCCTGACCTCGTTCCTCACCGGCGTCACCGAGCCGCTGGAGTTCGCCTTCATGTTCGTGGCCTGGCCGCTGTACGTGATGCACGCGGTGCTCACGGGAGTCTCCCTGGCCCTCACCAACGCGCTGGGCATCAAGATGGGCTTCGGATTCTCCGCCGGCCTGTTCGACTTCGCCCTGAACTGGAACATCGGAACCCAGCCCTGGTTGCTCCTGATCATCGGTCCGATCTTCGCCGTGATCTACTACGCGCTCTTCCGCTTCGTGATCCGCAAGTGGAACCTGCGCACCCCGGGCCGTGAGGCCGAGGGCGAAACCACCGTCGCCACCGATCCCACCGCCTGACCCCTTCGGCCGGCTCCGGGGCACACCCAGCCCCGGGGCCGGCCACTCACCGGAGATCCCGGCACCTCACAAGGAGAATCAATGGAAGTCATCATCTGCTCCGATCCCACCGGCGTCGGCGACCTGGCGGCGGCGAAGATCGCCCGGGTGGCCCGCGACACCGGGCCGGACGTCGTCCTCGGCGTGGCCACCGGTTCCTCGCCGATGGCCACTTATGCCGCGCTCGCCAGGCTTGCCACCGCCGGCCGGGTCGACCTCACCCGGGCCTCGGCGTTCGCCCTCGACGAGTACGTCGGGCTGCCCACGGGGCACCCGGAGAGCTACGCCGAGGTCATCCGGCGTTCCGTCACTGAGCCGTTGGGGATGGACCCGGCTCGCGTCGCCTGCCCCGACGGGTTCGCCGAGGACCTCGAAGCCGCAGGCCCTGCCTACGAAGCCGCCATCCGGGCCGCCGGCGGGGTGGACGTCCAACTGCTCGGGGTCGGCTCGAACGGCCACATCGGCTTCAATGAGCCCACGTCGTCGCTCAACTCCCGCACCCGGATCAAGACGCTTGCCGACCGTACCCGCCTCGACAACGCACGGTTCTTCCCGAGCCTCGACGACGTGCCGCGGCACTGCCTGACCCAGGGGCTTGGCACCATCATGGACGCGCGGAACGTCGTGCTGGTCGCCCAGGGGGAGGCGAAGGCCCACGCGATCGCCGCCGTTGTGGAAGGGCCGATCACGGCGATGTACCCGGGGTCGGTGCTCCAGTTGCACGCCCACGCGTCGATCATCGTCGACGAGGCCGCGGCTGCCGAGCTCACGCTGTCGGACTACTACCGAGAGACCTACGCCAACAAGCCTGCCTGGCAGCGCTTCGATGCCTGATCGGGGGAGGGACATGCTGATCGCTGCGGACCGCGTCCTGCTCGCCGATGCCGACGATTTCGCCCCGGGCTGGGTGCAGGTGACCGGCGGACGCATCGTCGCAGCCGGCTCCGGGGAGCCGCCCTCGCCCCCGGATGAGGTGGTCGACGGCTGGCTGATCCCGGGCTATGTCGACCCGCACTCGCACGGCGGCGGGGGAGCGTCCTTCGTCACCGACGATCCGTCCGACGTCGACACCGTCCTGGCCGCCCACCGCGCGGTCGGGACAACCACGATGGTGGCCTCGCTCGTGACGGGCTCGGTCCCCGACCTCAAGCGCCAGGTGCGCCTGCTCGCCCAGAAGGTGGCCGACGGTGACCTGGCCGGCATCCATCTCGAGGGTCCCTGGCTGGCCGAGAAGTTCAAGGGTGCGCACCCGCTGGAGCTGCTGGCGGACCCCGAGCCTTCCGTCGTGGAGGAGTTGCTTCAGGCCGGTCACGGCGCGGTGAAGATGGTCACCATCGCGCCAGAGCGCCCCGGCGCGTTGGAAGCGATCGCCGTGATGGTCGCCCACGGCTGCGTCCCGGCGATCGGACACACCAACGCCGACTACGAGACCACCCGGGCCGCGATCGACGCCGGTGCCCGCGGCGCGACTCACCTGTTCAATGCGATGCCCGCCTTGAAGCACCGCGAACCCGGCCCGGTGCTGGCGCTGTGGGAGGACCCGCGTGTCGTCCTGGAGCTGGTCTTCGACGGGATCCATGTCCGGCCGGAGCTCGCGGCGTTCGTCATGCAGAGCGCCCCCGACCGGGTCGCCCTGGTCACCGATGCGATGGCGGCAGCCGGTGCTCCCGACGGGGACTACATGCTCGGCGAACTCGCGGTGGAGGTCCGCGATCGCGTGGCCCGGCTGGCCGGTTCGGACACCATCGCCGGCAGCACCCTCACATTGGACCGCGCCGTGAGGAACGCGGTCGCCGCCGGCGTGCCGTTGGCGCAGGCCGTCCGCAGCGCGACCTGCATCAACGCCGACTACCTGGGCCTCAGCGACGTCGGACGGATCGCGCCCGGCATGCGCGCTGACCTGGTCGTGCTGGACGAGGACCAGACGGTGACCCGCGTGATGTTCCGCGGCGTCTGGGTGTAGCCCGACGATCCCTGAGCTTGACGATCCCTGAGCCTGACGATCCCTGAGCTTGACGATCCCTGAGCCTGACGATCCCTGAGCCTGACGATCCCTGAGCCTGAC
>CAZPCM010000161.1:0-5638 GCA_964585085.1 uncultured Propionibacteriaceae bacterium
TCGCAAGGTCATGGCCATGGACCCCATGCTACCAGTCTGGTATCACTCGCTCATGGCCGCTGCCAGCGCGGTCGATGTGGATGCTGCCGGAGATCGGCGAAGGTTTGGGGACGCGCAGGCCGGTACTCAGGTCGTCGGCTTCTGGGAATTCGGCTTTCGTGCAGTGGCCGGTTGGGGGTCGGCGGTCCTGCCGTACAGGTAGCCGATCACCACACCGAGAGCGCCGAACCGGAGGGTGTTGAAGGCGGCGCCGATGAGAAAGTAACGCAGGTCGGTGCTCGTGGTCGCGAGCAACCTTGGGGGGATTTCGACGAGGACCGTCGCCACGATCAGAGCGACCAGGCTCAGCAGAACCGCCTTCAGAAGGGGGCTGGACGTCGGGAGTCGGCCGTAGAGGCGGAGCAGGGAGTAGCTGACACCGAAGCCGATGATCAGACCCCCGAGCAGGGCTTCGCCGAGCATGGGAAGGTACGAGATCCCGAGGCCCGCGCGGTACTCCGCCGCGATGGGGGTCAGCGAGATCGCGAAGTTCGTCACCCAGAATCCCGCTGCTCCACCCAGACCGAGCCGGAACACTGTCGCCCCGATCCCCCTTTCGGGTGCTGTGGCCGTCATCTGGATGGTCCCACTTCAGGGCCACCGGAGGGCGCCGAGACTGCGATCGTGGGCGTGGTCACCTTCACTGCCTTGATGAGGAGCCACAACGCCAGCCCGACCTCGGCCAAGAAACTCACGACGGTCCCGGGCACCTTGATCTGCGGGTAGGCCGGCAGCAGGAACGCCTGGAGGAACCAGATCATCTCGGCGACCCCGTCCAGGATGAGCAGCACGCCCAGGATGCGCGGCAGGAACCCGGACTTGTAGACCAGGTAGCCGAGCGGGAACAGCCAGGTGCCGAAGAACAACTGGGCGGCGACAAAACCAGTCCGATACACGTTGATGGCGAGCAGCGCCATCGCCTCGGTCTGTGCCGGTTGGAAAGTCGTGGGCGCGGCGCCGGCATCAACGATGAGCATGGCGGACACCAGCTGGAGCAGGCTCGCGCACTGGACGGCGACTCCGACCGCGTTGAGCAGGAGGAACAACAACGCCACGTCCTGGTTGACGGTCCGCAGCAGGACATAAAGCCCCCAGGCGGCCATCACGAACAGGAAGGCTGACACGAACGCAACGACCAGACCGAGGCGGAACGACCAGCCAACTGTGGTGATCGATCCGTAGATCTGCTCGGCATTTCCCAAACCAATGTGCGCCAACACGTTTGCCAAGACGGAGGTGACGATGAACGCCAAGTACAGTCCGCCCGTGATCCTGGCCAGCGCGGTGGCTCCGACCCTGTCGGTGATGTCGAAGGTGGTGATCCTTGTCATCGTCCTCATCTCCTACGGGAGGCTCGACATGATGGATCTGATCTGAAGGTGCTCGCGCGATCTGCGAGCACATGTCTACGCACCTTCAGGCTACGCCCAAACAGCCAGGTAAGCGCCGACCGAAGACGATGGCATTTCTTTGGCGCGATCGGGTGATGACGGGCCGGCTGGGAAGGCGTGACGTGTCAGGACATAGCGGGGTGGACCCGGGGGTCGTTGTGTTCAGGTGTGGTGCTGAACGGTGTTGCAGAGGTCTGTCCATTCACGCTGTCTGTCGCGTGACAGGTAGAGAGCTTCCTCCTCGATGGGTCGCTGATGTCTCCAACCAATCGCAGGCGCTCGCTCTCGACGGCGGTGGCCCGTACCAACTTCCTGACATGCCGCCGGGCGGCTGGTCCTCACGGGCGCTGATGGTGTTGGCTGGGCGTGGGTATCTCGGGAGGTGATCAATGTGCCGGTGGTGGATCCCGACGACGACTCGGTGTGGCGATGGGTGCTGCAGCACTATCGCTTCGACCCGCAACGGAGGCAGCGGCGCAATGTGACCGTGGCTGCTTACGACAATGCGGCCGAGTTCGATGCGGCGTTGTCGGCGCACGATGAACGCATCCGAGTCGAGATCGACACTGGCGACCGTGATCCACGTGAGCATGTCGGTGGCGTGGTCTGGCCTCCGGGATATCACGCTGAGCAAGCCCGGGGACGTCTGGTGAGGGATGCCGTCGGACACGGTGTCGACCCGCGGCGCTTACTGGACGACGGACCGCTGCCCTCGAATGTGGTCGTCTTCGGATGGGACGCCGGCGGCCAGCCCTGGTTTGCCGGAGGAGGCGAGCCCCCGACCCCGCCAGCTGGCTGACCTCCGGGCGACGCACGGACGAACGAACGATCTGCCGCTGCGGGCGCGACATCCGCGCAGGCGCCTCTGGGCACTGTGGGCTGCTCCACCGGCGTCTTCATGGAGGGCGGGGGTTGAATGCCGCCGTGCGCCTTGCCCTGTCGGGTTCGTCAATGGAGCAGCGGGACGTCGAGGTCATAGGCTAAGACGACTGCCCGGGCGAGTTCGGCCTCTTGGGTGGAGGTCAGGAACCCGATGGTTCGGCCGAGCAATTTGCTCGGAACGGTGACGACGTTGTCCAGTGAGATCACGCCGTCGTGATCGAGTCCGTTGGTGCGTCCGACAGGGACCTCGCTGGACAGCCCCTTGATGGTGGAGGTGATCGGCGCGATTGTCACTTTCGTCATGGCCGCTCGCGCGGCCTCCCGTGTCAGGACGACCGCGGGACGTGTCTTGTCCAGGCGCACCAGGCAGATCTCGCGCACGGGTCAGTCCTCAAGCGTCGCGTGTGCGACCGACCACGCGACCAGTTCGTCGAGGTCGTCGGAGGTGCCCCGCTCGCGGAGGATGGCGGCGTCCTGCTCGGCAACCTGGCGGCGCATCTCGCGCTCGACGGCACGGGCCACCAGTGCTGCCCGGCTGGGCGCGTTGCCGGCGGCCACGGACTTGTCGAGGAAGGCCACCATGTCGTCGGGAAGACGGATCGCGATCTGCACGGTCATGACATCGATGATACCGTCCCGGGTCCCAGTATGGGATGCTCGCTCATGCCGCGATGTGCAAGCCTCACGCAGGGCGAGGAGCCCAGCGCCGCCGGAATGCGCTTCGTTCACAGCGGTGTCGGTGATGACGGTCGAACCGTCATGACGACGCGACTGTGGGTCGAGCTGCTGCCGCCGGGAAGCCCTCCCGGATCTCGCGGAGAGAAGCTGGGAGGAGTTACACGTCTACGCCGCGGCGTCGATCTGGCTGCTGCGGCCGATTGACGAGTCGTCGATCCTGTCGCTGGGGCCCGGAGACACTCTGGACCACGTGTTCCCGGACGCCAGTCTCGGACTGGCGGACGAGTCGGTTCTTGACGTCGCCGAGGGCTCGGAGGGCGCACTGGGCGCGGCCGCGTGGGTCCTTGTTCCAGACGGTGACGAGGTCGGCCAGTGCGGTGCGAAGCACGCTGACGGGCAGCCTGAGCCGGTCGGCGATGTCTTGCACTCCGTTCTCCCAAGATTCGGAGGGTTGGGCGGCGATGACGCGGAGGGAGTCGAGGGCGGCGTCCGCTGCCGGCAGGTGGGCGAAGCGTTCGTCGACGAGTTGTTGGGCCAGCGGCCCCGCGTTCTCGAGCGCAGCGGTCAGGACGGTGGCGTGTCCGGTGGCGACGAGGTCGGCAGGGTCGGTGCCGTCCGGCAGCGCGGCGTGGCGGGGGTCGTGGCCGAGAGAGGTGAGGATCCAGAAGTCGCGCTCGGCGGCGACGCGGCCGGCGAGGTCGGCGTCGGTGGCGACGATCGGCGCCCGATGCCCCAACTCGCGCAACTGGGATGCTTGCTCGTCGGTCAGTGCCGTCCCGAGGGGTGCGACGCCGAGGTACTTGCCGCCGGTGGCGAGGGTGACGGCGATGGCGTCCATCGGGCCCTCAACGATGACGGGGGTGACGTCGGGCCCGAGCGATCCGGTGGCGTACAGCTGGTCGCCCTTGTGGAACAGGGGCGTGTCACCGGTGTTGAGGTACTTGGGTCCGGCCTTGTCCTGGTCGGTGCGGTCGGGGTGGCGGCGTCCGACGAAGCCGAGGATGACACCCGCGTAGCGGATCGGGAAGACGGCCCGGTCGCGGAACCGGTCGATCAGCCTGCCGGTGGACGCCGTGGTGGCGACGCCGGCAGCGAGCATCTCCTGGTCGGTGACGCCGAGGGTGTGGAGGTGACCGACGAGGGTGGTCCACCCGTTGGGGGCGTAGCCGGGTTGCAGGTGGGGGTGACCGGTGAGGTCGACGCCGAACCGGGAGGCGAGGTAGGGCTGGGCCCAGGAGCCGGGGAAGCGGTCGGCGTAGAAGTCGGCGGTGAGCCGGTTGATCTCGGCGAGACGTTCGGGGGTGGAGGAGCAGTCGCGCCAGGCGTCGGCGCGTTCGAACATCCGGCGGACGTCCTGGTCGGTCGGCTCAGGCAGGCCCATGGTGTCGCGGATCATCGCCAGCAACGGCAGCTGGTCGCCACGGTCCTCGTCCGCCGCGTGGTCGAACGGCGGCTCTTCGGCGGGGTCGGCAGCCAGTGGTTCGTCGCGTTCGGTCGGGTCGCAGATGAGGACCGGCAGGGACGGTTCGAAGCCTTCCCACAGGTCGGCGGGCGGTTCGTCGGCGGGAGGCAGCGGCTCCAGCTCATCATCGAACCGGGTCGACGGGCCGGTGAGCGTCGAGATCCGCCACACCAACGCGAGGCAGTCGTCGACCTGCTGGTCGCCACCGATGCCTGCGGCGAGGAGCTCGGTCGGGGTCCAGCCTTGCCGGACGCCGTGGTCCACAGCCGTAATCAGGGCGGGCCACCACCTGCTGGCCTGCAGCTCCTGGGCGCGTTCGGCGCCGACGGTGTCGGCGAGGGTGGTGGTCCACGCGGTCGTGAGGGGCTGGTCGGTGTTGAGGGCCGCGGTGACGGCGGGAGTGAGGTGGCGGGCGATGCGCCACCACAGGGCGGCCGCGGCGTGGTCGTCCGGCAGCTGGCCTTCGCCGGCGGCGGTGTGCAGCAGGGTGCGGGCGTTGAGGCCGGACGCCGACAGTTGCGCCAGCCGCGCGGCGAGCGTCGGGGTGAAGTCGTCCCCGGCAAGGCGGGGTTCAAGGTGCCGCAGGAGGGGACCCCATTCGGCCGTGGCGGGCTGCCGGTCGCCGGTGATGCGGCGGTCGAGGTGGCGTTGCCAGCGGGCGGCGGCCTTGGGGAACTGGCGTTCGCCGGTGGGCCGCAGGTCGGCGTCCGGCACGTTCATGGCGGCGCGCCACACGGTGAGGTCGGCGATCGTCTGCCCGGTGGGCTGCCCGAGGGTGGACGCCAACCAGGCCGGCGTCCGACCCGCGGTGAGGGCCTGGGCGTGGACGGTGGCGGCGAGGTCGGTGACGAGGCGGGCGCGGGCGTCCAGGTAGGGACCCCACTCGGGATGCTCCTGGAGCTGGCTGGGGATGGCCGGGATCCACGGCAGCGGTCCGGGGCGGCTGCCCCGCAGCCCGGTGGCATCGAGCCGCCGATCCAGGACCGCGGCCGGATCACCGGCACCGGCCAGGGGTTGTTCGGCGGCGGCGCGGCGCAGTTCGACCAGCGGGGCGTGGCCGTCGGCAGCGATCAGCAGCAGGTGGGCGCGCAGGGCGGGCCAGGCGTCGCACCAGGGGACGCCGGGAAGGAAGTGGTCGACTTGGCGTTCGAGGGCGCGGACGGCGAGGTCGCCGGCGAGGTCTTCG
>CAZPCM010000162.1:0-5638 GCA_964585085.1 uncultured Propionibacteriaceae bacterium
TCGGAATCCCGAGGAAGTCGACGGTGTTGCCCGCGTTCAGGAAGGACTGCAGGGTTATCTTGGTCGCCTTGCCCTCGACCAGCAGGGACACCCCGACCAGCTGGGTGTAGAGCATCGACCCGGCCAGCGCCATAGCGGTGTACATGTTCGAGCCGAACTTGCGGGCCGCCGTCGCGGCGATCATCACCGGCAGGAACGCGAAGAACGCGTCCGCTGCGGCGTACAGCACCGCGTACGTGGTGGAGGTCGCCGCCAGCACCCCGGTCGTGGTGAGGATCATCAGCAGGCCCTTGAGAATCGCCAGCGCGGCCATCACCCCCAGCAGCGGGCCGAAGATCCCCGACATCACATCGATCATCCGACTGAGCGGGTTCTGCTTGCCGCCGGCGGTCACCGTACCGGCATGTTCCTCGCTGGTCAGCGATGCCGGCAGGGCGCTGTAGACCTGGGACACGTTGTTCCCGATGACGACCTGGAACTGGCCCGCGTTCTCGACCACGGTGATCACACCGGGCAGCCCTTGGACTTTGGGCTTGTCCGCCTTGGACGGATCAGCAAGGACGAACCGCAACCGTGTGGCGCAGTGCGTGACTTCCTTGACATTGGATGGGCCGCCGACAGCCTTGAGGATGTCGTCGGCGAGTTGACTGTAGTTGACCGAGGCCACTTCTCTACTCCCTTGAATCGAGTGTTCCGACCCCCGGGGGAAACAAAAAAGACCCCACGCCAACAGGTCACTGACAACCTGTGTAGCTAGGGTCTTGCCTCGGTTCGACGAGTCACATGCCTAGGTCTTCATTGAACCCTTGCAGGGCTTATGCGAAGACCGTAGCACGCCCCCAGGGCCGGGTCAAGACATGAACGCATGGTTGAGCTCAAGGTTGCATGCAAGCTAGGGTGAGGCTGCATGACCCAGCCCGTGGCCGAACGCGCCTACGAACACACCAAGTCGCTCATCCTGACCGGCGGCTTTGCCGGCGGCGACGTCCTCAGCGAGGTCACCATTGCTGCGGAACTGGGGATCAGTAGGACGCCGGTGCATGAGGCCTTCCTGCGACTGGAGGGCGAGAAGCTCCTCAACCTGACCCCACGCCGCGGCGCCGCGGTGGTGCCCATGGCCCCCGACGAAGCACGCGACGTGCTGGAAATGCGGGAAGCGATCGAGTGTTCGACCGCCCGCCGCGCCCTGAGCTCAGGCCGTTTGCAGGCCGGTGTGCTCGAGGAGATGACCGACAACGTCGCCCGCCAGCGGGAACTGGCCGAGGCCGGCGATGAGGAGCAGTTCGTCGAACTCGACAGCGAATTCCACGCCATCCTCATCCGTGCCTCACGCAACGCGACCGCGCTGTTCTTCCACGACCTGCTGCGCGATCGCCAACACCGCCTGCGTCACCAACTGCTCCAGGTCGGGCCCGAAGAAGTGGCCGGCGCGCTCGCCGAACACGAGTTGATGCTCGCCGCCGCCGAACGCGCCGAAGCCGACGAACTCTGCCGCCTGATCGCCGCCCACGTCCGACGACACCGAGGGATCCTGTGATGTGCACCTGGGATGGCCGCCTTCGTGTCGCTCACACCGACTTCGTGGCCAGCCGGTCGCGCCTCGCACCTTGGTCGCCGCCCGACTGGGTCCTGGGTTGTTGACAGTGCCGGTCACTACGCTGGGACGAGTCCATCCTCAGGAGCCTCTGTGAATCCGCTTGCCAGCACGTTGATCACCGCGGCTTTGGTCTTCTACTCCATCGGGGTGTGGGGCGAGCGCCTGATCGGTCGCCTCAGATGGTGGAATTTCGTGTTCTTCGTCCTCGGCCTCATCTGCGACACGCTGGGCACGGGCATGATGTTCGACTTCGTCGGCGGCATGACCTTCGATGTCCACGGCATCTCCGGACTCATCGCCATCCTCCTCATGTTCGTCCATGCCGTGTGGGCGCTCGTCGTCCTACTCAAGAAGGACGACGACGCCCTCAGAAGCTTCCACCGGTTCAGCGTGTTCGTTTGGGTCGTCTGGCTGATCCCCTACTTCAGCCCGATGTTCTTCGCCATGGCGCGATGAACGTCGACCAGCGGCTCAGCCGCTGTCATCGTGGTCTTCTTGCGCATCGGGGCCGGTCGACGCCTCCCAGGCTGATCCCTGCGGCCGGCGCTCCAGCTCGTCGACGACACTGAACGCACCGCCCCGCCCAGGCGACGTCCTCGTGACGCCTAGACGCGCTCGCGACCTCGCGGCACGGCAGGATGGGCAGGGTGACCGACGTGCCCGGCCTGGAGGAGCTCACCGACGAGTTGTACGCGGGGCCTCCCGGCGAGTTCGTCGCTCGCCGTGACCGGTTCGCCACCGAGGCCCGAGGCGCCGGCAACCGGATTCTCGCGGCCGCGATCAAGGCGCTGCGCCGCCCCACCGTCGGCGCCTGGTACCTCAACAGCGCCTCCCGCGCCGGGCTCGCCTCACTGCGGGAACTCCTCGACCTGGGCGAGAACCTGCGACAGGCACAAGCCTCCGGCGACTTCGCCGCCTTCCGGGAACTGGCCGCCCAGCGGGGACACCTGGAAACCCGGGTGCTGCGCGACCTCGCCGCGCACCTTGCCGAGCAGGGGATCTCGGCCACCCCCGCAGGGCTGGACGAAGCTCGTGCGACGCTCGGCGCCGCGCTGGCCGACCCCGCGGTGGAAGCACTGCTCGCGGCAGGTCGTGTGGACCGTCCCTATACCTACGCCGGCTTCGGCGACATCTCGCACCTGGTTGCCGCCGTAGCGCTCGTCTCCGGTGGGAAGGAGGCTCCGTCCGTCGCGCCGAAGGACGAAGCTGCGCAGGTGGCCGAAGCCGCCGAGGCGGCCCAACGGGCCGCAGCCGAGCGCGAACGTCAAGCCGCCCAGCGGGAATTGGCAGCTTTGTCCGCGATCAAGGAGTCAGCCGACGTCGGCGTCCGGGCTGCGCAGGTCAGGGTCGAGGCTCTCACCGCAGAGCTGGCGCGCGCTCGGGAGGGGCTCGCAGCAGCCGAAGTTGAGGTGAACCGTTTGGGAACCGAGGAACGTGCGATCCGGGCTCGGATCGAGCGACTCGCGAGCGTTCTCGATGGATCGGACTCGTAACGTTGGTGGGCGGACGGCGTGCCCGGCAGGAGGGATCCGCGGCTGGGGTGGCGGGTGATCTGACGCCTTCCCTGGTGGTCAGGACCGCGTGGGCCATCGCGTCGGCGGCGCCCCGACGCCGACATGCTGTTACCGTCGGCTCATGCCGACCCTTCGTGACGTCCCGGCGGCGGTCAGCCTGAAGCGCGAGGGGCGTGTCTCGTCCCGGACGAGCAGCGTGCGATGACCGACGGTGAGGTGGAGGCCACGCGGGAGTGCCTACTCCGGGTGGGGGCGGCGCTGCTGGCTGGTACTGCTCCAGGGCCTGATGTTGAACGCCAGGTCGTCGCGATCGGTGAGCGTTGGGGGGTGCCGGATGTGCGCGCCGCGGCGACTGTGACGGGGTTGTTCCTCAGCACGACCCCCGACCACACCGTGGTGTTCGAGCCGGTCGGCGGGACGCTGCGGTTCGAACAGATGACCCTGGTGCAGGACGTCATCGACCGGCTTCTCGCTGGACGGCTCACCCCGGTCGAGGCGGTTCCGGAACTCGCTGCGATCGAGGAACTCCCACCCTCCCGGCCGTCGTGGGTCAACGACCTGGCGATTGTTCCCATTGCCGTGGGCATCTGTGCGATCTTGCAGCCGACGTGGCGGGATCTGGGCGCGGCTGCGCTGGGTTCGGTCCTGGTGGTTGCTCTGGTCGCCGCCAGTCGCCGATCGCCGCTGCTGGCCACCCTTCTGCCGTTGGCGGCAGCGTTCACGGTGACCTCGATCGTCCTGCAGTTCGCCTTGTGGTGGCCGCTTGAGGGCACGATGCGCACGGTCGTGTCCACGATCGCGGTTCTGCTGCCTGGCGCGACGATCGTCACGGGGTTGTCGGAGATCGCGAGTGGGGCGGCGGTGTCCGGCACGTCCCGGCTCGTGTCGGGGACTGTCCAACTCCTGCTTTTCGCGGTCGGGATGTTCGCTGCTGTCGCGGTTCGCGGCGACGCCCTCTCCGTCCTCACCAATGTCAGGGCCGACGACCTCGGGCCGCTGGCGCCGTTCATTGGGATTGTGGTGCTCGGCGCAGGCATGGTCATCAACGTGGCCGCGACGTGGCGGGACACTCCGTGGATCCTCGGGGTGCTCTTCGTCACCTTCGTGGTGCAGTTTGCGGGGCAGGGGTTGTGGGGGGTGGCGCTCGGGGCGCTTGCCGGTGCGACCGTGGCCGGGTTGTCGGCTTCGGTCGTGCGCCGGTTGTCCGGGCGTCCGCTGCACCTGGTGGTCTTCCTGCCGGCGTTCTGGCTGCTCGTGCCGGGCAGCCTCGGGCTGCTCAGCGCCGCGCAGCTCGCGACCGGGGACGGCGATCCCTCCGGTGTCACGGCGACCATCGCCGCCATGGTGACCATCGTCGTAGGCACCCTGGTCGGCTCGGCCGCGGGTCGCGCCCTTGAACGCCGCCCGGGTCCCCGACGGCCCTCACGCGCGTCCTGATCAGTCGGGTCCCGAACCAGTTCAGCGGGTGAGGGGGTGGCTACGCTGGGCTTCGTGCGAGGGGAGCTGGAACCCCGATCCCGGGTGATGCGCGTCGCGTCGGGGCTGATGGTGCTCGTGTCTGTTCTGCCGGGATGCGCGCAGGTTCCGGTCACGACAGCTTCGACCTCATCGGGCACTGGAACGGGCCGTACGCCGTCGGTCGCATCGAGGCAAGCACCGGGAGTTTCGCCGCAGTCGATCGACTACGCCCGGTCCCTGGGAGGTTCGTCCCACCAGGGCGAGACGCTGTATCTGGTCGTGGGTGCGACCGTCGACACCGAGGAGTTGGCGCAATCCGCTCTGGACGCGGCGATCCCCCTGTTTGGCGACATGCAGTCGTATTTCATCGTGCAGCGATCCGACAACTTCGACATGCTGCGGCCCGGCTCGTTCGTGGTCATCGAGGCCTATCGTGACCAGCCCTCGAGCGAGAATCTCGAATTCGGACGTCGTGGATTCCCCGACGCGTCGGTCCGCAGAGTGGTCGTCACCACGACCGACCCGATCCCGGTCGTCGAAGACATGATCTCCGGCGGTTGACGAACCAAGGAAGTGGTTGCCGTGGCGTTGCCGATGCTGGTGGGCGCCTGCGCCGCGGTGGTGACCGCGATGTCCCGAGCGTCGAGGGGGTCGAAGACGAAGCCTGCCAACCCCGCGGTCACGCTGACGTGCCGGACTTCGAGACCCTCGGTTCGCTACGGTTCCTGCCCCCCCACCTGCCCCGAACAGACAAAAGTTGCGTTACTGCAAGATTGCGCTAGAGTAAAGATGCGCAACTGCAGAAAAGCTGCGCTGTTTGTCTGGAGGAGGGGATGTGGCAGTCGTCACCATCGAGCGCACGGCTTTGAAGGAGACCACTCGCGGGGTTCTCATCGAGGCCACGCCGAAGCCGATCATGAGCCCCCGCCAGATCATGTTCGTGATGTACGGGCTGATGGCTGGGATGTTCCTCAGCGCGCTGGACCAGACCATCGTCGGAACCGCGATCCGGACCATCGGCGACGACCTGAACGGGCTCGACCAGCAGGCGTGGGTGACCACCGCCTAC
>CAZPCM010000163.1:0-5630 GCA_964585085.1 uncultured Propionibacteriaceae bacterium
GCAACCTCGGTGACCGAAGGGCCGGGCCGGGTCACGTTCAGGATCTGGTCGGCGGCGGTGATCACCCGCTGCCCGGTGGCCTGCACGATCTCCTCGATGCTCGGCCCGTCGCGGTCGAGCGCCTTGGCCTGGTGTGCCCAGCCGGCGACGTAGTTGAACGTGTACTGGCTGCTATCGACCTGGTGCGCAGCAAGGACGAGGAACGCGACACTCTCTGCTTCCACCTCGATCAGCCCGCGGCACGTCCGGTCGACCAGCTTGTCGTGCAGCGTTGCGTGAGCAGCCTCGTGCGCAAGCGTCTTCACGGCCTGGGCGTCGTCGACGTCCGGGCGGACGATCACCTCCTTCGTGTCGAACTTGGTCACCCCGTTCGCGCCCTGGCAGTCACCGCGCGAGACCGTGTAGCCCTTGGACTCGCAGTAGCCCACCAACGACGCCCATAGGCCGTTCGGCGCTTCCCCCTTGAGCAGCTTCACCTCCGGCTGCTGAGGCAGTGGCACACCATCTGTTTGACTCACATCAAAGACGGCCGCGGGTTTCACCCCGACCATGCGGGTCTCGGTCACGGGCTTGCCGTCCGCGTCGTACACGGGGTTGCCTGCCGCGTCGAGCCGCGGCACCCGCTGGGTCACCGGCGCGAACACCTGAATCGCCTTCTCCCCACGACGAACCTGCCTCCCCCGGGCCAGCCACGCCCGATAGCCTGCGACCGCCGTAGCGTCTGGCCGGGCGAGCCAGATCAGTACGGAATTGTTGAACGAGTAGCGGTGGAAGCTCTGCGTGAACCTCAACCACGCTTGCCACTCCCCCACCGAATCCATCGAGCCGACCTTCGTAGCCAGGTCGGCGTGCATCCGCTCCAAGGTCTCCCGACGCGCGGCCTGCCAGTCCTCCTTCGCAGACGGCTCCCGCCGGCTCATCGAACCCGACCCAGCTTCAGGTCGTCCCACATCGCCTGCAGCCGCACGATCGGCTCATCGTCCGGCGCCATCAAGACGGCGAACTCGAGCTCGCTCAGCAGCTGCTCGGCCAGGAGGTCCCGATCGGGCAACGGGACGCAGGTCAACTCGCGGGCATTCGGAGGTTCCATCGCGGACTCCCTTCTTCGCACATGAAGAAGGCAGCGAGGAGCCCTCTGCGGTCAGACGAGAGTCGTCGAGTTTCGACATTGAGGTGGACGGCCAGCCGCCGCCACCCGAGACTGACGAGCCGGCACTGACGACACCGACAACGGCTAGTGTTCGCCTGTGACTGACACGCCGCCCGCGATCGCACTCCTGGTCGATGCCGACAACGCCGCACTGGACAGCCTCGATCAGGTACTCGCCGCGCTAGCCAAACAGGGTCAGGTTCAGATTCGCCGCGCCTACGGCAACTGGTTCAAGACCGCCCTGCGCAGCTGGGACGCCGAACTGAACCGACGCGGCTTCCGCGCGATCCAGCAGTCCGACCCGGTGAAGGGCAAGAACGCTACTGACCTCGCGCTCGTGATCGACGCTGTTGACCTCCACCACACCGTTGCGCCGGACGTGTTCGCACTGGTGTCGAGCGACAGCGACTACACCCCGCTGGCCCACTACTTGCGTGAGCGCGGCGTGAAGGTTCTCGGCTTCGGGCGCCCGACCACCGCCCCGTCGTTCCAGGCCGCCTGCACCACGTTCACCGCCATTCAAGGCAACGGTGCCAGCACCCCAAGCTCCGCAGCGGGCGCGGCGAAGCCGAAGTTCGAGACGAAGGTCCAACCAAGTCTGACCGAGATGTTGGCCGGCGCAATCGCCAAGAACGCCGACAAACAGGGCTGGGCCCGCGTCAGCGCCGTCGCAAACCACATGCGCCAGCACTACGGACAGGCGTCGAAGGACCACGGCAAGGCAACCTGGACAAAGGTCCTCAAGGCACTGCCCGGCTACGAGTTCCGCAACGAAGGCACCACCAGCGTCTCCGTACGCGCGAAGCCCGGCAGCTGAGTCACCCGATCGCGTCGAGGTAGAACCAGCGCCCGTCCTCACGGACGAACCGTGACCGCTCGCGCTGTGCTCCGGCCCCGCCGCCGGGGACGAGGTAGGTCGCTCGGAGCTCGACGATGCAGGCGTCGTCCTCCGGGCCGCCCGCGACAGTGTCGACGATCTGGAGACCTCTCCACTTCGGATTGCCACTGAGGGCGGGCAACTTCGGACGGTCGAGGGATGCCAATATGCCAGCACACCCTCGCACACCGCGGCAAGAGTCGGATGGATGGAGTTGGCGATCCCGAGCTGCCTGAGGCACCTGCAGAGCCCCGGCCTAGCCGGGTTCCTGGCGGCAGATTGCGCAAACACGGATGAGTTCGCCGGACAGCCGTGCCCGGTTGGGGAATACTCCAGAGCGGGGTCCGCAGTCGGGGTGACTGGCTGCCGGCGTGAGCGTGAGGGGGCAGCATGGCGGAGTGGGTCTCTGCGATTGCCGCTGTCCTCGCAGCGGTGTTCGCCGGTGCCGCCTGGGTCGTCGCGCGCACGGCGAGCGCCGACTCGCGGCGTTCCGCTGACGCCTCGGAGTTGGCGGCCACAGCAGCCGCCGACAGTGCAGCAGTCGCCAAGACGGAGGCGGACCGCCGCATCGAACGCTCAGATGTCCTCTGGGAGTTCGTCGACCAGGCCGACGACATGCGCTGGTGGGTCGAGTACCGCAATATCGGCCTGACGGCCGCGCACAACGTTGAGGCAGTGCTGGTAATCGATGGCGTCCGGGTCGACCTCCAGGCCGAAAGGATCGCGCCTGGCCAGTCCATCAGCCACGACGCACAAGACCTCCATCAGGAGGCAGAACGACGATGGCTCGATGGTGTCGAGCACGGTTTCCTTGGCTCCCCCGGCATGGAGATCGAGACGCGGATCGTGTGGTCCTCCGAGCTTGGGACACCGGCGATCTGGACGGGAACCGATCGTGCCTGACTGGGTTCAGTCCGTCGCCACCGCGGTCACGGCTGCTATGGCGGTCGCCGCTCTTGCTGTGGCGTGGCTGGCCCGCCGAGACTCGCACCGGTCAGCGGAGGCGTCAGCGGCTTCGGCAGAGGCGGCCGCCGAGTCGGCCGCGGTCGCACGCAGGGATGAGGCGCGACAGCTGGAGCGCACAGACGTCAAATGGGAACGCCCGCGGAAACGCGGGGACGACCAGTCTCAGGTCGTCTACCGCAACGTCGGCACGACGCCGGCATTCCAGGTCGCTGTCGTCCTCACGATCAACGACGTAAGGGTGACGATCGAGGCTGACATGGTCGAGCCGGGCGGATCGATCAGCTACGACGCGACGGGCATGGGCAGGCGGGTCGTGATCGCCGCCAGCTACGGGTCTGACGGCGCGAACCGCGCTTACGGCACCCGCTACACGGTGAACGCCAGGATCACATGGCAGTCGAAGCTCGGCACGCCCGGCGTCTGGTCAGACGCCAGCTAACCCGAACTCGGGGGACCGGCTAGGTCGAGAAACGCGCGCCCCCGGCGGCATGAGCGTGCGATTCACCGGACGTGCATTCAAGAGGTTCACCTCCGCGGCGCCCCGCAACCCGTTCTTCTTTGCGATCGGATTCCACCCGCTCCACCTAGACCCAAACGCCGGTCGCCAGCACGTGGGGCTGGAGACGCGGCACTGAACGAGCTCCACCGGCGGCTACGTCAGTCGGGACTCGACCTCGCTGGGATCGGCGGCCTGGTGGACGATCGCGAACACGTCGACGAACTCGGCGCCCTCGTACGTCCTGAACCAGACGTGATAGGAGAAGACGCGCAATGCCTCGTGGCGGACGCCGGGGTAGACCTCGCGGCGCAGGAGCGGATACTTCCCGATGAACTCAAGGGTCGCCAGCAGGTCCTCAGTGAAGTCGTCGATCCGGTCGATGAGGTTCTCGTCGCCGGCGAACCAGTTCACGTGGCGGTCGTAGTCCCGCTGCGCGTTCGCAGCGAGGCGAACTTCGTAGGTCACGCGCTGCGTCGGTGCGTGCGGACCTGGCGCCTGAACTCGTCCAGGGTTACGTAGTCCGTGACAGGGTCTGGGCCCATCTCGGTCAGGCGATGCTCGATCTCGACCAGGATCGCTGGTGGCACGTACTCATCGAGTTTGGCGTCGATCGCGCGGCGAAGCTCAAGCAGGTCGGACTCGCTGAGCTGCTCGACCTGCTCCATCAGGACCGGATCCACCATGACGCCATGGTACGCGGCCGTGCCGACACCTGACCCGCGTCTTTGCGCATGCGGCGTATCGCCGGTCGCGTTGTGGCTAGCCATCGAACAACTCCGCCTCGACATCGGGTGCAGACGCGCGAGCAATCCGATCCAGCATGTCCTCGCGGTACCGCAGGAACGCCGAGTACGGGACACGATGCCGATTGCCGACCTTCAGTGCCCGGATCTCGCCGGCGAGGATCTTGCGGGTGATCGTTGAACGGTGGATGCCGAGCCGGCGCGCCATCTGTTCCGGGGTCAGCATCCGCTCCTCGGCGGTCACCGTGACCGTCTGGCCCGACGCAGCGGCCTCGCGCACCCGCTGGACCAGCGTCTTCGCCCAGCTGGGCAGGCCGGCGTCGGCCGCGCTGTCACGGATGTCGTCGGGATCGAAGGTCGCCAGCGGATGGGACATGCCACCATTGTGGGCGGTGCTGCGCAGATAGACCATAGCCATCTGCGCATCATGGATAGACGGACACATGGACGTGGTTCTCGTGTTTGGTGGTCGGGTTGTTTGGGTTCGGGCCCGGATAGCGGTAGGGGCGCCAGCCGGCTGACGGGTTGTAGGCACGCCAGGACCGGCTGTCGAAGATGAGGTACTTCACGTGCAGCTCCTTGGCGTGGGCCTGGAGCCAGTGGGCGACCTCCCAACCGCGGGCGTTGCCGGCGTGCGTGCTCCAGGCCGGGATCATGAAGTCGACGGCCAGTCCGCGCGGGTGGTCAGAGACGTAGCCGCTCGGACGGGAACCAACGCCGCCCATGTACTTGATCCAGCCGAAGCGTTGCTTGACGCAACGGAGCGCTCGAAGGGCGTTGCGCCTGAGGCCACGTTCAGCGGCACTGCCGCTTGGTGGGCAGATCCCGTCCGGCCCGGGCGGCAGATCACTGCTGAGGGGCACGCAGTCCAGGTCGGTTGTCACGTTCTCGGGCGTGGGGCTCGGGGCGGGTGTGGGTAGCCCTGGTTCGTCCGCGACGGTGCTGCAGGAGTCCAGCGACAGCTGGTGGGCGGCTGCCGGCGTCGCGATCGTGGTGATGATGAGGGCGGCGCCGAACGGGATGCTGAGGGCCACCACGAGAGTCAGGCAAGCGATCCAGACCGCGGGCTTCATCACGGCCTCGCTGTGCTGTCGAGCCATCGTTCGTTGGTTTGGAACAGTCTCCGCTCCTTCTCGTGGAGGACGGTCAGGACCTTGTACCTCTGGTCTCCGACGCACCACAGGGCGCGTCCCTTGCCTTGCATCGCCCAGCTGGTGACGAGGTCCTGTTCGATCGCCGACAACCCGAGGAGTCGGTGGAGGTCGTCGGCGACGGCGGGGTCCTGGCCGTGCAGGATGTGGGTGTCGGCCAGGTGGAGCAGGTCTTTCGCGATCGCGACGGCCTGGGAGCCGGCGTCGCCGGCGGTGAGCAGGTCGGACGGCTTGTGGGCGACGG
>CAZPCM010000164.1:0-5611 GCA_964585085.1 uncultured Propionibacteriaceae bacterium
GGGCCTGGTGGATCGCGCCGAGCGGGCCAAGGCCCATGGACACGGTCGGGAACTCCCAGAAGGTGGGCATCTGCCGGGGGTGCGGGTAGGAGGGCAGGGCCCTGATCGTGCCGTTGACGAGGTGGCTCTTCTCCTGCCGGAAGCCGTCCAAGTCCTCCTCCTGGAGGCGTCCCTCCAGGAAGGCGCGGGCGTACATGCCCGGCGAGGCGTGGCCCTGGAAGAAGATCTGGTCACCGCCCCCGGGATGGTCCTTGCCGCGGAAGAAGTGGTTGAAGCCGACCTCGTAGAGGGTTGCCGAGGATGCGTAGGAGGAGATGTGCCCGCCGACGCCCATGCCCGGGCGTTGCGCCCGGTGCACCGTGATGGCGGCGTTCCAGCGGACCAGGCGACGGAACCTGCGTTCCAATTCGACGTCACCGGGGTACCACGGCTCCTGCTCCGGCGGGATGGTGTTGAGGTAGTCGGTCGCGGTCAGCGACGGGACGCCCAGGTGCCGCTCGCGGGCGCGTTCCAGCAGCTTCAACATGATGTAGCGGGCCCGGTTCCGTCCGGCCTCGTCGATCATCCCGTCCAGCGACTCCAGCCACTCGGCCGTCTCGTCGGAATCGACGTCGGGAAGATTCGTCGGCAGGCCGTTGAGGATTGGGCCGACGGACTCGCGCATCACCACAGCTGTCCCTTCCTGGAGTTGTCCGGCCCACCGGCCTTGCGGCGGTGTGCCCATCGGCTCATCTTTGCGCATCCCGGCCGGGAGTCCTACCTCTGCACGAGGAAATCTCGCCCCTCGCGGGCGCCCTGGCAGGTCATCCCCGCCCGGCCCTGGTCCACTCGATCACGCGGGTCGCCGGCCAGGTGGTGACGATCCTGTCCGCGTCGATCCCCGCTGACTCAGCCCGGGCAGCTCCGTAGTCGAGGAACTCCAGCTGGCCTGGGGCGTGCGCGTCGGAGTCGATGGCGAACAGGCAGCCGATCTCGGCAGCCAGAGCCAGCAGGTCGTCGGGTGGGTCGACCCGCTCGGGTCTGGCGTTGATCTCGACAGCCACGCCGAAGACCCGACAGGCTTCGAAGACCACGTCGGCGTCGAAGGCGCTCCGCGGACGCAGTCCACGCTCGCCTGTGACCAGGCGCCCGGTGCAGTGGCCCAGCACGTTCACGTGCGGGTCGGCGATGGCTGCGACCATCCGCCGGGTCATCTGCTCGGCGGACAGGCGCAGCCGGGAGTGGACACTTGCCACCACGACGTCCAGCCGGGCCAACATCGCCGACGACTGGTCCAGTCGCCCGTCGTCGAGGATGTCGACCTCGATCCCGGTGAGCACCTCTACCTCCAAGGTGCGTTTCTGGAGTGCGGCGATCACGTCCAGTTGGGCGCCGAGACGCTCGGCGGACAGGCCGTTGGCCACCCTCAGGCTGGGCGAGTGGTCGGTGATCGCCACGTACTCGTGGCCCAACTGCGCCGCGGCGGTGACCATCTCCTCCAAGGGCACCCACCCGTCGGACCAGTTCGTGTGCGTGTGGAGGTCGCCGCGCAGCGCCTTCCGGAGTGCGTCACCGCCGGCCGCCAGCGGTCTCCGCGATGCGCGCAGGCGCGCCAGGTAGTCGGGGACGCGTCTTTCAATGGCCTGGCTGATGATGAGCGCCGAGCGTGGACCGATCCCAGGCAGTTGCGCCCAACTCCCGGCGCCCAGATGCTCCTGCAGCTCGGCCGGCCTCAGCCCAGCGATCGTCGCAGCGGCCCGCCGGAGAGCCTTGATCCGGTACGAGTTCGCGCCGGCCCGTTCCATCCAGTAGGCGGCCTCGCGCAGGGCGGCGACCGGATCGAGCACCTCGTCCACTCAGTGAACATTAGGCTGAGCGCGACACAGGAGGGCCCATGCCGACAGCGCCGCGCGCTTCCAGCGCGCCGTGGTGGCCTTCGCCGCGGGCTCGGGCGGGGATCGCGAAGAGGCTGACGGCGGCCTCATCGGAGATGACGACCGCGGCCATGGCCCGCGTCGCCGATCAGCACCCCTGGTTCGCCGCCCTGGACGCCGAGAGCCGGTCGTGGATCACGCTGGTCGCCCGCGCCGGCATCGACGGCTTCGTGCGCTGGTTCGCCGCAGGCGGGGAGGCGGCCGCGCCGGGGACGATCTTCGATGCCGCACCCAGGGCCCTGGCCCGCCGCATCTCTCTTCACCAGACCGTCGGGCTGGTCCGCACCACCATCGACACGGTTGAACAGGAGATCGAACGGCAGATGCCGCGCGGCGATCGGGCGGCCCTGTCGATGGCCATCGTTGCGTACTCCCGGGATGTCGCCTTCGCCGCGGCCGAGGTCTACGCTCGGGCAGCCGAGGCCCGAGGCGCCTGGGACGCCCGCCTTGAGGCCCTCGTGGTCGACGCGGTGATCCGCGGCGATGCCGACGAGTCGGTGGTGTCGCGGGCGTCCACCCTGGGCTGGTCGTCACCGTCCGGCATCGCGGTGTTGATCGGCGACGCCCCCGAGGATCCCGTCGCGGCCATCGAGGCGATCCGGCAGACCGCCGGGCGGCACGGCCTCGACATCCTGGCTGCCCCGCAGGGCGATCGTCTGGTCGTCGTCATCGGCGGCGACCTGGGGGACATGCCCGATCTCGTCCAACGCTGCGGCGACTTCGTCGACCAGTTCGGCCCCGGACACGTGGTGGTCGGACCGATCGTGGACGACCTGGTCGAGGCTGCGCGCAGCGCGCGGGCAGCGTTGTCGGGCATGCGGGCCGCACGCGCCTGGCCCGAGGCACCCCGGCCGGTCGCCTCGGCCGACCTGCTGCCCGAGCGGGCGCTGGCTGGAGACGGGCACGCCCGACGGACCCTGGCCACCGAGGTGTACCAGCCCCTGGCAGAGGCCGGGGGTGACCTGTTGGAGACTCTGGTGGCCATCCTCGACCAGGGCGGGTCCATCGAGGCGACCGCGCGAGAGCTCTTCATCCACCCCAACACCGTGCGCTACCGACTCAAGCGCATCCAGGAAGTGACGGGCTACGCCCCCGGCGATCCGCGCGACGCCTATGTATTGCAGCTGGCCCTGACCCTGGGCCGCCTGTTGGGATGATGGCCCGCCGGCCCGGATGGGTGACTTGTGGGAACCCTACAAAGGCAGCTGTTGCATTTTCGTGACGTCCCGACCCGCATCGGCGCCGGATTCACGACAGAGTAGTCACGTGCTCGCAATCGTCGCGCCCGGGCAGGGCGCTCAAACTCCCGGTTTCCTGGCTCCTTGGCTCGCAGAGCCCCAGTTCGCAGATCGGCTCAACTGGCTGTCGACGGTGGCCGGCCTGGACTTGGCCCACTACGGCACCGAAGCCGACGCTGAGACCATCCGCAACACCGCCATCGCCCAGCCGCTGCTGGTCGCCTCGGGCCTGGTCACCGCGCTGGAGCTGTTCCCCTCCCCCGCCGACGGTTTCCGCCGCACCGGCGTCGCGGCCGGCCACAGTGTCGGCGAGATCACCGCGGCCGCCGCGGTGGGCGTCCTGAGCGCTGAGCAGGCCATGGTGTTCGTCCGCGAACGTGGCAACCAGATGGCCGCGGCCAGCGCGGCCCGTCCGACCTCGATGATGGCCATCCTCGGGGGCGATCCCGCCGAGGTTGCCGCCGCCATCGAGGCATGCGGTCTCACCGCCGCCAACAACAACGGCTCCGGCCAAATCGTCGCCGCCGGCACCGTCGAGCAACTCCAAGCCCTTCAGGCGAACCCGCCGGCCAAGGCCCGGCTGATCCAGCTCAGCGTCGCCGGCGCCTTCCACACCGTCCACATGGAGCCCGCAGTCGCGCACCTGAGCCGGCTGGCCAAGGCGATCACCACTCACGACCCCCGGACCCGCCTGCTGTCGAACGCCGACGGCCAGGTGGTCCAGCAGGGCGAGGAGTACCTGGCCCGACTCGTCAACCAGGTGGCCAACCCGGTCCGCTGGGACCTGTGCATGCAGACGATGGCCGATCTGGGCGTCACCGGCCTGCTGGAACTGCCGCCGGCCGGGACGCTGACCGGCATTGCCAAGCGCAACCTCAAGGGCGTCGAACTGTTCGCCCTGAACACCCCCGACCAGATCCCGGCGGCGCAGGAGTTCGTGGCCAAGCACGGCGACGCCGGCTGGGCGACCGCGATGAACCCGTCCTGGATGCTGGTGGTCTCCCCCGGCAAGGGCGAGTTTCGGCGCGCCGAGGGCGTAAGCGTGGACACGGTTCTGGCGCCCGACACGGTTGTGGGCACGGTGGAGAACCTGCGTGAATCGACCTCGGTGACCGCCCCGCACGGTGGGACCGTCACCGAGTGGCTGGTCGAGGACGGCGATCCGGTCCGCCCGGGCCAGCCCCTGGTCCGGCTCTACCCTGCATCGGATTCGGCGGAGGTGCGCAAGTGACCACGATCCCCAAGGCCAGCGTGGGCGCCCCGTACGCCCGGATCCTGTCGGTCGGCTCGGCCACCCCGAGCCGCGTGCTCGACAACGAGTACATGTGCCAGTTCATCGACTCCTCCGACGAATGGATCACCCAACGCACCGGCATCCGCGAACGCCGCTGGATCGCGGAGGGTGAGAACATCGAGACGCTGTCGCTGGAGGCCGGCCGCAAGGCGATCGAGCGCTCCGGTCTCGACCCGAAGCAGATCGACGCCGTGCTCTTGGCAACGATCTCCCATTTCCACCAGACCCCGGCTCTGGCCCCGCAACTGGCCTTCAAGCTGGGCATCGGTGACGCCGCTGCCTACGACATCTCGGCCGCGTGCGCCGGCTTCTGCTACGCCCTGGCCCAAGCTGAAGCGCTGGTCCGGGCTGGGCAGGCGACCTACGTTCTGGTGATCGCGGCGGAGACGATCAGCGAGATCACGGACGTGACCGACCGTGGCACGGCTTTCCTGTTCTCCGACGGCGCCGGCGCCGCCGTGGTCGGACCCAGTGAGACCAACGGGATAGGCCCGGTGGTCTGGGGCTCCGACGGGGGTCAGGCCGATGTCATCTGGCAGACCCGGGACTGGCGCGAAGCGGTCGAGACCGGGAAGTGGCCCAGCCTGGGAATGAACGGTCAGGCGGTTTTCAAGTGGGCGACCGGCTTCATCGCCAAGGCCGCCCAGGCGTGTCTGGAGAAGGCCGGTCTGTCGGCAGACCAGCTGGACGTGTTCATCCCGCACCAGGCGAACAACCGGATCACCGACACGATGCTGCGCCACCTCAAGCTGCCCAAGGACGTCGTGGTCGCCCGGACCATCCAGACCCTTGGCAACAACTCCGCCGCCACGATCCCGATGGCGATGGACGCGCTGCTGACCAGTGGCGAGGCCAAGAGCGGCCAAACCGCCCTCATCATCGGCTTCGGAGCCGGGCTGGTCTACGCCGGCCAGGTCGTCACACTCCCCTGAACCACCGGCCCCGGCCGGAATGTAACACCCAAGTCCCCAACAAAGGAGAAACAAACATGGCCACCACCGAAGAAATCCGCGCCCAGCTCGCCGAGCTCGTCAACGACGTCGCCGGCGTGCCGGTCGAAGACGTCCAGCTGGACAAGTCCTTCGTCGACGATCTCGATGTCGACTCCCTCGCGATGGTCGAGATCATCGTCGGTTGCGAGGAGAAGTTCGGCGTCACCATTCCCG
>CAZPCM010000165.1:0-5584 GCA_964585085.1 uncultured Propionibacteriaceae bacterium
AAACTACGTGAGGCACGGCCCACGTTTCGCGGGGACTTGACAGTGAGGCACCACGCCTTCTTCGAAGGGGGCCAGCAGGCGTCGCAACAGCTCGGCCAGTTGCCGACGCTCCTTCGCGGTGAGGGCCGCCAGCACCCGACGCTCGTAGCCGAGCAGGTCGGCCAGCGCTTCGGTCACCCGGCGGCGCCCGGCCCGGGTCAGCCGGACGCGTACGCTCCGCCGGTCGTCGGGGTTCCGGTCGCGTTCCACCAGGCCACGGGCCTCCAGCCGGTCGATCCGGTTGGTCATCGTGCCGCTGGTGGACAGGGTCGCTTGGATCAGCGCACCGGGCGAGAGTTCGTAGGGCGGTCCCTCGCGGCGCAGGGCGGCCAGCACGTCGAACTCCCACACCTCCAGGTCGTGGGCGTCGAACGCCGCACGACGAGCCAGGTCGAGGTGGCGTGACAGGCGCGAGATCCTCGACAGCACCTCCAGCGGCTCCACGTCCAGGCCCGGCGCCTCGGTGCGCCAGGCAGCGAGGATTCGGTCGACCTCGTCCGGCATCGGTTCCCCTCAGGTATCTCGATGTCGAGACTTTACAGGCTGACCGAGTGGTTCTCCACCGCCCCGATCCGGCGGCTCGCCCCCACCGCCGCGCACGCGATCGCGGCCATCGCGGTGAACGGCCCGGCGAACAGGCCCTCCTGCCCAGAAGTCCCCGCCAGCACGAACAGCGTCCCGGCCAGCCCGGCGCTGATGCTGTTGCCCAAGGCCTCGCCGACCTGGAGGGCGGAGCTGTTGCGTCCCAGTTCGGCGTGGTCGGACAGCTGCATGACAGCCAGCGATGTGCTCGCCGAGGACAGGCCCATTCCGACCCCGGCGGCCACCCAGCCGGCCATCCCGATCCCCAGCCAGGCCGACGGCAGCCACCCGTTGATCGCCACCCCGACCAGACCGGCGAACGTGGCCGCGGCGCCCCAGGCGATGATCGCGTCCCGCCGCATCCGCAACCACGGACGCGACTGCAGCCATGAGCCCAGCATCCAGCCGACGGAGCCGATGGTCATGGTCGCCCCTGCCCAGAACAGCGACAGGCCGTGGGCTTGCACGAGCATGAGCGGAAGGAAGGTCTGCGCGCCGAAGAACGCCCCCGACGTGAGGGTACGGACGGCGACGACGGCCGCCAGGCCCCGGCCGAACCAGGAGAAGCCACGGGGCATCAACGGCGGAAGCCCCACCACCAGCAGCCCGGCGCCGATCACCACCCAGGCCACCGACAGTGGCTCGATCCGTTGACCCGCCCACTGCAGCAACGCCGCACCCACAGCCACCAGCGCGGCCAAGCCCAAGTGGCGCTTCTTCGCCGGAACCGGCTCCTGGGGGGACAGATCGACCCGTCGCAGCGGGCCTGCCATCAGCATGGCGGCCACCGCCAGCAGAGGAAGCACCGACCAGAAGACCCAGTGCCACGACCAGGTTCCGGCGAGCCAGGCCGCGATCGGCGGGCCGAGGAACGCGGGGCCCATCCAGGCCGCGGAGAAGCCCGTCATCAGGTCGGCGCGCTCCCTCTCGTCGAACACCCGCGCCACCAGGACCATGACGGCCAGGTTCACCGTGCCGCCCCCGAGGCCCTGCACGAAGCGCGCCAGCAGCAGGACAGCCATGGTCGGCGCCAGCGCGGCCAGCACCAGACCGCCGGTGAACACCACGAAACCGGCCACGAGCGGAGGAACGGGCCCGAAACGATCACTGAGCCCGCCGGCGGCCACGGTGGAGAACGTCTGTGCGAGCACGAACGCGGTGAACGCCCACGCGTACAGGTCGAGGTCGCCGAGGTCCGCCGCGGCCGCCGGCATCGCGGTGAGCACCGCCATCGCCTCGAAGGCGATCGCCACCACGCACATCAGCAGGCCCACGGTCAGCCGGCGCCGCGACCCGTCGTGGCTCGACGTCATGCCGGGCACGTCGCCCATCCCTTCACCCCCGCGGCTAGAGTCGGCTCGTAGTTTCTCATGGGCCGCCGACGGCGACCGCCGTCCGGGCGGCGCACGGCAGGCGGAGCCAGACCCGGAGGTGTCCGATGACCACGCAGCCAGGCACGACCACCATCCTCGACGAGCGCACCGACCTGCGCCTCGACGAGGGGGACCATGAGCGCTTCTCGCACTTCGTGCCCAAGGCGAAGCTCACCGAAGCGATGGTGATGGGGACCCCGGTCGTCGCCCTGTGCGGGAAGGTATGGGTGCCCAGCCGGAACCCCGACCGGTTCCCGGTCTGCCCCGAATGCAAGGAGATCTGGGAGTCGCTGCGCCCCGGCGGGTCTGAGGGCCCGGGCGGCGACAGCTGAGCCCACGGGACACCATTGCTCAACAGGCTCCTAGACTCGGCGCATGGCTCCCAAGACCCTGATCGTGCTGCGCCACGCCAAGTCCTCCTGGAAGACCCAGGACCCCGACCAGCGCCGTCCGTTGTCGGCACGGGGCACCCGGGACGCCGTGTTGGTCGGTGAAGTGCTGGCGCAGTACCGGCTCGACGTTGTGCTGTGCTCGTCTGCCACCCGGGCCCAGCAGACGTGGCAGAGCGCCCGGATGGGCGGCGCGGCCTGCGCGGACGTCCGCGTTTCCGAGGCCATGTACCACGCCTGGCCGGACGAAATCATCCACGAGGTCCAGGAACTGCCCGAGACGGTCTCCACCGCGCTGGTGATCGGCCACGAGCCGACCCTGGGCGACCTGATCGGAACGCTCTCCAAGCCCAACGAGTTGCTGGACCAGATCGAGTTCAAGTTCCCCACCGCCGGCCTGGCGGTGCTCACCTACCGGGGCGCCTGGAAGACCCTCGGCCCGGGCAAGGCGACGCTCCAACGGTTCGAGGTGCCGCGCGGCTGACGCTCAGCCGAGCGACCAGCCGGTCTGGACGGCCCAGCCGACGGCCAGCGCGGCGCAGACCACCAACACAGCGATGCCGAACGCCGCCGGTCCCGGGCGCCCGCCGCCCCTCGCGTCCGGCTCGGCGCGGGCCAGCCACTGCGACAGCAGTGAGGCAGCTCGGAACGGGCTGGCGCCCTCCTCGATCCCCTCCGGGTCGAGCGACAGCGCGTCCGATCGCAGACGCACGCCGATCATCACCTCACCCGGCACCACCTGCTCAACCTGGCGGGGCGCCATCACCTGATCCACCAACAGCCCCGGCAGCAACACGCCCGACCGATGAGGGAACGCGGCGCCTTCAGGGGCCATGAAGTCCGCCGCGAGGACGACCAGATACCCGGTCCAGCCGAGCAGGACGGCCGAGTGAAACAAGGCCTGCCATCCCCAATCAGGGGCGTTCAGCAGGGCGACACCGAGTCCCGACGCCACGCCCAGCACCACCGCCGAGACCAGCGGAACCGCCCAACGCAACCACCTGATGTTGCCGACGACCCAGGGCTCGACGTGACTCAGGGCCGGGGCCAGCATCTGCCCCACCGGGCCGCCGGTCACCTCGCCGGGCGTCCGGGTGTGCCTGCGCCAGGGCAAGTCGACGCGGAGTTCACCGATCCACACCTCGCCGTTGGGACGGCGAACCGCGACCGGACAGCCCTCGGCCAGCCCCCCGTGGACCGTGACGGCCTCAACCTCGGCCAGCGCGGGGCCGTAGGCCAGGGCGTCGAACACCTCCTCCACCGGATCCAGGGCCTGCTCCGAGGGCTCCTCCTGCACCACGCGGTCGGCCCAGATGCCCAGATCGGCTCCCCGAGGCGGCTCGTCGTCCTCGTCCGGGCCGTCTCCCGGGTCGGGTCCGGCGACGAAGTCCCTGTCCCGCGCGGCGTCGGAGTCCTCGAGGTCCGCGAACGCCTGCCGCTGCTCCTGCGACAGGGTCAGCGGGTCGAGGTCGAGCACGCGACGCCGGGGTGACATCCCATTCGCCGGCAGCAGGTAGTGCCGCCCGTCCTCCTCCATCCACCGGGCCTGCCGGGCGAAGCCGCCGGCAGAGACCAGATCGTCACGGCGACGCCCGCGGAGGACGAACCTGGCGAACCCGCCCACTCCGGCGACCACGGCCGCGACGGAGGCCCCGATCGCCCAGGACGGGTCATCGGGCGCGGCGGCCAGCACCGCCGGGTGGGCTCCGAGCGGGTCGACCAGCACCAGCACCCGCTGGCCCTCGGCCAGCTCGAACCACGGCTCGCCGATCCTGAACTGCTCGCCCGAATCGGCAGCGACCACGAGTTCCCCGTCGTTGAGGGACGCCACCGTGGCCATCCGCTGTTCGGCGCGGGCCTCGAACTCCGCCGCAGTTGCCGCCGCGACGCCGTGCCAGGTCAGCAGTCCCACCGCGACCGCGGCACCCAGCGCCAATGCCGTCCAACCCGGCCAGGCCGAAACGGCGGCCGGGCTGTCGTCCCGGCGGTAGCCGTCCGGCGCGAACCGGCTCGGGACGGCCACCCTCGCCCGGTCGCGGGCCTCGTCGAACCAGCGCGCCAGCACGTGGAACAGCAGGGCAACCCAGATCAGGACGGCGGCGGCGTTCCACGCCCAGCCGAAGCTCGCCTGGCCGAACGGAATGAGCGGGTAGACAACACCGGCGGCCACCGTCGCGGTCAACGGCGCCACCCAGACCAGAGCCGGGAGGGCCATCGCGGCGATCTGCAGACCGACGCAGAGGTAGGCCGGCGAGCCCAGTTCGAAGCGATCGAACACCATCGGATCGGGAGGGTGCAGCCCGATGAACTCGGCCAGCACCAAGGCGACGCCGACGGTCGAACCGATGCCCGTCCACGCCCAGCGCGGAACCGCGTGACGGCGCAGGGCGGCCGCGCTCAACGGCACCACGAACAGTCCCCCCGCCCTGCTCAGTAGCGGTAGAGCTCGGACTTGTACGGGCCTTCCGCCGGAACGCCCAGGTAGTCGGCCTGCTCGGAGGTGAGCGTGGTCAGCCGCACGCCCAGAGCATCGAGGTGCAGCCGAGCCACCTTCTCGTCGAGGTACTTGGGCAGGGTGTGCACGCCCACCGGGTACTCCTCGTTGCGGGTGAACAACTCGATCTGGGCCAGCACCTGGTTGCTGAAGGAGGTGCTCATCACGAAACTGGGGTGGCCCGTCGCGTTGCCCAGGTTCAAAAGGCGCCCCTCCGACAGGACGAGGACCGCGTGTCCGTCGGGGAAGGTCCACTGGTCCACCTGCGGCTTGATCACCATCCGGGTGATCCCCGGCACCTCGGCCAGACCAGCCATGTCGATCTCGTTGTCGAAGTGGCCGATGTTGCCCACGATCGCCAGGTGCTTCATCTGTGACATCTGGTCGGCGGTGATCACGTTCACGCAGCCGGTCGCGGTGATGAAGATGTCGGCGAAGTCGACCACGTCGTCGAGGGTGGCGACCTGGTGGCCGTCCATCGTGGCCTGGAGCGCGCAGATCGGATCCACCTCGGTCACGATCACCCGGGCGCCCTGGCCGGTCAGCGCCTGGACGCAGCCCTTGCCCACGTCGCCGTAGCCGCACACCACCGCGACCTTGCCGCCGATGAGGACGTCGGTCCCCCGGTTGATCCCGTCGATGAGGGAGTGCCGGATGCCGTAGCGGTTGTCGAACTTGCTCTTGGTGACCGAGTCGTTGACGTTGAT
>CAZPCM010000166.1:0-5566 GCA_964585085.1 uncultured Propionibacteriaceae bacterium
CCGTGCTCCGGGACGCCCCGATCGTGGCCGACCTTCGTTCCTACGGCGCGCTCGGGCTCTGCGGTCCACGCGACGTGCTCGACGGTGTGGCCCGGGGGGTCCTGGTCCAACTGATCTGCATGCACTCGCCCGCCGAGGTCGTGGTCGCCTGCCTGACCTCAGGCGCAGGCCTGGCGCGCTGGGACTGGCTGCGTTGGACGCCGCACACCTCATCTCCCCATTCCCCCCTGGCGGGTCTCCACCTGGCGTCCGATCCGGCGACCGGTGGGCAGCTGCTCTCGCAGTTGGAGGAGTTGGTCGACCAGCGGGCAGAGGCAGGCAAAGCCCCGAAGCCTCGTGGCCCCCTGGAGAGGGATGAGCGGATCGAGCCGCCGGTGCTGCCCAGCGTCGTGGTGCTCGTCGACGACCCTTTGGTGGATCTCGCGCGGCTCACCAGAGTCGCCGAGCGGGGTCCGGACGTGGGTGTGCACATGATCTGGTGCGCCGCGCAGCGCGCCGCCATCCCGGCCACCTGCCGGGTGTTCCTGGAGGTGGGCACGTCCGGGTCGCGGGTGGGACTGGTGAGGCAGGGCGACACCGTGGTGCCGGTCGCGGTGGAGTCCATCGCAGCGGCCAATGCCGAGCGCCTCGGCCGGATTCTCTCTCCGGTGCTGGATGCCGGCGTACCGGCAGACGATGCCTCGGACCTGCCGAAGTCGGTGACCCTGGTCAGCCTGACCGGGCAGGATGTCGCGACCAGCCCTGAGGCCGTCGTGGCACGGTGGCGGGAGAACCAGTCGATCATCGACCGTCGCGAAGGGGCACGGGCCCAGTCCCTGAAGCACCCTGTCAGCCTGCGAGCCCTGGTTGGCCATGCCGGCACGGAGCCCTTCACCCTCGACCTTCGGACGCAGGGTCCGCACGCGCTTGTCGGCGGCACGACCGGGTCGGGCAAGTCGGAGTTCCTGCAGGCGTGGGTGCTGGGTCTGGCAGCGGCACATTCGCCGGATCGGGTGACCTTCCTCTTCGTGGACTACAAGGGTGGCTCGGCGTTCGCCAAGTGCGTCGAACTGCCGCACTTCGTCGGTATCGTGACCGACCTGACCCCCTACCTGGTGCGTCGCGCGCTGACCAGTCTGCGAGCCGAGCTGCGCCATCGCGAGCATCTGCTGAACGACAAGGGCGCCAAAGACCTGGCCGAACTGGAGAAGAGGGGCGATCCGGAATGCCCACCCAGCCTGGTCATCGTCGTCGATGAGTTCGCCGCGCTGGTGGGCGAGGTTCCCGAGTTCGTCGACGGAGTGGTGGACGTGGCGCAGCGTGGGCGGTCATTGGGTCTGCACCTGATCCTGGCCACCCAACGTCCCGCCGGCGTGATCAAGGACAACCTGCGCGCCAACACGAACCTGCGCGTGGCCCTGCGCATGGCCGACGAGCACGATTCGCAGGACGTCCTGGGCGAGAAGACGGCCGCGTTCTTCGATCCCGGCACTCCCGGACGCGGTGCCGCGAAGACCGGCCCCGGACGCATCGTCCAGTTCCAGTCGGGCTACCCGGGTGCGAAGACCCCTCAGAAACCGCTGGCCGCGCCGGTCGACGTGGCGGAGATGAACTTCGGCGGTGGCCTGCCGTGGCGAGTCCCCGAGCGCACCACCAACCTCGATGACGTGCGAACCGACATCGAGCGTCTCGTCTCCACGATCTCGGCGGCGGCTTCGGCATCAGCGATTCCGAAGCCGCGGCGGCCCTGGCTCGAGGGTCTGGCCGACGTTTACGACCTGAGCAAGCTGGAACAGCGCCGGGACGCCGAACTGGTGCTGGGCGTCATGGACGATCCAGAGAATCAGGACCAGCGCGCTGAGTACTTCTTCCCCGACGCCGAGGGCAACATCGCCTACTACGGCGCCGGAGGATCCGGAAAGACGACGGCTCTGCGCTCCCTCGCGATTGCAGCATCGATCACGCCTCGCTCGGGCGGCGTGCACGTGTACGGCCTCGACTTCGCCGGCGGAGGGCTGTCGTTGCTGGAGCCGCTGCCGAACGTCGGATCGATCATCGACGGCAGCGATGACGAGAGGATCGCGCGATTGTTCCGGTGGCTCCGCTCGGAGGCCGACGAGCGCTCCGCCCGATACCGGTTGGCCAAAGCAACCACGATCACCGAGTACCGCCGCAACTCGGGCCGTACCAGCGAGCCTCGAATCCTCGTGCTGATCGACGGCATCGGTGCCTTCAAGGCCGAGTACGAGGGCTCCACGGACCGGTTGGCCATCTTCGCCATCTTCCAGCAACTGCTCGTGGACGGACGGGGGGTGGGCATTCACTTCGCCCTCACTGCAGACCGGCCCGCGGCGTTGCCGGCGTCTCTGGCGTCGTCCTTCCAGCGCAAGGTCGTGTTGCGCCAGACCGACGACGACGGCTACCGCTACCTCGGCTTGCCTCGCGACGTGCTGGCCGCGACATCGCCACCAGGCAGGACCATGCAGGTCGGGCGACCGCAGGAGTTGCAGTTGGCTATCCTCGGCGACAACGTCAACGTCGCCGCCCAGTCCCGTCTGATCGAGCAACTGGCGGATTGGCTCCGCACGATCGAGTCGCCCCGTCCGCAGGCCATCGGCTCGCTTCCCAAGGAGGTGCCGGCCGCCGGCATGCCCAGCCACGTGCGTGACCTGCCGGTCCTGGGCCTGGCGGACGAGACGCTGGCCCCGGTTCCGTTCAGCCCGCTCGGTGCAGCCCTGATCTGGGGTCCGCAGCAATCGGGCCGGACGAACGCCATGCTGTGGCTGGCCCGGTCCCTGCGTGCCTGGCGGCCGGACCTCCGGATCGTCCACCTGGCCTCTCGCAGATCGCCACTGTCGGGTTTGGACGTCTGGAGCGACAGTGCTACCGGCGTCGACGCGTGCGAGAAGATCCTGGGGTTGGTCAGCCCGATTGTCGGAGCGGAGAACCGGCAGGGAACGCCGAGTATCGCCGTGTTTATCGAGTCCTATCCCGAGTTCCTGTCCAGCCGTGTCGAGTCGCTGTTGACAACGGTGGTGAAGGCCGCGCGGGCCAACGACCATTTCGTGGTCGCCGAAGGCGAGGCAAGCACGTGGAACAGCTCGTGGCCCCTGCTGATGGAGATCCGCAATGCCCGGACCGGGTTGATGCTGAACCCGGACCCCTCCGACGGCGACACCGTACTGCGCACCACCCTGCCGCGTTTCCGCAAGGCGCCGCCCATCCCAGGACGTGGCTTCTGGGTTCACGGCGGTCAGGCTTTCAAGGTCCAGATACCCCGTGCGCAGTGAATGGTATCCCAGACTCTTGATGGGACGAGGTTCCCATGGGCACCGCGCGGGGCGGCTAATAGACTCCAGTTGGAGACAATGAACGGGGGGAGACCTCCAAGAAGGGAGAAATGGAATGAGCCAGGTCCCAGGAATGTTGGGGATGGATCCCGCACTGGTGCTCGATTTGGCCAGGCAGTTGGATGCCAAGGCAGAGGAAATCGAAACGATCGTTACGACACTGACCGCACAGCTCGGCCACACCCCGTGGCAGGGCACTGATGCCACTCGCTTCCGTGATGAGTGGTCGGGCACTCACGTGAACCAATTGCGCACTGTCGCCCAAGCTCTGCGGACGACTGCAGGGACGGCCCGGACCAACGTCACCGAGCAGCAGAACGCTTCGGCCTGACCGCGTTTGACCCACGTCCAGGGCGGGCTCATCCCCGCCCTGGAAAGCTGATCTTCCAGGGAGTCGTACATGGTTTTCATCGGAGCCTCGGTTGAGGAGTTGCGCCAGCTCTCCTCAGCGATGAATCAATCGGCTGACCGGCTCATGAGCAGCGTGGTGGAGCCGGTTTCGCGGCTGATGGACGCGCAAATCTGGCTGGGACATGATTCCGTCCAGTTCCACCAGGAATGGCAGTCCGCACTGGCGCCGTCCCTGAAGTCACTGGTCGGCGCCTTGGAAGGAATTGCGGGCGTGCTCACGAAGCACGCCGACGAGCAGGAACAGGCGAGCGCCGACTTCGGTGGCGGGGGGCTGGGTCGGAGAGACGGATCAGCAGGCGTCGGCCGGGCTGACGGCGGCCCCTCGACCGATACTGCTGAACTGCTCCGTCGCGCAGGCGTCAGTGCCGACTCGGTTTCCAAATTGTCCCAGACCGGCTTCGATTTCATTGACGCGGTGGCCTTGGCCAAGGCAAATCCGAGCGCATTGTCCGCGCTTGGGCTCTCCGGGAGTGATCTGGAGAAACTGAAGGTGACAGGCCCGCTCTCGGCTGTCACCGGAGGCGCCGAGCTTCTTTCGGGCCTCTACATGATTGCGGCCGACGGAAACGATCCACAGGGCTATCTCACCACCGTCAAGGGTGTCGTCGATGGAGCAGGTTCGCTGCTCAGCGGGCCGGCTGGGGATCTCCTTGGTAAGGCAGGCGGAGTCCTGGGGGTGGCTGGCGACATGAATTCCGTCTACCAGTCAGCTCAGTCGGGTGACTACTTGGGCACGGCGTACAACGCTGTCCACGCCGGGGTGAGCGCGGTAGGGGTCGTGGTACCGCCGGTCGGCTGGTGCGTGGCGGCGGCAGACACCGGCGTCGCCATCGGCCAGGCGATCGGGAACTCCGAGTGGGGGAAGGCGACCCAGGATGAGGCGGTCAGCATCGGTTTGGAGAAGGTCGGGGGTGATCCCTCGAAACTGGTTGAGCGCTACGAGGGTGTGCCCGGCTTCTTCAACGCGATGGGCGACTGGGCTACGGGACTGTTCACCAGATGACTGATATGGATGGAGTGGAGGTCAGGATGAAATTCGCATTCTCGGAGTTGGAGTTCCTGTTGGGTGAGGATGCGCAATGGCCGCGCGTGCGAACTGACTGGGGGATTGTCGAGTCTCGGTGCGCCACCGACATCCGAGCCGCGGGATTGGCGTCATTGATCGCGCGTGATCTCGCGGTTCTCAAGCCGGGCGAGACCTTGGCGGACTCGAGTGTGCTCGCCCTCGCGAGGCGACTCCTGACCGCACAGCGCGTAGTCTCAATCGTCGCCGTCGGCAGCGGAGAGGCGTCGATGGCGACGTTCGTGATTGGTGCGGCGGGCCAGCGCACTCTGGTCACTGCGCCGGCGGTCGGCGTCTTGGACATCCGTTCCCTCGCCGCGGACAAGCCGATCTTCGATCAACTGGCGGGACTTGTCGCCGACACGCTGGATGAATCGGACGCGACGATAGCCTTGGGGGCGGCAGATCGCCTCATGGAGGACAGCGTCCTGTGTGCCCGGAACGGCTCTGGCTGGCAACTCGGCGATCAGGGTCAACTGACAAGGGACCAGTTCATCAGCGAGCTGCGCGCTCGTGCCCCTCGTCTCCTGCGGCTGGAGTCCGTTGACGCTCCAGGAAGATGAGCCCCCAAAGACCTGAACTGCGAAGGTGATTTGATGAAGTGCCAGATCTGCGGGCATGAGTTCCGCACGACCGTCCGGAGTTGCCCGCGCTGCGGCGCTCCGGTTGTCGTTCAACCCGCACCGGCGGCCGACCCGGGGCAAAGTGCCGCGCCGGATTGGCTGGCGGGGGACGGGTGGTCGGACAGCCCGGTCGACGAGCG
>CAZPCM010000167.1:0-5540 GCA_964585085.1 uncultured Propionibacteriaceae bacterium
CAGTCCGCGAGGTGCCGCGTGCGTTGGCTCAGCCAGACCAGCAGGGCGAGTCCGACGAGAACGGCCGCCGCGATCATCAACCCTGGCCAGCCGCCCAACGGCCACAGTGCCCCGGCGACGGCCGATCCGATGGCGCCACCGATGAAGTTCGCGACCACGAAGATCGTGTTGAGCCGACTTCGCGCCCCTGGGTCGATGCTCAGCATCCTGGTCTGGATGAGGACCTGCACCGCCTGCACGCCCACGGAGAACAGGACGATCGAGATCAGGACGACCACGATCGAGTTCGCTCCGACTCCCGAGATCCCCAGCGAGACCAGGGTGACGACCAGCCCCACTCCGATCGCTGGGAGGGACAGCCCCCGGTCGAAGAGCTTGCCGACCTGCTGGGCGGCCACCGCGCCGACGATGCCCACTAGGCTGACCAGCCCGATCTGCGAGGTCGAGTACGCGTATGGCGGGCTCGCCAGGAGGAAGGTGAGCCCCGTCCAGAACAGCGTGAACACGCTCATCACCGACGCGCCGATGAGGATCGTGACCCTGACCCGGGCGCTGTCCGCGACCGTGCGAAGAACCGACGCCAGAAGGGCCTTGTAGCCGACCGCGGCGCGGGGCTCCAGGGACGGCAGGAAGCGCGCCATGCCGATGGCGAGGATGAGCATGAGGCCGGCGGCCCCGAGGTAGATGGCCCGCCAGCCGAGGAGATCGGCGACGATGCCGCTGATCGTCCGAGCGACCAGAATGCCCAGGATCAGTCCCGAGGCGATCGTGCCGAGCACCCGTCCGCGTTGATCGTCGGAGGCGAGATCCCCGGCGAGCGGCATCAGGAACTGCCCCGACACGGTGCTGACGCCGAGCAGGGCGAGGGTGACGAGCAGGATCGAGAAGCCGGGCGCCACCGCCGTCGCTGCCAGGAAGATCGCGCTGAGCACCATCAGGGCGGGAATCACCCGCTTCCGGTTCACGATGTCACCCAACGGAACGAGGAAGAACACCCCGATGGCGTAGCCGACCTGGGTGGCGGTGATCAGGAGGCCGGCCGCGTCACTCGTGACGCCGAACGACCCGGCGATCGTGTCGAGCAGCGGCTGGGCCCAGTACAGGTTGCCGACCGCGGTGCCGCCGGCGACCGCGAAGAACAGCGTCGCCCAGCGGGTCATGCTCGATCGGGGAACGGCCGAGGTGTCAGTCATGGTCACTCTCCTGCGCTGAGGATCGGCGGCGACGGTGGCGACGCCCGGGTGGTACACATCTGAAGCGGCAACCCGCCGGCCGGGACGACCCCGATCGGCGAGCCGTCACGGCTGCAACAGCGCCTTGATCGCGCGTCGCTCGTCCATCGCCCGGTAGCCCGCGGCCACCTCCGACAGCGGCAGGGTCAGGTCGAAGACCTTGCCCGGGTCGATCTCGCCTCGCCAGATACGGTCGATCAGGTCGGGCAGGAAGCGACGTACGGGGGCCGGGCCGCCATGCAGGTGGATCTCCGCATAGAACAGGTCCCGGCCGGGAATCTCGACGCCGTGGGAGACGCCCACGAAGCCGACGTGACCACCGTGCCGGGTGGAGCGGATGGCCTGCATCATCGCCTCCTGGGTGCCGACGGCCTCGATCACCGAATGGGCGCCGAGCCCGTCGGTGAGCGCCTTGACCTTCGCCACGCCCGCGTCCCCGCGCTCTGTGACGATGTCGGTCGCACCGAACTCCAGGGCCAGTCTCTGTCGCGGTTCATGCCGCGACATAGCGATGACTCGTTCGGCGCCCAGCTGCTTGGCCGCCAGGACGGCGAGCAGTCCGACCGCGCCGTCCCCGACCACCGCAACCGTCTTGCCCGGTCCGGCCTGGGCGGCGACCGCACCGAACCAGCCGGTGCCCAGCACGTCCGAGGCGGCCAGCAACGATGGGATCAGGTCGGCGTCCGGCTGGCCGGGCGTGGCCACCAGGGTGCCGTCGGCCAGCGGGACGCGCAGCAGTTCGGCCTGGGCGCCCTCCGCGCCGACCGGCTGGGCCTGGACACACCGCGACTGGTAGCCGGCCCGGCAGATCGCGCAGGTGTTGTCCGAGGCGAAGAAGGAACCGACCACGAAGTCGCCGACCTCGATGGTGGCCACCTCGGCGCCGAGCTGTTCGACGACTCCGACGTACTCGTGGCCCATCGGCCGCGGCCGGTGCACCGGGTTGATGCCGCGGTAGTCCCACAGGTCCGATCCGCATACGCAGCTGGCGGCGAGCCGGATGATCGCGTCCGTCGGTTCGACGATGCGCGGGTCGTCACGCAGCTCGTAGCGGACGTCGCCGGGGGAGTGGATGACGGCTCCGTACATGCGTTCAGTTCTCCTTCGTGGTGAAGACGTTCTTGGCGACTGTCATGGCGCCCATGCCGTTGGGCCAGCCGGCGTAGAAGGCGAGGTGCAGGATGGCCTCCTTCAGCTCGTCCTCGGTAACGCCGTTGGTGCGGGCGAAGTCGAGGTGGAACTGCAGCTGTTCGGTCTTGCCCATCGCGGTGAGCGCCGCCACCGTGATCAGGCTGCGGTCCCGCTTGGACAGACCCTCGCGTTCCCAGACCTCATCGAACAGGACGCGATCGGTGTAGTGCACCAGACCCGGCGCGAAGTCGCCGAATGCCCTCCGTCCGCCGGTCCAACCGGCGCTGGACTGTTGCGTCACGATGCTTCTCCTTCGTTAGGACGTCGAATGGCGGACCCGAGCCACGGCAGCCATCACCGCCTCCCATCACAGCCGGAAAGTCGCCGTACCGGGAGACCCTGTCCTGAGGTGTACCGGCCGGGCGTCCCTCGTGCCGGACGCCGCACCCACGGTTGGCGCGCCACGGACGACACGCCGGGGGAGTTCATGGTGCCCCGCGGGCGGGCCGAAGCGGCGACAGAGGCTATTCGGATCGCAACAACCTGGCCGCGTTGGCGGCCGCGAGTTCCCGCCAGGGCCCGTGCCGGTCGAGGCGCCAGCCCTCGTCGAGCGAGGCGACCTGGGCCGCGACCGCCGGGGGCGGCGTCCAGCGGTAGTCGCCGCCGTAGGGGAGGCGTTCGGTGTCGGCCATCGCGATCAGCGACTCGGCGTGCCGCGGGCATGGGGTGCCGGCTAGGTCTGACCAGAGCCGGCTCAGACCGTCGTGACAGAGTGTCCGCATGACGGAGACACAGCCGGAACAGCTGCATCATCGGACCTTCACCAACCGGACGCTGCGATCCTCACGCTTCATCGGCTGCGACCTGGGCGACGTGGTCGTGCGGGGGAGCGACATCGCCGGCATGGAGCTCGATTCGCCGTGGCTACTCGAGGGCGGCGGCAGCCTGCTGGTGAACGGGGTGGACGTGGTCCCCCTGGTCGATGCGGAGCTGAACCGGCGCTTCCCCGGACGCGAGCTGCGCGCCGCCGACGATCCGGTCGGGCTGCGCGCGGCCTGGCACGCGGTCGAGGTGGCCTGGGCCGCCACCCTGGCGCGGGCGGACAGCATGCCGGACGGCACGGTCGACGCGAGCGTGGCGGACGAGTGGTCGTTCGCCCAGACGTTGCGCCATCTGGTGATGGCCACCGACACCTGGCTCGGGAAGGCGATCCTGCAGCGCGAGCGGCCCTATCACCCGGCGGGACTCCCGAATGACGATGGGGAGACCGCCGCCCACGACGGTTCCGAGTTCTCCGTGACGACGCCGAGCTTCGAGCAGGTGCTGCAGGCCCGGGCCGACCGGCAGCGGATGGTGCGCGAGTTCCTGGACGATGTCACCGGCGACGACCTGCTCGCTTCGCGAAGGAACCCGCATGACCCCGGCTACGACGAGACGGTGCTCTCCTGTCTGCACACGATCCTCGAGGAGGAGTGGGAGCACCACCGCTACGCCGTGCGCGACCTCGACGTCCTGGCCGGTGACGACGCGTCGTCGCGGTGACGGCCGAGCCCGGCGCACTCCGCCGAGGTGTACCGGCAGGGCGTCCCTCATCACGGCGGCTGCGCCTACGGTTGGGGCCATGGACAACAGGAGCGAGGTGCGCGAGTTCCTCATGTCCCGGCGGGCGAAGCTCAGCCCCGCTCAGGTCGGCCTCACCCACTCGGGCGACCGGCGCGTCCCGGGCCTGCGGCGCAGCGAGGTCGCGGCGCTGGCCGATGTGAGCATCGAGTACTACGCCAGGATCGAGCGGGGCCGCATCGCGGGCGTCTCCGACTCGGTGCTGAACGCCGTCGCCGCTGCCCTGCGGCTCGACGACGCCGAGCGTGAGCACCTCTTCGACCTCGCCCGGGTCGCCAACGGCGCGGCCGAACCGGTCCGCCGGCGCAAGCCGAGGACGTGGGCGGCGCGCGAGAGCCTCACCCGGGCCCTGGACGCGATCACCAACGGCCCCGCGTTCGTCCGCAACGGCCGGATGGACGTCCTGGCCACCAATCTGCTCGGACGGGCGTTCTACGATCAGGTCTTCGACGGGCCGGGCCGGGGCAACCTGGCCCGGTTCTGCTTCCTCGACGAGCGTGCCAGGGAGTTCTACCCGGACTGGGAGGCGGCGTCCGACGTCACGGTCGCCATCCTGCGCACCGAGGCCGGACGGGACCCCCGCGACAAGCAGCTGCACGACCTGATCGGCGAGCTGTCCACCCGCAGCGAGCCGTTCCGCACCCGCTGGGGTGCGCACGACGTCCGTCGGCACGGCAGCGGCACCAAGAACTTCCACCACCATCTGGTCGGCGACCTGACCCTCACCTACGAGGGCATGGAGCTGACCGCCGAACCGGGCCTCTCGTTCCTGATCTACACCGCCGAGCCCGGCTCGCCGAGCCAGCACCGGCTGGACCTGCTGGCGAGCTGGGCGGCGCCGGCCAGGCCCCAGCCGGCGTCCGATGGAGCGATGAGCACCGACACAACGAGGGAGAACACCCGATGAACGTCGTGCCGAAGGCATCAACGGCGAAGAATCGGCCGGATCGGTTCACCGGCGACGTATGGGTCGACGGCAGCGCCGCGCCCCAGGATGCGGATCAGCGGATGGTCCTGGAGCACGTCGCCGATCAGGACGACCGCGCGGCCGCGCGGGCCTGAACCCGGGCCTGCGAATGCTCGACGACTACAGTGGCGCGACCAGGTTGTTCCCCCTCATCGGCGACCCGATCGCCTTCGTGAAGTCTGTGCACCGGCTGACGCAAGGGTTCGAGGGGCGCTCGTTCGATGGTATTTGCGTCCCCATGCAAGTTCCGCTCGGTCAGCTGCACACGGTGATGAAGGCGTTGTCGGCGATGCCGAACGTCGACGGCATTCTGGTCACCATGCCGCACAAGTTCGACGCGTTCCGCCATTGCGCCACCAGTTCGCGGCGAGCCCGCCTACTCGGCGTAGTGAGCCTGATGCGGCGCAATGCCGACGGCGGCTGGCATGGCGAGATGCTGGACGGTCTGGCCTTCGTGAAGGCCCAGCGCGACCAGGGTGCCCGGCATCAGGGTGCTCGCGCGCTGCTGGTGGGTGCCGGTGGTGCCGGCAGCGCGGTGGCGCAGGCACTGCTCGAGGCGGGCGTGGCCGAGCTGGTCATCAACGACACCG
>CAZPCM010000168.1:0-5485 GCA_964585085.1 uncultured Propionibacteriaceae bacterium
GCAAGCCGATATCCGGCCGAAGATCACCTTGGCATGCACTCAGTGCAAGGAGCGCAACTACATCACCAAGAAGAACCGGCGCAACGATCCCGATCGCCTGGAGCTGAAGAAGTTCTGCCCCAAGTGCCACGTTCACACCGCACACCGCGAAACCCGCTGAGGTCAGTCAGCCCAGGAGCCGTCCGCCACCAGGCGGGCGGCTTCGTCGTTTCCTGGTTCCCGGCGGGACGCGGTGACGGAAGGTAGCCTGAGCGCCATGCCGATCAGCGAAACCCACGTCGGGAAGACCTATCCCGCCACTCCGGCCTATCAGGTGAGCCGCGCGAAGATCGCCGAGTTCGCCGCCGCCCTCGGTGATGCCGCCAACCCGGCTTACGCCGGCACCGATCCGATCGCTCCGCCGACCTTCGCCGTCGTGCTCTCCTCGGCCGCCTGGGGGGCGATGTTCGACGATCCCGAGCTGGGGCTGTCCCTGAGCCGCACGGTGCACGTGGACCAGCGGTTCACCTGGACCCGGCCGCTGCGGGCCGGCGACGAGGTCACCGCCGTGCTCACCATCGAGAAGGTGCGGACTCGAGCGGCCACCGCCATCATCACCATCGCGGTGGAGTTGGCCACCGTCGACGGCGAAGCGGTCTGCACCGCCGTCTCCACCCTGATGCACACCGCCGCGGAGGAGGCAGCATGAGCACCATCGAGCCTGGGACAGTCCTGCCGACGCTGTCGGTGTCCTTCACCCGCGCCGACCTGGTCCGCTATGCCGGAGCCTCCACCGACTTCAACCCCATCCACTGGTCGGATCGCAAGGCTGCCGAGTTGGGCCTGCCGTCTGTGATCGCGCACGGGATGCTCACGATGGGAACGGCGCTGCGCGTGGTCACCGACTGGATCGGAGACCCGGGCCGGGTGCGCTCCTACCACGTCCGGTTCACCAAGCCCGTGACCGTTCCCGACGACGACACGGGATCGGGGGTTGAGTTCAGCGGGACCGTCACGAAGATCGCCGACGGGATCGCCACCGTCAGCGTCGAGGCCCTGTTCGGCGGCACCAAGGTGCTGGGCTCGGCGACCGCCGAGGTGTTCGTTGGCTGACCTCCTGGCCGACCACACCACGTTCCGGGTCGGCGGACCGGCTCGGGCGTGGGTGGTGGCCCGCACGGCCGAGGAGCTCGTGAAGGCCGTCGACCAAGCCGACCGCTCCGCTGAGCCTGTTCTGGTGCTGGGCGGCGGGTCGAACCTGCTGGTCGCCGATTCGGGCTTCGACGGCACCGTCGTCCAGGTCGCGTCGCGCGGTATCGCCGATGCCGATGTGCTGGCCTGCTCGGGAGCCTTCATCACCGTCGAGGCCGGGGTGCCCTGGGACGCGTTGGTGGACGAGGCGGTTCGGCGCGGCTGGGTGGGAATCGAGGCGCTCTCGGGGATCCCGGGCCTGGTCGGATCGACACCCATCCAGAACGTCGGCGCCTACGGCCAGGAGGTCGGACAGACCATTGCCCGGGTTCGTACCTGGGATCGCCAGGAGCGCCGGATCACCACGTTCAGCGCAGTCGAGTGCGGCTTCGGCTACCGGACCTCCCGCTTCAAGGCCCAGCCGGGTCGGTGGGTGGTGCTGACGGTCACCTTCCAGTTCGCCTTGGGGGAGTTGTCCGCCCCGATCCGTTACGGAGAGCTCGCCCACGCCCTCGGCGTCGAGCCGGGCTCGCGCGCGCCGATGGCGCAGGTCCGAGACGCGGTCCTGGCCCTGCGGCGACGCAAGGGCATGGTCCTGGACCCCGATGACCACGACACCTGGAGTGCCGGCAGCTTCTTCACCAACCCGATCCTGAGCGCCGAACAGGCGGCCGTCCTGCCGGCGGGGGCCCCTCGCTACCCCCTTCCGAACGGAACCGTGAAATCCAGCGCGGCCTGGCTGATCGAGCACGCCGGTTTCGGCAAGGGGTACGGGACGCCGCCGGCGACCCTGTCCACGCGGCACACCCTGGCGATCACGAACCGCGGCGGGGCGACCGCGGCCGATCTGCTGTCGCTGGCCCGGGAGATCCGGGACGGAGTGCAGACGGCGTTCGGGGTCCGGCTGGTGCCCGAACCGGTCCTGGTGGGGTGCTCACTGGACTGAGTGTCGGCTGAGAAGTTCCGGGCCGACCCGTGGGGCCTGACAAGATGGGTCGCATGAGCCTGACGGACCTGACCCACGCCGACCTGGTCGCCTTCCACGCCGAGCAGAGCGCCGCCTACGACGCTTTGTGCGCGCAGGGCCTGTCGTTGGACCTGACCCGGGGCAAGCCCTCGTCGGCACAACTCGACCTCTCCGACGATCTCCTGACCCTGCCGGGGCGTGCCGGGTTCACCGACGCGTCGGGAACGGACTGCCGCAACTACGGCGGCCAGGCCGGACTTGTGGAACTGCGGCAGATCTTCGCCGACCTGCTCCGGGTTCCGGTGCCGCAATTGCTGGCCCAGGACAACTCCTCACTGGCCCTGATGCACGACACGGTCGCCTTCGCCATGCTGTACGGGCTCCCCGGAGGGAGCAAGCCCTGGTTCGGGGAGCAGGTGAAGTTCGTCTGTCCGACGCCGGGGTACGACCGGCACTTCGCCATCTGTGCCGAGATGGGCATCGAGATGATTCCCGTGCCGCTGGGCGACAACGGTCCCGACGTCGCCGAAGTCGCGGCGCTCGTGGCCGCCGACCCCTCCATCAGGGGCATGTGGGTGGTGCCGACCTACGCCAACCCGACCGGCGCGATCTACGACGAGGCCACCACCCGGGGCCTGCTGGAGATGGACGCGGCGCCGGACTTCCGGATCTGGTGGGACAACGCCTACGCGCTGCACCACCTGTGCGACGAGGAGCCGGCGGTGCTGGACGTTCTGGGCATGGCGGTCGAAGCCGGGCACCCGGACCGTGTCTGGCAGTTCGCGTCGACCTCCAAGGTCAGCTACGCCGGCGCGGGGGTGGCGTTCCTGGCCAGTTCGCCGGCCAACATCGCCTGGTACCTGGGCCATGTGGCGAAGCGGTCGATCGGCCCCGACAAGCTGAATCAGCTGCGGCACGCCCGTCACTTCGGTGACGCCGACGGCGTCCGAGCCCTCATGCGCCGCCATCGGGACCTGTTGGCCCCCAAGTTCGCCATCGTGGAGGACGTCCTCGCGACCAGGTTGGGCGACCTCGGGGTGGCGAGCTGGACGCACCCGCGCGGCGGGTACTTCGTCAGTCTCGACGTGCCCGACGGCACTGCCACCCGAGTCGTGGCCTTGGCCAAGGCGGCCGGAGTCGCGCTCACCCCGGCCGGCTCGGCGTTCCCCCTCGGTCGCGATCCCAGGGACCGCAACATCCGGATCGCGCCGTCCTTCCCGACCGAGTCCGACCTGACAGCCGCGATGGACGCCCTGGTCACGTGTGTGCTGCTGGCGGCCTGCGAACAACTCCTGGAAGGCTGAGGCGCCCGGTTCGACTCTCCTGAGCAAAACACGTACACTTACCGTCTTGGTGAATCCCACCGTAGTCAGCCGCGCCCACAAGGCGCAGTGCGGGGGGTCACCACCCTAGGGCAATAGCTCAATTGGCAGAGCAGCGGTCTCCAAAACCGCAGGTTGGGGGTTCAAGTCCCTCTTGCCCTGCTGGGCCGGCGCGTCGTGGGTCGGCCTGATCCCACCGCACGATCGATGTGAAGGACGGCCCTGTGGCAGACGTTGAGGACAAGGCTTCGGCCGACGTCCCCGGTGAGCTTCTTGCCAACGCCGACCTCGTCGAGCCTGAGCCCTATGTGGTGGCCGCGGATGAGACCGAGGCCGAGGAACTCGAGCCGGGAGCCGACGATCAGGACGCCGTGATCGACCTCAGCCAGCTCAGCGAGGCCGAAGCGGTGGCGATGGTTGCGGCCAGCAACCGTCCCAAGCTCCGCACCAAGCCCGAGCCGGTGGCGAAGAAGGGCGTAGCCACGCCCAAGCGCGACCGGAAGGCCGCCGACTCCGGCAAGCAGCGGACCACGCCGGTCCAGTTCGTCAAGGAGTCGGTCGGCGAGTTGCGCAAGGTCGTCTGGCCCACCATGAGCCAACTCCAGCAGTACTTCGTCGTCGTCCTGGTGTTCGTGCTGATCGTCATCGGTATCGTCAGCGCGCTCGACCTCGCCTTCGGTTGGGCGTTGCTGAGGATCTTCGGCTGAGCCACAAGGAAGCGAGACAAGCTGTGACCGACACCATTGCGACGAGCCCGAACGACGACGCAGACGACTTCGGACGGATCGAGTCCGAGGAGATCCAGATCGACCTCGGCCTGCCGGAGACCACCAGCGAGGATCTGGAGCTCAATCTCGACTTCGGCGACGATCTGGAGGCGCGCGAGGACGATCTGCTCCTCGACCTCGGTGAGCCCGAACCAGAGCCCGAGACCGAGGAGCAACTCGACGCCGACGAGGAGGCTGCGCTGGCCGACCTCAGGGCTCATCTGCGCAGCCAGGTCGGTGACTGGTACGTCATCCACACCTACTCCGGCATGGAGAACCGGGTGAAGCAGAACCTCGACAACCGGGTCAAGACCCTCGGTATGGAGGACTTCATCTTCGAGTCCATCGTGCCGACCGAAGAGGTCATCGAGACCCGCAACGGGGCGCGCAAGTCGGTGACCAGGACGGTGCTGCCCGGCTACGTACTGGTGCGGATGGAGCTCACCGACGCGTCCTGGGCCGCCGTGCGGCACACACCTTCGGTGACGGGCTTCGTGGCACACGCCAACGCGCCGGTGCCGCTCAGCCTCGATGAGGTCGAAAAGATGCTTGCCCCAGCCTGGCTCGCGCGTGCCGCTGCAGCGGCCAGTGGTTCGCAGGCCCGGCGCAAGAAGAAGGTTGAGATCGCCGACTTCCGGATCGGCGACTCCGTCATGGTGGTCCACGGACCGTTCTCTGGAGTCCACGCGACCATCACCGAGATCAACGCGAACAGCCAACGCCTGAAGGCGTTGGTCGAGATCCTCGGCCGGGAGACTCCGGTCGACCTCACGTTCGGTCAGATCCAGAAGGTCTAGGCCGTCGCCTGGCGGACGGCCTTCCGGGCCGCCCGTGACCACAATCAACACAAAGGACCCAAGATGCCTCCCAAGAAAAAGGTCGCCAAGATCGTCAAGATCGCCTTGAACGCCGGCGCGGCCACCCCTGCACCGCCGGTCGGCACGGCCCTCGGTCCGCACGGCGTGAACATCATGGAATTCGTCAAGCGCTACAACGCCGAGACCGAATCCATGCGCGGCACGATCATCCCGGTCGAGATCACGATCTACGAGGACCGGACGTTCACCTTCGTGACCAAGACCCCGCCGGCAGCGGAACTGATCAAGAAGGCCGCCGGGCTCAAGAGCGGCTCTGCCCGTCCGCACAAGGACAAGGTGGGCAAGCTGACCTCCGACCAGGTTCGCGCGATCGCCACCACCAAGATGCCCGACCTCAACGCCAACGACATCGACGCGGCGATGAAGATCGTGGCGGGGACA